>DJYD01000056.1:0-35242 GCA_002449955.1 Lachnospiraceae bacterium UBA6987
GCTGCCGCATCCGAAGGTCTCAAATTTTACATCCTGAATGATATCATTCTCGATCTTCAGGTACATTTTCATAATATCGCCGCATTTGGCATTGCCGACTTCACCGATTCCGTTCGCATCCTCGATCACCCCCACATTCCGGGGATTGCGGAAATGATCCATTACTTTTTCGCTGTATAGTGCCATAGCACGCCTCCTTACAGTATAAACTCACGCTTGCCGCTCATCAGATCCCGCCAGATCGGAGAAAAGCTCCGCAGATAGGCCACGACCTCCGTGACGGCGCCGATGATCTCATCCACCTCTTCCGCCGTGATGTCCTCTCCGAGTGAGAGACGGAGAGAGCCGTGCGCGACATCATGAACCCTGCCGATCGCCAGCAAAACGTGGCTCGGATCCAGCGATCCCGAGGTACAGGCACTGCCTGAAGAAGCCTGGATCCCTCTGTCGTCAAGAAGCAGCAGCAGGGATTCCCCTTCTATCCCCTCAAAACAGAAGTTTACATTCCCGGGGAGACGCTTTTTCGGATCGCCGTTAAGCGCTGCATGGGGGATCCTGCTCAGGCCTTCTATCAGCCTGTCCCGCATCACCTCAAGATGCGCGGTATTTTCTTCCCGGCGGCTGCTCACCTCTTTAAGTGCGGCCGCCATGGCTGCGATCGCAGGGACATTTTCCGTACCGGCACGTTTTCCTCTCTCCTGCGCACCGCCTTCGATCAGATTCGTCAGCCAGATCCCTCTTTTTGCGTACAGGAAGCCGACGCCCTTCGGGCCGTGAAACTTGTGCGCGGAAGCAGACAGCATGTCGATATGATCTTCTTCCACATTCAGCGGAATATGCCCCACCGCCTGTACCGCATCCGTATGGAAAAGCACGCCTTTTTCTCTGCAGACCGCACCGATCCTGCGGATGTCCTGAATCGTTCCGATTTCGTTATTGGCTGCCATGATCGTGACCAGGCAGGTATCCTCCCGGATAGCCGCTTCCAGCTCCTCCGGCCGCACGAGTCCGTCTTCATGCACATCCAGAAGGGTGACCGCAAAGCCTTCCTTCTGCAGTTTATCCAGCGTGTGCAGCACGGCATGGTGCTCAAAAGCCGAGGAAATGATGTGCATTTTGCCCTTGCGCCTGCCAAGCGCTGCCGCGCTCAGGATCGCCTGGTTGTCCGCTTCGCTTCCGCCGGAGGTAAAAATGATCTCCCTGGGGGAGGCGCCGATGACTGCCGCGATCTCCTCCCTTGCCTTTTCCAGATATTCCTTTGCCTTCTGACCTGTGCTGTACAGGCTCGAAGCATTGCCCCAGCCCGTCTGCATCAGTTCTGTCATAGTCCGTATGGCCGTCTCACTCATCTTTGTCGTGGCGGCATTGTCCGCATAAATCAAAACTCGGTCTCCTTTCCGGATATTACAGAAGGGATTATATTTCCATTTGCCTACTATGTCAATAGGTTTTTAGCAAACAATGCTTGAATTACCCACTTGCCTACTGTATAATAGGTGCAAAAGCAGAAGAAAGGGTCTAAAACAATGATCTCGACAAGAGGACGCTATGCGCTGCGTGTCATGATCGATCTCGCAGAACATGCAGGTGATATGTATATTCCGCTGAAAGATATTGCGGAAAGACAGGGCATCTCCAAAAAATACCTGGAAATTATTGTCAAGGATATGGTTGCCGGCGGCCTCATCACAGGCGCAAGCGGAAAAGGCGGCGGGTACCGGCTTTCCCGCAGACCGGAGGACTATCCCATCGGAGAAATCATCGAACTGACCGAAGGGTCATTAGCTTCCGTTGCCTGTCTTGCCGGCGGTTCTGTCTCCTGTCCGCGCTCCGCTGACTGCCGCACGCTTCCGCTCTGGGCCGGCTATGATAAGCTGACCCACGATTATTTTTTCAGCAAAACGCTGCAGGATCTGCTGTAAAACGCTGCGCAGCCGGTCTCAGCTTTCCATCATCAGCCGGATGATTTCCTTGTCCGTCTGCTGCATGCCGACGCAGGCAAGCCGTCCCACGGTGGCAATGGTGTTCTCCACGCCTTTTTTGACGATGCCTTCGCCGCCGAAGAACTGATTGCCGTTCTCATACATGGCAAGGCCTAACAGTCCGGCATCCACCGCAGCGGCGATCTTCGCCGCGCAGCTGGCCTTGGCGCCGTCACAGATGATTCCGGAAGTGACCGCCACGGCATTCACGACCGTGTGCGCGATCATCTCAAAACGGCCGCCCTTCAGATACGCGATCCCGGCGCCCGCACCCGCGCCGGCGCTCACCGCGCCGCAGTAAGCAGACAGCCTGCCGATCCCCGTTTTCAGATGCGTCGTGACCAGATTGGATACGCAGAGCGCCCGCAGCAGTTCTTCTTCGCTCTTCCCGCTTTCTTCAGCAAAGACGATCACCGGCACCGATGCCGTGATCCCCTGGTTGCCGCTTCCCGAATTGATCACGACCGGCAGCTCGCAGCCGCCCATCCGCGCATCACTGGCCGCTGCCGCATAAGCCCTCATCCGGTAATTGATATCATTCTCGCGGTGAAGCAGAATCGTCTTGCCGATATTGGCGCCGTAATCGCCGCGCAGGCCTTCTTTTGCAATCGCCAGATTAAAGCTGATCTGACGGGTCAGAACCTCACGCACGTCATCCGGGTCCACAGAATCCGCAAAATCCACAATGCCTTCTATGCTGAGGCAGCTCCTGTCCGTCAGGCCTGCCTCTTCTTTTACGCACTCTTTTTCAAACAGCGTCTCCCCGTTCTTCCGCACGCACACGATATTGGTGTGGTAATCCGCGATCCGCACAAAGGCTTCATCTGTGCCCCGGCATGCGGTGATGCGGATATCAAAAATCTGCGGCGTCTCGGCGCAGCGCACCTCGATCTCGGCACGGTTCAGATAGGCCGCGGTCTCAGCGACCTGCGCCTCACTGACATGGGAGATCACTTCCAGCTCCGCATCCGCATCGCCGGCCACGATCCCTGCCGCTGCAGCCGCCGGGATGCCCCTTAAGCCCCCGGTATGCGGAACGACGACACTCTTGACATTTTTAATGATATTGCCGCTCACCTCGATCAGCAGCCTGTCCGGCAAAGCGCCGAGCACGCACCTTGCCTTAGCCGCCGCATAGGCGATGGCAATGGGTTCTGTACAGCCCATGGCGGGTTTCAGTTCCTCTTTCAGGATCTGGATGTAGTTCTGATAGCAGCGATCATTTCTGTCCATAAGCGGTTCTCCTGTTACGGCGCAAAGAGATAGGTTCGGGGACCCTTTGTAAAGGCTTCCATCAGGGCATCGTTTTCCGTCAGCTGTGTATACGGCGGATCAAAGCTGCCCTCTGCAAAACGTTCCACGCCGATCTCAAACAGCTTTTTCGTGTAATAGTTCCAGTTGCTTTCATATTTGCCAAACAGGCCCGGGAACCGTGCATCCGGGATCACATACGCGTCTGTCGGTCCGACGCCGAGATACTGCACCTGTCCCATATTGAAGGTGTAGACATAGGCGCAGCGCTCTGTTCTCGCCGCAAAACCGTTTGTCAGAATCAGCTCCGGAATACCGTCTCCGTCCATATCATGGAGGGCGTAAGCAGGCTCCACGTCATTCCCGAAGCGCTGTCCTCTTCCCAGGTATTGTTTGCCGCTCAGAAATGCCAGATATGCCGTGCTGTAGGACTCATACTCCCGCGTTCCGATCCGGCAGAAATAGGATCGGATGTCGTCTTTTTCGCCGAAGCCGATCACGCAGTCCTGATCCTTTCCGAACAACGTCCACGGCTGATACTTCAGCATGGATGAAGGCGTGTCCGGATCATACAGAACATATTCCGTCCAGCCTTCGAGCCCCGCTGCAGGTGAATTGATGTGCCGCGTAGCGCCGGAGCTGTAGTCGATATATTCTTCCCCGTCGGTTCCTTCGATATGATATTCCGCAAGAACCAGTTGGTACGAATAGTCATCCAGCGCATCCCCCGCTTCAAAGCGTCCGCGGAAGCTTCGTTCATACACGGAGGCATCATAATGTTTGCCGCCTGCCGTCTGCCCGCTCTCGCCCATGTTCATGTCATAATAATAACCCGTAAAGCTCCCGTCCTTTTTCAGTTCCAAACGGGTCTCCCACGCACCGGCGCCTGAAGAGAGCACATAGATGCCTGCGGCCTCCCGCAGTGCCCGCGCAGGTGTCCGCACGATATGGATATGGTCCTCCGGGACATTCGGATCAAAGAAGTCCGAATAATAGGGGAGGTTCTTCGACAGCGGCAGATGCATGCGGTTCGCATAGCCGTATATTGTCTTTATTCTTTCCTTGCCGTCTGCCGCATACTCGGCCGGCGTTTTGGTCTTGTAGGCGGGATTCAGGAAAGCTAACCAGCTTAAGATACTGTCCTCGGAGATATACTCGTATTTGTAATACTCTCCGACGATCCGGCTCTGGGCAAGCTGCACGAGGTAATCCCGCACGAAGGGATATTTGTTGATTTCAAAGCAGAAGGTATCACCCTCCACTTTTACCATCGCATTCAGCTGGTTGCGGCAGCCGTTGGAGATCTCCCGCATCACCTTGAAATAAATATTGTATTTCTGCATCTCCTCGATGCCGGTCAGCCCGTACAGGCTGATAAAAGCGCTCGCGATCGCGGCATAGGAATTGTACTTTGCGGTGGCATCGATTGCCGTCTTCGCCAGAGCCTTTGTTCCGCTTGCAATGCAGGCATTTCTCAGCTGTTCATCGTACTCGTCTCCGGTATCGAGGACCATTTTGGCCAGATCATCCGCTGCGTTCCGGACATAATCATCCGCCGCGTTTTCCTTGACATAGATCAGCATCTCCAGGTAACGGTTGTAGGCTGCAAGATTCGCCTTGATCTTGCCGTAGGTCAGCTGGATCTCCGCGATATCTTCCACCCCTTCAAGCACATCGCAGGCGACGGTCAGCGTCGTGCCTACTGCCTTGGACGTGCTTCCCTTCAGTTTTTTCTGCGATTTGGCAAAAACCGCCAGCTCATCACTCACGTTGAATTTGTGCAGCTTCAGTGCGCTCTGATAAAAACTCATCATATCCTTGCACGCACCGATCACCTTTGTGATGCCTTCGATCTTGGAATAATTATCCCCCTGAAGCTTCTTTGTCAGTTCCTGCATCTTATCCGGAACACTGAAGAGCCGCATGGATTTGATCAGCGCATCGTCCCGGCGCTCGTTTTTGGCCTTGATCATATCTTTTTTAAGATTGATATTGTCTGAGTAGACTTTCTCTAACGGATCATTTTTCAGCTCGTCAATCTTTTTGTCTGTCTCATACAGCGACCAGGCGCTCTTGTAGAGACTCGCCATTTCACTCACAAGGCCCAGCATTTTGACCGCCTCGTTATGCATTTCCAGTTCGGCGATCTTCTCCGCGTTCTGCCGGAGGGTATCCTCGGGCGCATAATCATACAGATAATTGATCATGCACTGCTTGGCTTCTTCCTGTTTATTCAGGTCAATCGCCAGGCCGAATTCCTCTTCGCCGCCCGTCCTGTGTGTGGCATAGCTGTACTTTGCATTGTTCATCAGCTGATGATAGGGACTTTCCGCCTGATAATTGTATTTTTTCGGCGAAGTCCCGAGTGTGACGATCTCATCATAGTCGCTTATGCCGTCGCCGTCCGTATCGATCAGCAGGGGGTTGGAGCGGATCGTCATCGAGACGCCGAAGAGCGAGACCCCGAATTCGATCTCCTCTCCGTTTTTCAGGCCGTCCTCATCCCAGTCGTCCGATTCCGTGCCGTACATATCCAGAACACCGGCCAACAGATACGTATTGTCATATTTGAGTCTGCCCTCATTCAGCCAGGAGACCAAAATATCCGGCAGGCCGTCGCCGTTTTCATCAACCGCCATCTCCTCGGGCGTCGGAATGCCGAGCGCCTCATAAAAGAGATCCTTCATGCTCTTATCCAGCAGAATATAGTCGGAAAAATGGGTGACAATCGCCGTGACTGAGCCGTCTTCCCTTATCTGTCCCGGCACCTCGATCAGTTCGCAAGCTTCCTCGTCATACCAGTAAATGGCCGGCTCGAAGCTTTCCCGGCCCTCGGCCAGTGCCGGATCATAGGAAAAGCAGAGCTGAGCTTCATACAGCTCTCCCTGCGCCGTAATCGTATAGCCGGGAGCAATATAGCCTAAGCTCCCCGCGGAAAGCGCCGGAATATCCGTGCTGACAAGCTGTTCGATGTGCAGCGTACCCGCGCCTTCCGCGTCCGTATGCGCCGTAACGGCGATGGACACCGGCGAATTGCCGTCGGTCTCACCGAGGTTTACGCTTGTGGCAAATGCGGTTTCTTCTTTGGTGGGGTCGGAGCCAAGCTCTGCCTCGTCACCGTCTGCAACGCCGTCGCCGTCCGTATCCGCAAGCAGGGGATCCGTGTGATACTGCGTCAGTTCATCCCCGTCGCCTAACCCATCGGCATCCGTATCGAAAAGGACTGCGCTGCAGCCGTATTCTGCCTCAGCGGCATTGGCAAGGCCGTCCCCATCATAGTCTTCTTTACCGTCCGGTTTTCCGTTTCCGTCCGTATCCTTCGCACGGGGGTCAAGACTCAGCTTCATCAGTTCCAGGCCGTCCGAAAGACCGTCACCGTCCGTATCTTCCTTTTCCGCATCGGTTTTCAGGAAACGCTCGAGAGCATCCGGAAGGCCGTCCTCATCGCCGTCATCCGTATCCTCTTCCCCGAGGAAATAAGCCACAAGGTCCACATCCTCCGTAACCGGCGTTTTAAAGTCGTAAGGCAGCAAACGGCCGTCCTTCCGGAACCAGGCCACAAAACTGTAGCCTTCTTCCGCCTTAACCTCCGGCATCGCGGCTTTTTCTCCTGCACGTACACGCTGCCGCTTCGGTGCCTGTGCGGCCTCTTCCGGATAACAGGAAAAAGAGACCTTGAATCTGGTCTCTTCCTCCTGCGTGCTGCTCTCCGGCGGAAGACTGCTTTCGGCAGGTGCCGTACTTTCACCGCCTCTTTTGCCGCAGCCGCCGAGGCTGCTTAACGAAAGCAGCAGTGCAAGAGCCAGGGATACTGTACGCTTAAACACGTTATTCTGATGATACATCGTGATTTCCTCTGTTATCTGTCCGTTTCACCCACGCCTTTCCTCCTGACAAGGCGCCCTTCACATGACTGACCGCTCAGCGGTTATAATAACGGTCAAATTCCGCCGCCGTGGGGATCCGCGCGATATCGGCGCACTCCTTACGCTTGCGGGAGATATAATCCCGGATCAGCGTCTCGGGGAAGACGCCGCTTTCTGTCAGGTAGTCATGGTCTGCTTCCAGAGCATCCAGTGCCTTTTCCAGGGTCGTCGGAAGGCCGCGCAGCTTTGCCTTTTCCTCCTCAGGCAGCTGGAACAGGTTGTAATCGTACGGACCCCACCCGTTCTTTTCCGGATCGATCTGCTTCTTTACCCCGTCAAGCCCAGCCATGAGCAGCGCTGCATAGCAGAAATAAGGATTGCAGGTGGCGTCCGGATTGCGCAGTTCAAAGCGGCGGAGCGCAGGCGTCTTGGCATAGGCCGGGATCCGGATGACGGCGCTGCGGTTCGAGGTCGCGTAGCCGACCGTAACCGGCGCCTCAAAGCCCGGAACCAGACGCTTGAAGGAATTCGTACTGGGGTTTGTGATCGCGCACAGCGAATCGATGTGCGAAAGCAGGCCGCCCATGAAATAATGCGCCGTCCGGGAGAGGTGCGAGTAGCCGTTTTCATCGGAGAAGACCGGCTCTCCGTCCTTCATCAGCAGCATATGCACGTGCATGCCGCTCCCGGCTTCACCGAAGATCGGCTTGGGCATGAAGGTCGCGCTCATCCCGAAATCCTGCGCCGTGTTTTTGATGATGTATTTGATCAGCATCGAGGCATCAGCCATTTTGGACATGGGTCCTAAGAGCGGTTCGATCTCAAACTGTCCGCCGGCCCCGACCTCAGGATGGTGATATTTGACCGGGATCCCGGCCTCCTCCATGTGCAGGACCATCTGGCTGCGGCACTCGAACGTCGTGTCAAACGGCTTTGCCGTGTGGTAATTCTTCTGGTAAGGTACGATATTGGCCGTCCCCTCCGTGTCGCTGTTCCAGTAGGCCTGGCCGAAATCCACGTGGGCTTCCTGATGGTTCGAATCCACCCGCCAGCCGGCTTCGTCAAAGAGGTAGAATTCAAATTCCGGCAGGATCATCATCGTATCGGCGATCCCGGTGCTCCTCATATATTCCTCGGCAGCCAGCACGATATTGCGCGGATACTGCGCAAGCGGACGGTTCTTCGGATAATCGATGATCATGGCATTGCCCGTCATGGAAAGCGTCGGGATCTCGCAGAACGGATCCATCATGGCTGTGCTGACATCGGGGATAAAGACCATATCGCTCTTTTCCACGACGGCATAACCGTAATTTGAGGCATCGAATCCGATGCCGTTTGTGATGGTGTCTTCCGTAAAACGGGAAGCGGGAATGGTAACATGGCGAAAAGCCCCGTCGATATCGACCATTTTAAAATCGAGCATTTTAATGTCGTTTTCGCGGATATACTGGATGACTTCTTTTGCACTCCTGAACATGCAATGATTTCCTCCAAAATGGTATTGTTGTCGGTCTTGAACCAGCGTCACTAGCCTACACGAAGTCGGCGGGAATGTCAATATCTGCATGGACTTTTCCGCCAAGGTGAAGTATAATCGAAGAGGAAAACGCGCAAGCGTCTTCTTACTATACTCTTTTTGAGGGGGTAATCATGTCTGATTTCATCATTACCGCAGATACCACGATGGACCTGCCCCGGGAACTGATCGAAAAGTATGACATTCGGCCCATCGCCAGCTATGTCAATCTCGGCGACGATAACAAGCCTGACTGGCCGGATCTGACGCAGGAGGATCTGTTTGCCTATGTCGAAAAGACCGGCAAACTCCCGCAGACCTCGGCTGCCAATCCCTATGATTACGAAGTCTTCTTCAGCAACATCCGCGAAAAGGACGACCGTCCTATCATTCATATTGCCAAAACGAGCGGCGCCTCCAGCTGCTATGAAAACGCATGCGCAGCGGCCGAAAACGTAAGCGGCGTATACTGTGTTGATTCCTGGGGCATCGGCAGCGGGACCGGTCTGCTTGTCCTGAAAGCCGCGCAAAGCGATCTCAAAAGCCCGGAAGCCCTGTGTGAAATGCTGAACGAATACCGCACCCGCATCGAATGCAGCTTCGTGATCGAAACCGTGGAATATTTATATAAAGGCGGCCGCTGCAGCGGTCTCGCCGCCCTTGGCGCCAGTCTGCTGAAGCTGCGTCCGGAGATCGTCATGACCGAAGGCCACATGCATGCCGGCCGCAAGTTCCGGGGCAAATATGACAAGGTCCTGCTTGATTTCACGAAGGACAAGCTGGGCGATCCTGCGCAGTATGAAGACGATTATCTCTTTGTCAACCATACCCTTCAGGATCCCGCACTGCTGCAGAAGCTGATGGATTATATCCGCGGACTGCACTATTTTAAAGAGGTGATCGAAATTCCCGCCTGCGCAGCCGTTGCGACGCACTGCGGACCGAACACCTTCGGCTTCCACCCTGTCCGTAAAAAACAGTCATGAGTTATATCGATTTTGAAAATGTCCGGAAAGTTTACAAGAGCGGCGAGGTGGAGATCGAAGCCATCCACGACGTCAGTTTTTCCATTGAGAAAGGGGAGCTTTGCGTCATCGTCGGGCCGTCCGGCGCCGGCAAAACCACGCTGCTCAATATTCTGGGCGGCATGGACACCCTGACAAGCGGCCGTATCCTCTTAGATGGTGAAAACATCTCCGCCCTGCCGAAAAAGCGGCTTGTCGGTTACCGCAGACAGGACGTCGGCTTTGTCTTCCAGTTTTATAACCTGATTGAAAACCTGACCGCGCTGGAAAACGTTCAGCTCGCGGCGCAGGTCTGCCGTGACCCTCTTGATCCCGCCGAGACGCTTGTCAAGGTCGGGCTGGGGGAACGCATGAAGAATTTCCCTTCCCAGCTTTCCGGCGGGGAGCAGCAGCGCGTGGCGATCGCCCGCGCGCTTGCCAAGAACCCCAAACTGCTGCTTTGCGATGAGCCTACCGGCGCACTTGACTATGAAACCGGCAAAGCAATCCTTAAACTTCTGTCCGAAACCGGGCGGGAACGCGGCATGACCGTGATTATCATTACGCACAACAGCGCACTGACCGCCATGGCCGACCGCGTGATCCACATCAAAAACGGAACGGTGAGCGGGTTTGAGCTGAACCCCGATCCGCTTCCCATCGAGGAGATCGAATGGTAAAATCGGCACTCCAAAAAAACAGCTTCCGGGAGATTTTTCGCTCGCCCGGTCGTTATTTTGCCATTTTGGGCATCATTTTGCTCGGCGCCGGCTTTTTCACCGGTCTGCGGGTGACCCGTGATGCCCTGGTTAAGACTGCCGATACCTATCTTGAACGCACTTCTTTCTACGATTTTCAGCTTATTTCCACCCTCGGCTATACCGAGCGCGAGGTGGAAGCCGTCCGGGCATCAGGCCTTGCCGAAGCCGTGGACGGGATGTACACACAGGATCTCCTGGTCGCTCTCACCGAGGAAGATTCTGCGGTCCACTTCATGAGCCTGCCTTCTGCTGTCAATATGCCGGAGGTCACCTCCGGCCGCTTGCCGGAAAAAAGCGGGGAGGTCCTTTTGGACAGCTTCGCTGCATCCGCGCTGGCGCTCGGGGATGAAATCATATTATCCGATCAGAACAGCGAGGAGGCACTGGATGCGCTTGCTGAAAAGAGCTTTGTTGTCGTCGGCTTCTGCAATTCTCCCCTTTACCTGAACTATGAGCGCGGCACCACTTCGGTCGGAAGCGGAAGCATCGCCTTTTTTGCCTATATTCTGCCGGAGGATTTTACCGGCGATACCTATTCCATGATCTACGTCCGTGCGGGAGATCTTGGTTTTCTGTACTCTGATGAATACAGCGACGCTGCGGATGCCGCAGAGCCCGCCATGAAGACGCTCGCCGAGGAACAGGCGCATCTTCGCTATACCCGCCTCATTTCGGACAATACGAAGAAGCTGCAGGATGCCGAAGCGCAATATGCAGACGGTCTGGCCGAATATGAAAAAGCCCGCGAGGAGGCATTTTCAGCCCTTGCCGATGCCGAAAAGCAGCTCGAGGATGCCGAAAAGGAACTGAAGGACGGCCGCATCAAGCTGGAAGAAGGCAGAAAAGAGCTCGAAACATCAAAACAGGATGCACAGACGCAGTTCGAAGAGGCTCAGGCACAGCTTGACGATGCCCTGAAGCAGCTGCAAAACGGGGAAGGCGAATACGCGGACGGTCTCGCTGCCTATCAGGCCGGTCAGGCCCAGTACTCTGCCGGGCTGAATCAGTACAATGATTCCATTTCCCGCTATTCCCGCATCTTTGAGCTGATCGATCTGTACACGGATTTTCAGACAGCCTCCGGCAAAGTCCAGACAACGCTGTCCGCCCTTTTGTCCTCGCTTGCCGAGCTCGGCCTCTCCGGGGATCTGAGCCTCGAGGAGCAGCTTGCCGCTGCCGAAAAGCTCTGGACCGAGAACCGGGACAGTGTGTACGCAGCCCTTGGTACCTTAGCCGACAGTGCGGACACGCTGGCAAACCGTCTGGAAAAGGATTACGGAAGCAGCGAAGCGCTCACCGCCTTCCGAAGGCGCATTAAGGCCCTGCGGACGCTGATCGCGAATAAAGACCAGATGGCCGATGCCGCCTCTTCCATACGCGCCCTCATGGACGCCGTGAAAAATCTCTACAGCGGCGCCTCCGATTTAATGAAAACCTATTCCTCTCAGGCGGACAGCGCACGCGCGCAGCTTGCGCAGGCGGCCGCCGTGCTCGCCCAGACAAGACGGCAGCTCGAAGCCGCCAAGGCGCAGGTAAATGCCGCAAGAGCGCAGCTTGATGAAGGCTGGAAGGCTTATTTTGCGGGAGGGGAAGAACTGAAAGCTGCCCGGGAAGAAGCCGAAAATGCCTTTGCAGAGGCCGAGCAGCAGCTGCTTGACTCTGCTTTGCAGTTAGATGAAGGGGAGGCCGCCTTTAAGGACGGCGTCAATGAACTCGTTGCCAAGCGCAGCGCCGCGCTCCACGAACTGTTCGCGGCAAAGCGGGAGCTTATACAGGCAAAGGCAGAGATCGATGACGGCTGGAAGGCGCTGGACGAGCTGGCGGAGCCTGGCGTGTTCACGCTCGGGCGCTTTGCCAATGTCGGCTACGCCTGCCTTGACAACGACTCTATGATCGTTCAGAACGTCGCGAAGGTCTTTCCTTTCTTCTTTTTCCTGGTCGCCGCCCTCATCTGCATCACAAGCATGACCCGCATGGTCGAGGAACAGCGCGGCCAGCTGGGGATCCTGCAGGCGCTCGGCTATTCGCGCGCCGCCGTCATGAGCAAGTACCTGTTCTATGCCGGCTCCGCCTCACTGCTTGGCTGCGGCATCGGCATCCCTGCTCTTTCCTACATCTTCCCGCAGCTCATCTGGAAAGCCTACCGGATCATGTACCATTTTGCCGACCGCCTGGAATATGTCCTTGACTGGAAGCTCGGTCTTATCACGACCGCCGGCTATATTCTCGCCATTCTTCTGGTCACTTTCCTTTCCCTGGCCGGTCAGCTGAGGCTGGTTCCGGCAGCCCTCCTGCGGCCGAAGGCGCCGAAGCTCGGCAAACGGGTCCTCTTAGAAAGGATTCCCGCGCTCTGGAATCATCTGAGCTTTATGTGGAAGGTCACACTGCGCAATATATTCCGCTATCACAGCCGCGTCCTGATGATGCTGCTCGGCGTAGCCGGCTGCACCGCGCTGATGATCACGGGCTACGGCATCCGGGATTCGATTCAGGACGTTGTCAAATACCAGTACAGCGAGATCACCCGCTATGAATATGAAGTAACTTTCGATGAAGAGCCGGATGCGGCTGCAAAGGAAGAGTTTCTCCGTACGGCAGCCCGCTATTCCGGAGACGCGATATTCGTCTCCGGCTTCAATGCCTCCGTCCGGAAAAATAAAACCGAAAAAGATCTGTCTCTGATCTCCGTGGAGGACGGCGCAGCCTTCTCCCGCTTTTTCTCCATGCACAACGAAAGCGGCGAGCTGCCCTACCCGGGGAAAGGCATGTGCGCGGTCAACAGCGCCCTCGCGGACGAAATGGATCTAAGCGCGGGCGATGCCCTGACCCTCGTCCTGGATGAGCAGGAATATAGCGTTACGATCAGCGGGATTTTTGACAACTATATCTACAATTACGTCTTCATTTCGGACGAGACCTATGAAGCCCTGACCGGAAAAACGCCGGTCAAGACCGAGGCGTACGTGCTGAAACGTGAGGGCGCTTCCGATGCGACGGCAAGGCTCCTGTCCTTCCCCGGCGTGCTGAACGTGTCGGCCGGCAGCGTGTTAAAGGACCGTATCGGCGGCATCATGGACAATCTGATTTACATCGTGCTGCTCACCATTGTCTGTGCCGCCGCACTCGCCTTTATCGTGATCTACAACCTGATCAACATCAATATCACGGAGCGGCTCCGGGAGATCGCGACGGTTAAAGTCCTCGGCTTCTACCGCAGTGAAGCCGCTGTTTACGTGCTCCGGGAAAACCTCCTGCTGACGCTTCTGGGCGCTCTCCTGGGCGTCCCGCTCGGCATCCTGCTGAACCGCTTTGTCATGAGCTCGATCAAGGTCGATCTCGTCTCCTTCATCCCCAGGGTGAAAATTCCGAGCTTTTTGTTCTCGATCGGCTTCACCTTGCTTTTCTCCTTCCTGGTCTACCTGATCATGATGAGAAAGTTGGACAAGGTCGATCTCGCTGCGGCCCTGAAAGCAGCAGAATAAAAGCCGCAGCCAGGCCTGAGAATCAGCAAGCCCGGCACCATAATGACTATCCATATGAGGAACAACACATGACAAAAACGATGAAAAAGAAGCAAGCCCCCGGCAAGATCCTCTGGAAAGTCCTGCTTGGCCTTTTCGCCCTGATCTTCTTTGCCGTGCTCGAGCTCGGCAAACACACACTGCTCGGCTGGGGGCTGGCTCTTCTTACTATCGCCGCCTTTATCTTCCTGCGCAGAAAGAAACTTTCCGGCAGCAGAAAGCTTGTCCGCTTCAGCGCCTGGCTCGGGCTTTTTGTCATTTGCGGAGGGATCCTGCTTCTTTCCCGGCCGCCTGTGCGCGCCGTGCCTGCCGTTCTGGGGAAAAACGGCGGCGTGACGGAGGTCCTGCACACCGCGCAGGGTGACCTGACCGGTGTATATACGGAAGATAAAAAGGTCGAAGTCTACGCGGGCATCCCGTACGCAAAGCCGCCCGTGGGAGACTTAAGATGGCGAGAGCCGCAGCCGGCGGAGCCCTGGGAGGGCGTGCTTGCCGCCGATCATTTCGCGCCGATGTCCATGCAGGTGACAAATGCCGTGATCTACGATTCGCTCGCCCAGATTATCGGCTATCATGATTACAAGATCTCTCTTGACGACAACTGGCGCGCGCCGGTGAGCGAGGACTCGCTCTATCTCAATATCTGGAAGCCTGCCGGCGACGTGAAGGATCTTCCCGTGCTCGTCTATGTGCACGGCGGCTCCCTGCAGACCGGCCAGCCCTGGTATCAGGACTATAACGGCCAGGGTCTTGCGCACGAGGGCGTGATCGTGGTCGACATGGGCTACCGCCTGGGCATGTTCGGCTACTTTGCGGACGAAGCGCTGGCGGCGGAATCTCCGAACGGCACGACCGGCAACTACGGCCTGCTGGATCAGATCGAAGCCCTGAAATGGGTGCAGAAAAACATCGCCTCCTTCGGCGGCGACCCGGGGAACGTGACCCTGGCCGGGGAATCGGCAGGCGCCGCCTCCGTGAGCGCCATCTGCACCTCTCCGCTTGCGAAAGGGCTCTTTAGGAGAGCCGTGATGGAAAGCTCCACTGTGAGCGCGAAGGTGCCCGCACATTCCTTCCGCCTCTTGGACAAAGCGTTTGCCGACGGCAAAAAGACGAAGGAGCGCCTGGGCGTTTCCTCGGTCGAGGAGCTGCGCGCCCTGCCGGCGGAGAAGATCGTGGGCGAGATGGCCGTTCAGCACCATATCACCGTGGACGGCTATGCCCTCACGAAGACGCCCTATGAGGCCTACTCGGCCGGTGAATGCAATGAAGAAGCCCTGATGCACGGCTTCAACGGCGAGGAAGCGGCGCCCTTCATCCTCTTCTCTCAGGCGAATCTGAAGAATTACGAGCAGAAGATCCGTGCGGTCTTCCCTGAAGGATATGCAGAAAAGGTCCTTGCACTTTATCCGGCGAAGACGGACGCCGAAGCAAAAAAGAACTGGGCCGAGATCGATTCGGTGCTGCTCTTCTCCTACGGCCACTACTGTCTCGCAAGACAGGGACAGGAAAATAACGTTCCGGCCTACGTCTACTGGTTTACGAAGGACAACGGCAGACTCGGCGACTGGCACAGCGGCGAGGAGGTCTATCTCTACGGCAACATTCCGGACGGCTCCTCCCTTTATAACGCCCGCGACCGTGAACTGAGCGCGCAGATGAAGCAGTATTACCTGAACTTCATTAAGACCGGCGATCCGAACGGAAGCGGCCTTCCGGCCTGGGAAGCGGTTTCCGGCGAGCTCCGCGTCATGCAGTTCGGGGATTCCACGGCCATGACGGACGATCCCTACGCCGCGCTGCATAAGATCATGGATGAAATGTACGGCATCAAGTGATCCTGCGGGCCGCAGGGCTGCTCAGGATTGACAAAGACGCCCTTCTCACCGAACTGCTGAAGGCTTATCTGAACAAATAAATCTCCGGGCAAATCAAAAGAGCTACAGAAAACTGCTTCCTGAGCAAAGTTTTCTATAGCTCTTTTCTGTTTTTCTTTACTTTCCCTTCGCCATGTATTCCAGCATCTCATGGGCGGCAATATTGCCCTCGCCCACGGCCTTTGCGATCTGGTACGGTCTGCCGGTGCAGTCTCCCGCGGCATAGATGCCGGGGATATTCGTCTCCTGCCTGCGGTTTACGACGATGTGCGGCCCGTCGGTTTCGATCCCGGGCACGAGGGTTCCGGGCGCGACGGCGTTCCGCAGGATGAAGAGCCCGTCGATATCGATAACGGTCCCGCCGTGCAGTTCGATCTGCGAGGCCTTCATGCCGCCCCTCACCGCCTTGATGGGCGTGATCTTCTCCACATTCGGCAAATCCAGCTTGCAGTCCGGATAGCCGGCGGACAGATATACCTTCTCCGCGATCCCGGCGAGGTATTCCACCTCGTGCTCATAGCGCGGCGCGCCGCAGAAGACGGCGATGGTCTTTCCCTTGTACAGGAAGCCGTCGCAGGTCGCGCAGTAGCTGACGCCCCGGCCGAGGAGCTCGTCCTCACCCTCGTAGCTCTTCGCGGTCAGCACACCGGTCGCCAGCAGCAGCGTCTTCGTCTCATAGACCTCGTTATCCGCGAGGACCATCAGATAATCGTCCATCGGCATCACATTCGTGACTTTCTTATCGGTGCTCTCAAGCCCCATCTCGCGGGCGTGCTCGAAAAAGCGCTGATTCAGCTCATTGCCGGAGATCAGTCCGAGCCCCGGATAATTCGCGATTTTCTCGCTCTTTCCCACCTTGTCGCTGTATCCGGCCGAGCCGAACCAGACAAAGCTCTTTTCGTGCAGTTTCAGATTGATCGCGGCGGAAAGCCCCGCAGGCCCCGTCCCGATGATCACGGCATCATACATCATAACTCCTTTTTGGCCTTTCGGCCCCTGATGACCGGCCTGTCGGTCTTTACTATTCCACGACTTCTATCCGGCCTTCGACATGCGCATCCAGGCCTTCGTTCGTGGCAAAAAATTCTTCAATGATGTTGTTGACGGAGGTTGCGACCACGCGCGGACGCATGTTTGCCTTCACCTCTTCAAGGGGCACGCCCATGAATTCGTCAAAGTTCGTGTAATGGTAGTTCTGCAGGGCGATCTTCAGACGCATGCCCGGCGTTATCTCCTCACCGCGGAAGGTCAGTTCTTCCAGCTCTTTCGTGGTCTTGTTGTAGCGGATATGCACGCCTTTTGAGAACTGATAAAACTCCGTCTCGCCCTTCCAGGCGTCATCCCGCATGAGGTGCTTTACGATCCGCCTGAACTGGTCTCCCGTCACCTCCAGCATCCAGAGCGCATCGTCAAACGGCGTATTCTCCAGCATGTCCTGGTATTCGATCACCGGGCCAAGCTCTTTCTTGCGGATGGATCCGGAGCCCATCATCATGATATCAAAGCTGCTCTCCCACTGCAAGGCATCCGCATAAAGGTTGCCCATCTCCGTTTCCTGCTCGCGGGAGGGATGCGTGAGCTTCCGCGCCCAACGGGTGACCACCCTCTTGTATTTCGAATCCGTCTTCGAGCGGTAACTGTTTAAGAGCTCTTCCATGACCGGATCCTTCGGCGCCGTGCGATCGTTCACCGGCATGCATTTCCACCTGAAGTCAACGATCTTTTTCTGTTCCCTGTCGTACTGCAGGTCGATCTGTCCGATGACGCTCGTCCCCGTCCCTGCCTGCACGATGGGGATCCCGTTCACGACCTCCGGCTTGCTCATGAAGGTATGGCTGTGGCCGCCGATGATCATGTCCACGCCCCAGTCGGGGTCCAGCTCGGACGCCAGCTTTTTATCCATCTCAAGGCCCACATGCGTCAGCAGAATCGTCATGTCGGTCTTCACGGTCCGGTAGTTGTCGCAGATGATGCCGACTTCTCTGGCCGCCTGCTTGATATCGATGAAGGAGCCGATGATCTTTTCCTGTCTGGTGGACGCAAGGACCTCCTCCGTCAGCAGCCCGATAAACAGGATACGGAGGCCGCCGATTTCCACATTCAGATAGGGCTGAAACAGCCTGGCACTGTTCATGGTCACATAAAGGTCCGCGTTGATGATCGGGAAACGCGCGCACTTTTCAAGGAAAAGCAGGTGGGCGAGGCCATAGTCCACTTCATGATTCCCCACCGTTGCCACATCCGGACGCAGGCTGTTCATCAGGTCGATGGTGGAAAGGCCCTGGTATTCCTGGTCGATGATGGAACCGCGGAACATGTCGCCCGCCACCACATACAGGCAGTTTTCCTTCTCCGCACGGACCTTGTTGATGTATCCGGACAGGCGGACCAGGCCGCCGGTCTCACCGCCCACGGTCTTCGGCAAAAAATCTCCGTGCAGGTCATTCGAATGCAGGATCGTCAATTTGGTAATACTGTCTTCCATCGGGTCCTCCTTTTCAGATGTGCTGTTGTCTGCGGGTTCCTACAGCAAATTTACCAAATGAAGGCATTGAACGCAAGCCTTTTTCGCGTTATATTGGACTTGCCGCTGCGAGGATGCGCGCCGAAAAACACGGCCGGAGGAAGAGCTCTGCGGCAAAGGAGAATGCTATGCTTCAGGTTTCACATGTGACGAAGACCTACGGAAAGACGGTTGCCTGCCGCGACGTCAGCTTTCATCTTGACCCGGGCAGCGTGACCGTGCTGCTCGGCCCGAACGGCGCCGGCAAAAGCACCATCATGAAATCGATCATCGGCTTCCTGCGCTATGAGGGGCAGATCACCGTGGCGGGCTTTCCGAATAAGAGCGTCGAAGCCAGACGCATTCTCGGCTATGTCCCCGAACTGCCTGCCCTCTATCCGAACCTGACCGTGCTCGAGCACATGGAATTCCTTGCCCGCGCCTACAAAATGAACAATTACAAAGAGCGGATAAACGAACTGCTGACCCGCTTTGAACTTGCGGATAAGACGAAGAAATTCGGCGACGAGCTTTCGAAGGGCATGCAGCAAAAGCTCAATCTCTGCCTCGGCCTCCTTCCTTCGCCGCAGATGCTGATGATGGACGAACCCATGATCGGCCTCGATCCGCATGCGATCAAGCAGTTAAAAAATATGATCGAAGAAATGCGGGCGGCCGGATGCACGATGTTAATCAGCACGCACATCATCGACAGCGTGGACATGCTCTGGGACCGCGCGCTCATCATGCAGGACGGCACGATCAAAGCCGACGTCACGCGGCCGGAGCTGGATGCTTCCGGGCGCACGCTCGAGGAACTGTTCTTTGAGGTAACGGAAAATGTCTCCCGGGAAGATATGTCCCACCCGGGCGCAGACGGCAGCGAAAGCGGCGCTGAGGACGCCGGGAGGGGCGAAACGGCATGAAGCTCTTCTTCTACTACGTGACACACAGCGCGCTGAACGCCATAAAAAAGCTGTTCAAGGCCAAGGTGCTCCTTGTCTTTGCCATCTTTCTTGCCGGCGGCCTGCTCGTCGGCGGGACGATCGGCCTTCTGCTGAAGAAGGCGGTCCCCGATATCCCCGAGCAGACGCAGACCGAAGTCCCCGCGGCATCCGAGCCGGAGGACGAAGTGCCGCTCATGGACATTCTGGAGCTCGGGGCCGGCGCGGTGGTCCTCGCCTTCTTCGTGTTCGGGGTCTGGGGCGCCGATAAAAGCGGCGCGGACATCTTCCAGCCGGCGGACGCTGCCCTTCTCTTTCCTTCCCCGATGAAGCCGCAGTCCGTACTGCTTTTCCGCACCATGACGCAGATCGGCGCATCGATCGCCGCCACGCTCTATATCACGCTCTACCAGACCCCGAATCTCATGAAAAACGACGGCTTTTCCTTCTGGATGATCGCCGCCGTCTTTGCCGGCCTCGTCCTGACCATCGGCATCTCACAGCTGTTCAAGATGCTCTGCTTCGTACAGGGCTCCGTTCACCCCGGCTTCAAGAGAAACCTGCGGCGCTTCATTTATCTGGCGCTTGCGCTGATCGCCGGCGGCTTTTATCTCTTCATGGAGGGAAGCGGCCTCGGCATCTGGGAGGCGCTGCTCGCTTTCTTTAACGCACCGGTCACCCGCTATATCCCCTTCTGGGGCTGGATCAAGGGCTTCGTCATGTTTGCGGCAGAAAAAAACGCGGCCGGGGCTTTGGCGAGTTTCGCTGCAGTCCTTGCCGGCGGCGCAGGCCTTGCCTGGCTGACCTGGCACGTTCCGGCGGATTTTTATGAAGAAGCGCTGTCCCGGACCACCCTGAAGGCGGAGATGCTGGAAAATGCCCGCGCGGGCGACGACGGCTCGCTTGCCAAAAGGAAGAAGGACCGGAGCGAAAGAATCCGCAGGAATGATTTTTCCCGCGGCGCCGGCGCAAACGTCTTCTTCCACAAGGCGCTCTACAACCGCTTCCGCTTCGCGCATCTCGGCTTCCTCACGAAGACCCTGGAGTTCTATCTGGTCACGGGGCTCGGCGCCGGGCTCTTCTGCCGCTTCGTCGTCAAAACGGATTCTTACCTGCCCGTGGCGCTTGTCCTTGCCGCCTGCGCCTTCTTCCGGAGCCTCGGCAGCAACCTCCGCGAGGACACCCGCATGTGGTATTTCCTCCTGATCCCCGAGGATTCCTGGACGAAGCTCATGTGGTCGCTTGCCGGCGACGCGGCGAACTGCTTCCTGGACGTGCTGCCCGGCCTTGTCATCGGCCTGCTCGCACAGGGCGCGCCGCTCTTTCCGGCGCTGCTCTGGATCTTTCCGATCGTGTCCGTCACGGCTTACGCCACAGCCGTCGGGACCTTCCTCGACCTTTCGATCAATGTAAGCGGGGGCAATACCTTAAAGGGTCTCCTGCAGATCGCCTTCATCTATTTCGGCCTCCTGCCGGACGCCGCCGCAGTCGCGCTGTTCCTGCTGCTCGGTCAGCCCATCCTTGCACTTTTTGCCGTCACCGCCTTAAATGCCGCCTTCGCCGCGCTTTTCCTGCTGCTTGCCGCAGCCGCCATGGGGAAATAAGAAGGATTCCGCCCGGCAGGCGCGGGCTTTTCATTGCATTTCCGCCCGTGCATTGCTATAATTTATTGTTATCAATCGATACTGACGACCCGATTCTCTGTCCAAAAAGGAGTTTCCCATGAGACGTATGAAACGACCGCTTGCAGCCCTTGCCGCAATGATCCTGGCTCTTTTGCTTACCGCCTGCGGAAGCGCAGGCCCCGCCTCCACGGCCTCTTCCGGCGAGCCCGTCTCTTCTGAGGCGCCCTCGTCTGCCGCGCCTTCGGCGGACACCGTGAGCAGTTCTGCCGAAGAGCCTGAGCCCACACCGGCTCCGCCTAAGTCCCCCGAATATGCAGACGCCGCCATCCTGCACGAGCTGGAATTCGGCGGCGTATACGTTGACATCACGATCGACGATTTTAACGCGCTCGGCTTTGCGTACGGCGACAGCGTGACTGTGACCTTTTCGAACGGCTATGAGCTGCAGGATCTTCCCTATTACAACGGCTACTATACCGTGACGGGCAATCCGCTTGTCGTTGCCTACCCGGGATACCCTTATGTCAAGGTCTGCATCAACAACGGCGACGATCTCTGGAAGGTCGCGGCGCTCGATGAAAGTATGACGGTGACCTTAAGGCTCCGCGAAGCCGGAAAATATGCCGAGATCCAGGACGCCCGCGACATCCATTACAAGGATGATCGCTCGGAATTCCCCTCCGATGCGGCCTTTGCCAATTTCCGCGCGGCAAGCGGCGGTCTGCTGAACGGAAGCATGCTTTACCGTTCCGCTTCACCCTGCGACAATCAGCATAATCGCGCCCCCTATGTGGATGCCCTCTGCAAGGATGCGGAGATCGGCTTCATTCTGAACCTTGCCGATACCGACGAGAAGATCAAAGACTATCTGGCAAAAGATGATTTTGACTCGCCGTATTTTCTCTCGCTTTATGAAGGCGGAAACGTTCTTCCCATCGGGCTGAACATGAACTACGGCTCGGCGGATTTCCGCACGAAGCTGACAGCGGGACTTGCTGTCATGGCGGAGCATGACGGTCCGTATCTCGTGCACTGCACAGAGGGCAAGGACCGCACCGGCTTTGTCTGTCTGCTGCTGGAGGCCCTCTGCGGCGCGACTTACGAGGAGATCGTCGCGGATTATATGATCACCTACGACAACTATTATCAGATCACTGCCGAAGAGCCGCTGCTCGGCATCCCGCCGCTCTTTACGGACTACTACGGTCTGACCTCCGGCGCTTCCGGCGCGCGCTACCGCGTGATCGTGGAAAATGTACTGGATCCGATGGTGCAGAGCCTTGCGCAGGGGGACCCGGATTTCCGCACGGCCGATCTTTCCGAGTATGCGAAAGCCTTCCTGCGCGAAGGCGGCATGAGCGAGGAAACGATTCAGACGCTGATTGGCAAGCTGTGCGTGGAAGGCTACTGCAGCGACGTCCCCGGAGGGATGCCATGAAAATCCTGATCAGCGCCTGTCTGCTCGGTGTGAACTGCAAATATGACGGCAAAAACAACTATGACGAAGCGCTGCTCCGCTGCCTTAAGGGGCACGAACTGCACTCTGTCTGCCCCGAAGTACTGGGCGGTCTTCCTTCGCCAAGGCAGCCCGCTGAGATCCGGCACGGCCAGGTTGTAAGAGAAGACGGTACGATAGTCACCGAGGCGTTTCATGCCGGCGCCCGGGCCGGCCTTGCGCTTGTCCGCATGCTGCAGCCGGACCTTGTCATTTTAAAAAGCCGGAGCCCAAGCTGCGGCAGCGGCATCATCTACGACGGCAGTTTTTCCCATGTGCGGGTGCAAGGAGACGGCGTCTTTGCCGCCATGCTGAAAAAAGAAGGCTTCCGCGTCATGACCGAAGAAGAGGCGCTCCTTGCTTTCGGGCGCCCTGCAAATCATCCTGATAATCCCTGAAAGGCAAATGATGAACACGGAAAAACTATACTATGAAGATTCCCATCTGATGCAGTTTGAAGCAGAAGTGCTCTCCTGCGTGCCGCAAGGCGGCGCTTTCCAGATCGTTCTGGATCAAACCGCGTTCTATCCCGAAGGCGGCGGTCAGCCGAGCGATCAGGGGACACTGAATGACATCCCCATCACTTATGTCAGGGAAAAAGAGGGGATCATTTACCACACGGCCGAGAAGGAGATCCCGGCAGGGACCCGCGTCTGCGGGATCATCGACCGGGAGCGCCGACTGGACCTTATGTGCCAGCACTCCGGAGAACATATCGTCAGCGGCCTCATCTGCCGTCATTTTTCCTGTGACAACGTCGGCTTTCACATCAGTGACGATTATGTCACCATCGATTTCAACGCACAGATAAGCGCGGAAGACCTAAAGCCGATCGAGGAGGAGGCAAACCGCCTTGTCCGTGAGGACCTGCCGGTGCGCTGCTATTTCCCGGATGCAGAAGAGCTCGCACAGACCGACTACCGCAGCAAAAAGGCGCTTACCGGGGATGTGCGGCTGGTGGAATTTCCCAAGGCAGATCTCTGTGCCTGCTGCGGAACGCATGTCGTACGGACCGGCGAAATCGGCCTCATCAAACTGATTTCCTGCGAAGCGCACCGCGGCGGCGTGCGCATCCAAATGGCCTGCGGGGCCAGAGCCCTGCACTATGTGCAGACGATCTGCGAAGAAAACCGCAGCGTTTCTGTTCTGCTTTCCGCAAAGGAAACGGCAACAGCTGCCGCAGCCTCCCGGGCCTTAAAGGAGCTTGCGCAGCGCAAGGAACGCATGGCTGTGATGGAAACGGCCTGGGTTGAGGGAAAGGCAGCTGCTCTTTCCGGCAGGGGAAATGTCCTGCTTCGGGAAGAAAACATGAGTCCTGACAGCACAAGACGCCTCGCCAGCGAGCTGATGAAGACCTGCGGCGGCTTCGCCGGCGTGCTCTCGGACTGTGGTGAGGACGGGATCCGCTATGCCTTCGGCATGACCGGGGGCGATCTGAAGGCTCTGACAGCCGCGCTAAACGGAATGTTCTCCGGCCGGGGCGGCGGAAAGCCCGATTTTGTCCAGGGGACGCTGCACGGCAATCTGCATGATATCAGCCGCGAGCTGCGGGCACATTTCCCGGATCTGTTCATCGAATAGGTCCCTGCGCCGGTCTTCGCCCTCCCATATTGTTTTCCTCAGCATTTCATGCTATATTATGATTTACTGCATATCGCCTCAAAGGAGGATTCTTATGAAGACCATAACGCTTGGCCGTACCGGCATCACCACCCCGCAGAACGCTTTCGGCGCCCTGCCCATTCAGCGCGTTTCCACGGACTACGCCGTCATGCTGCTGCGTAAGGCATATGAAGGCGGCATGACCTTTTTCGACACCGCGAGAGCCTATACGGACAGTGAAGAGAAAATCGGGGTCGCCTTCGAAGGCATGCGCGACAAGGTTTTCATTGCTTCCAAAACGCATGCCATGACGCCGGAAGAGGCAAGGGCAGAGCTGGAAACGACCCTGCGCAACCTGAAAACCGATTACCTGGATCTTTATCAGCTTCATCAAGCCCCCCAGTGCTTTAAGCCGGGAGACGGAACCGGGATGTATGAGTTTCTGCTGGAAGCCAAGGAGCAGGGAAAGGTCCGTCATATCGGCATCACGGCCCACAAGATCGGCGTCGCGGAGGAGGTTGTTGCCAGCGGCCTCTACGAGACCCTGCAGTATCCCTTCAACTACCTTGCCACCGAACGCGAGCTGGCCATGGTGAAGGCCTGCGGCGAAGCCGGGATGGGCTTCATTGCCATGAAGGGCCTCTCCGGCGGCCTGCTTAACAATGCGAACGCCTGCATGGCCTTCATGTCTCAGTTTGATCATGTGCTTCCCATCTGGGGCATCCAGCGTGAAAGTGAACTGGACGAATGGCTGGCCTTCTTTGACAAGGAAGCCGTCATGGACGATGCTGCTGCCGCCGTGATCGACAAGGACCGCAAGGAACTTGCCGGCGAGTTCTGCCGCAGCTGCGGCTACTGCATGCCCTGCACCATGGATATCCAGATCCGCAACTGTGCCCGCATGATCCAGCTGATCCGTCGCTCCCCGTCTCAGAATTATCTGTCTCCGGCCTGGCAGGCTGAAATGGAAAAGATCGACTCCTGCATCGGCTGCGGTGTCTGCATGACCCGCTGTCCGTATGAGCTGAATATTCCCGAACTGCTGAAAAAGAACCTCGCGGATTACCGCAAGATCGTCTCCGGAGAGATTAAGATCTGAAATGCCGCACCCGATCTGCGGGACCAAAATACTATTTTGACTGTTATGAAGAATCCTTCAAGACTAATTCATCGCTTCGGCGCGCTGCTTCTTGCCGTCATGTGTTCGCTGCAGCTTTCCGGCTGCAGCTGGTATTTCATGCCCGGACCGGTGATCATCACGGATGAGATTCCGACAGAGACGGTTTCTTCAAAGGCAGACGCCCCTTCCGGCGAGACGTCCCTGCCGGAGACCGTGCCTCCTTCCGGCGCAGTTTCCACAGAAGAGGAAAGGCCTTCATCGCAGGGAGAGACGGAACCGGCCGCCGGCACGACAGCGAAGGCAAGCGAAAGCGCCCCCAGTGAGACAGCTTCCGCAGCCCCGACGATTCCCACCTCAGAAACCGGCGGGAGCCAATCGGAAGCAAGCTTTGCCATCGATTATTACCGGACGCCTGCCGCGCTCCGCAAGGTGGCAAGCGATGCGATCCTCGTCGACGCTTACAACGTGATCAACAGCTGTCTGGCCTTCAAAACCTCTGTCCAGGTCAGCTGCAGCAAGGAGGAAACCGGCCTCGTTCTGTATCTTGCCGATACACTCTGTCCCCTGGTAAAAGCCTTCACCAATGTCAGTGAGGACAGCTGGTCCGACGGCGTGATTTCCTGGAAATTCTACGTTGACAAGGTGGAATTTTCCATCATCCGCGCAGAATTTGAGCAGCAGGTCAAGGCCTATATCGAACCGGTCCTGCAGAAAAAATACGGAGATATCGAGCGCGCCCTCCTGCTGTATCATGCCTATACCGCTCCGGCATCCTACAATTTCGAGATCCTTTCCGGTGCCTTCAAAACCTACACAGAGGCGGAGCAGCACCGCATCCACTCTGCCTATGCGGGCATCATGAATCACACCGGCGTCTGTCACGACCTGGCCGGCGGAATGACCTTTTTGTTCATACAGGCCGGTTTCAATGCCTGCCGCGTCAGTGTAATCAACAAGGATGATGAACATTCCTGGACCCTGATCGAGTTAGACGGACACTTCACCTTCTGCGATGCCACCTGGGACGTGGGCGGTTCTTTTGCCTATTTCGGCAATTCTGTCAATGAGCGCACCACTGCCGTCGGCGGCTCCTTTAAAAAGGAGCAAATGATGATTTACGATCTCAATGTACCGGCGCATTTCACGGTTGTGAATCCCGGCTTCAAGAAGGTACAGAGCCTGTGCCTTACCAGCGTCGGCACGCTCGTGGATCTTTCCATTAACACGAAAGCTTCTCCGCATACCCTGCGCTTTACCAATACGAATACCCGAAGAAGCGTCTCCATTCCGTGCCCGTAAGCGCGCAGGCGATCAGAAGGGAAAAAGCTTGCTGCACAAAAAAAGAACCTCGGACGAATCCGAGGTTCTTTTTGTATGGAGACTTTTCCTTAGAAGATACCCTGGCACATCATGGCATCTGCAACTCTCTGGAATCCGGCAAGGTTTGCACCGGCAACCAGATCGTAGCCCAGGCCGTAGCGCTCTGCAGCGGCAGCGGAGGACTTGTAGATGTTGGTCATGATCTTGTGCATTCTGGCATCGACTTCTTCCGCTTCCCAGTACAGACGAGCGGAGTTCTGAGCCATTTCCAGTTCGGACACGGACACGCCGCAGGCGTTCACGGCCTTGGAAGGGGCAACCAGCAGGTTCTTCTGTTCTTTCAGGAAGACCAGAGCATCGTTGGTGGTAGGCATGTTCGCGACTTCGATGTAGTACTTCACGCCGCTTTCCGCGATCTTCTTGGCCCATTCCATGTTGACATCGTTCTGGGTGGCAGCAGGCATGTACACGTCGACGTCCTTGACGCCCCAGCACTTGGTGCCCGGAACGAACTCAACACCGAACTTCTCGGCATAAGGTTCGCAGCGCATGGGATCTTTCGCACGCATCTCAAGGATGTAGTTGAGCTTTTCTTCGGTGGCAACGCCTTCCGGATCGTGGATGTAACCATCGGGACCGGCGAAGTAGGTGACCTTCGCGCCGAGGTCAGCAGCCTTCTTCATGATGCCCCAAGCCACGTTGCCGTAGCCGCTGATGGCAAGGCGCTTGCCGGCCATATCCAGACCGTCATGCTTCAGGACTTCCTGCAGATAGTACACAGCACCGTAACCGGTTGCTTCAGGACGAAGGATGGAACCGCCGGTCTTGATATCCTTGCCGGTCAGAGCGCCAAGTTCGGCAGCGCCCTTGATGCGGCGATACTGGCCATACAGATAACCGATTTCACGTCCGCCGACACCTACGTCACCGGCAGGAGCGTCAACATCGGGACCGATGTGACGGAACAGCTCGGTCATAAAGGCCTGGCAGAAACGCATGACTTCGCCGTCGCTCTTGCCGCGGGGATCGAAGTCGCTGCCGCCCTTGCAGCCGCCGATCGGCAGGCCGGTCAGAGCATCTTTGAAGATCTGTTCGAAGCCGAGGAACTTCATGGTATCAAGCGTTACATTGGGTGCAAAACGAAGGCCTCCCTTGTACGGACCAAGGGCCGCGTTGAACTGTACGCGGTAGCCACGGTTGACATGATACTTCAGCTGGTCATCCATCCAGACGACGCGGAATTCGATCGCGCGTTCCGGTTCGACAAGACGTTCCAGCAAGCTGGCCGCTTCATACTCGGGATGAGCATCGATCAGCGGTTCGACAGAAGTCAGAACTTCTTCTACGGTCTGAAGGAAAAGGGGCTCATTTGCGTTCTTGGCCTTAGTGTCGGCCAGAACTCTTTCAAGATAAGCATTCATGATAAAAATTGCCTCCTGTGATAAAGTTATGTTGTTGTGTAACTTTATGGTACTATTATGATAACACCCCCGCGCGTTAAAGTCACTTTTGTTTCGTTAAAAAAAACGGCGGAAGCATTATTTTCTTAACCATTTTTCAGCAGTATTTTCTGTACTTATAGCCGCTCGATTCGCTATAGACAACAGGTTATCAGGCGTGCCCGGTGATGCTGCGATTTCCTGCCGCAAAACTCACATCCAGATCAGCCAGACCAGCAGGAATCCGGTGAGTACAGCAGTCAGGGTAAAGGGAACACCGTAGCGCATGAAAGTCGAGGATTTCACCTCGTAGCCCTCTCTGCGCAGAATGCCGAGGGCCGCAATATTGGCCGATGCACCGATCGGCGTCAGGTTTCCGCCAAGCGTCGCGCCGACAAGCAGACCGAAATAGAGCAGGTTCGGATGAACATTTGCACCGACCTCGTTCAGTCTGGCCGTGACGACGGCTACGATGGGCAGCATCGTGGCGGTATAAGGAATGTTGTCGATGAAGGCTGAGAGGACCACGCTGACCCACACAACGATCGCATAAATCAGGAAAACCGATCCCCTGCTTCCGCTTCCGGAAAGGCCTGCAAGCAGGCTTCCGATCAGATCGATCACGCCTGCCCGGCTGATGCCGCCGATGACGACAAAAAGCCCCGTTAACAGAACCACGGTGTAGTAATCGATCTCCTTGAACGCCGCCGCAGCAACCTCGAAGGAACCGTCCTTTTTGATCTGCCGCACAAGTCCGATCACGAAGAAAAGCAGGCAAAGCAGGCCGTTTGTGATATCCGGCTTGTAAAAGGCCCCAGGCGCCGCATTGCTCTTATAGGGAATAAACGATACCGCGATCAGGGAGAGGACTGTCATCACCAGCATCAGCGTCGGGAAGATATCATCCACTTCCGTCTTGTGCATTTCGCCGATTCTGTCGTCATTCTTCCGGAACATCCACCAGATCACCGCAGCAGCAGCCAGAGCGCCTGCCTCTGTCACCCAAAACATGCCGGGTCTTCCGTCCACGAAGAAGAAATCCATGAAATCGAGATTCGCCGCCTTGCCCAGCAGGATGGAGGTGGTGTCACCCACCAGCGTGGCCGCGCCCTGCAGGTTGGAAGAAACGGAAATGCAGATAATCGGAGCAACCGGAGAGATTTTCAGCCGCTTGCAGACCGCAAGTGCAACCGGCGCCACCATGAGCACCGTTGCCACATTGTCTACAAAAGCCGAAATGATTCCGGCAAAAAGAGACAGCACGACGACCAGCCATTTTACGCTGTGCACGTGGCTGATCAGCTTGTCGGAAATGCGCTGCGGCATCCTGGACTCAATAAACAGATAGACCGTCCCCATGGTGCCGACGATCATCATTAGCACGTTCCAGTCGATCTCCCGGAGTGCATCGAGCGGGGTGTAGCTGTAATCCGGAAACAGGCCGAAGCTCCCAACCGCAACAAAAATCAGAGCGCTGAAAACCGCGATGACCGGACGGATCTTCTGGAGACTGAACATGAAGACATAGGTCAAAACAAACAAAATCAGGGCAAATACTGTACTTGGATTCATGGAATCCCTCCTCAAAAGCGCAGGTGGACTTATTGTATCACAGGTAGGCCGGGGCTTGGCAAGCACTTTCGGAGTTCGGAAAAAAACAGGCCGCGGGCCCAGTCCCATCAAGGGTTTGCGGCGTTTTGCCGGATCCGGAAAATGTGCCTTTACAGGGCAATGCGGCAAGCATCTTGCTTATCTTTCCCGCATCGGATATAATAAGCGACAGATTTCAAGTTCCCCGAAAGGCATATGCTATGAAACAAATCAGTATCATCGGCTCGACCGGCAGCATCGGAACCCAGACGCTTGACGTCGTCCGGCAGCTTGGGAATTACCGCGTAACCGCTCTTGCGGCCTGGTCCAGCGTGGAAAAAATCGAGGCGCAGGCCAGAGAATTCCTTCCGGAGCTTGTCTGTCTGTATGATGCGTCCGCCGCAGCGGATTTGAAGCTGCGCCTTGCCGATACCTCCATCCGTGTTGTGAGCGGCCCGTCCGGTCTGGAAGAGGCTGCCGCCGGCGTTCCCGCAGATATTGTCTCGCTCTCCCTCCTTGGGATGATCGGGATCCGTCCCACACTTGCCGCCATCCGGGCCGGCCGAGACTGCGCCTTTGCCAACAAGGAGACGCTCGTCTGTGCGGGACATCTCATCATGCCTGCCGTAAAAGAGGCGGGCACCCGTTTTCTGCCGGTTGACAGCGAGCACGGCGCCGTATTTCAGTGTCTGCAGGGCGAAGACCCTGCCCGCATTTCACGGCTGCTCATCACGGCCTCCGGCGGACCCTTCCGGGGGAAAAAGAAGGAAGAGCTTGCCGCCGTCACGCCTGCCGATGCCTTGAAGCACCCGAACTGGACCATGGGCGCGAAGATCACCATCGACTCCTCTACCCTCGTCAACAAAGGCCTTGAGGTCATGGAGGCGCACCACCTCTTCGCCATGCCCTACGATAAGATCGAAGCCGTGATCCACCCGCAGAGCGTGATCCACTCGATGGTCGAATACAGCGACGGCTCCGTGAAGGCACAGCTTGCCGTACCGGATATGCGGCTGCCCATCGAATATGCCCTGACCTATCCGGACCGGGGTCCGGCCGTGGCAGCGCCGCTTGATTTCATGCGCCTGCCGCCGCTCACCTTCGAATCGCCGGACACCGAAAACTTCCCGGGCCTTGCCCTTGCCTATGAAGCCGGCCGCACCGGCGGGACCCTGCCCACCGTTTACAACGCCGCAAACGAATGGGCCGTCGCGCAGTTCCTTGCCGGAAGAATCGGCTATCTCGACATTATGCGGAGCATAGAAAAGGCCATGCTTGCGCATGACCTTGTAAAGGATCCGGATCTCGATGCCGTCCTTGCCGCGGAAACGTGGACAAGAAAATGGCTGCAAAAGGGGTGAGCGTCTCTCAGTCTTCCTCCAGCAGTCCCTGATAGATTTCCCGGCGGCTTACGCCCCGGTCCGAGGCCATGTGTTTCATGGCCTCTTTTTTATCGAGTCCCTGTGCCAGATACCCGGCCAGATGTTCCTGCAGACTCATGCTGCTCCAGCGGGCTTCCTTCTGCGCGGCCTGCTCCTCTTCGGAAAGCCCCTCAAGCACCAGCACATATTCGCCGCGGGGCTCATTTTCGGTCCAGAAGGCGGCAGCCTCCGGTATGGTCGTCCAGACCGCTTCTTCATGGATCTTCGTCAGTTCGCGGCAAATGCAGATCCTGCGGGCACCCAGCGTTTCCTGCAGCTGCAGGAGCGTCTTTACGAGCCGGTGCGGCGCCTCGTAGAGGATGATCGTGCGGTGTTCGGCTGCGAGCGATGAAAGCACGGCCTTCCGCTCCTTTGTCTCCTGCGGCAGGAAGCCTTCGAAAACGAAGCGCCTCGCCGCAAAGCCGGAGACCGAGAGCGCCGTAATCAGTGCGCAGGCGCCGGGCAGCGACGTGACCGTCACGCCGGCTTCATGGCAGCGGCGCACCAGCACTTCTCCGGGATCGGAGATGGCCGGGGTTCCGGCATCCGTGATCAGGGCGATGTTTTTGCCCTCGAGCAGTTTCCCGAGCAATTCCTCCGCCTTTTCGTATTTATTGTGCTCATGATAGCTGGTTAACGGCTTATCAATACCGTAATAGTCAAGCAGGCCCTTGCTGTGGCGCGTATCCTCTGCAGCGATCAGATCCACGGCAGCCAGGGTTTCCTTCACCCGCTCCGTGATATCCGCGCGGTTCCCGATCGGTGTTGCGCACAGATATAATGTACCGGACATAAGTATTCCTCCTGTCGCCCTCACGTTTCGTTTTTTCCGTAGTAGATCTCGTAGACTTCCGGCGTGTATTTTCCGTCCTCGCCGTAGAGGATGAGCGGCGGTGCCACCCGCAGCTCTTTCCCGCCGCCGCGCATACCGGAAACCAGAAGGAGCGAGGCCTGGTCTCCTGCGTGAGAATGCACAAAACGCAGTGTTCTCGGGGCGATCCCCACCCGCTCCATGCCGGCCAGGATCTCCGTCAGGCGCTTCGGTCTGTGCACCATGTAAAAGCGCCCATGCAATTTCAGGACGGCAGCGGCAGTCTGCAGCACATCTTCCAGAGTGCAGCTGATCTCGTGCCGCGCCAGTGATTTGGCATTTTCCGGGTTGACCATGCCCCGTCCGAGTTCATGATACGGCGGATTCGTGACAACCACATCAAAGGACGCCCTGCCGAAAAACGCGGCCGCATTCTTCAGATCCCCGTGGCAGACCTTTAACCGCTCCTGCGTCCCGTTCAGGGCAAAATTTTCCGCGGCAAGGCCCGCTGCCTCCTCCTGCAGCTCCAGGCCGGTGATCTCTCCGCCCTTGTCCCTCGCATCGAGAAGCAAGGGCAAGATTCCGTTGCCTGTCCCCAGATCCAGAACCCGTTCCGTCTTCCCGGCTGCGGCAAAATCCGCTAAAAGCACGGCATCCACACCAAAACAGAAAGCGTCCGGATCCTGCAGGATCCGGTATCCCTTTCTCCACAGCTCATCCAGACGCAATTCCTGTTTGCCCATATTAATCCAGCTTGGAACCGTCTTTATCGCCCTTTTCCATGGCTTCCAGTTCCTTCATTTCCTTTATTTCTTCAGCACTCAGTTTCGGCCTTGCCTTCCGGCGGTTCTGGAAACTGATCTCGTTCACGTGGACCGTCCGGATATCGGTATCGTCGTCACCGGTGATCAGCACGCTTACCTGCTGTCTGAGCACATTGACATCCTTGACCGTGCCTTTAATGTTCCCATCTCTGATCACGACCGTATCACCGATTCCGGGAAGCTTGCTGTTCAGATATTCATAGGTTTCTTCTTCATTTTTCAGGCAGCACATCAGTCTCCCGCAGGCGCCGGAGATCTTGGTCGGGTTCAGGGAAAGGTTCTGGTCCTTGGCCATGCGGATCGAGACCGGGCTGAATTCGGACAGATAGCTGTGGCAGCACAGCACGCGGCCGCAGATGCCGAGACCGCCCAGGATCTTTGTCTCATCCCGGACACCGATCTGTCTGAGCTCGATACGGGTATGGAAGACTGACGCCAGATCCTTGACCAGCTCACGGAAATCGATTCGGCCGTCCGCCGTGAAATAAAACAGGATCTTATTGCCGTCAAACGTATACTCCACCGCAACAAGCTTCATGGCCAGACCGTGCTTGGCGATCTTCTCGAGGCAAATATCATAGGCCGCCGCTTCCTTCTGACGGTTCCGGCCTTCCCGTTCCAGATCGTCCGCCGTCGCAATCCGCACCACCTTCTTGATCTGGGAAAGGTCCGCGTCCTCGGGCAGTTCTTTATCGATGTAGACGACGGTCCCGAACTCGGTCCCCCATGCCGCCTCCACGATCACCTTCATATCCTTTTTCAGTTCCAGCGTGCCGGGATCATACGGATAGATCTTGCCGGCTCTGCGGAACCTGATTCCAACTGTTTTCATCATTCATACCTCTTTATGCCTTCCGCAGCAGCTCCCGGAGCTGCAGCAGAAATACTTCTATTGTCACATCGGCATTGCCGTTTGCTTTTAGTCTCGCCTTCGCCTCCTGCAGCGAGGTAAAGCAGCGGTCTGCTTCCGCCCAGGAAAGGCGGTCTGCAAAGCCGGAAAGCAGCGTTTCCGCTTCAGGCACGCGGAGCTTTGTCCCGGCCTCCGCCTTGATCACCATCATATCCCGCAAAAGAAGCGTCATCAGCTCCAGCGCTTCCTCCGCCTGCATGCCGTCAGCCTTCAGGTCCGAAGCCGCCCGTGCAAGCTCTGAAGCATCCGCCGCGCGCAGGTGTCCGAGCAGCTGGAGCAGCCGTTCCCGTCCCGCATTTTCCGTGAGCTCCTCGCTACCGCCTTCCTCCTCGCAGCGGAGCGTTACCAGGCGGGAAAGCACGGTCGGCAGAAAACGGTTCCGGTTGTCGGCAAGCAGAAAAATCATGCCGTAGGCAGGTGGCTCCTCGAGGGTTTTCAGGATGGCATTCTGTGCCTGCGGATTCATCTTGCCTGCATCTGGAACAATATAGATCTTCCTTGCCGAGCGGTAAGGCCTGATCTCGATATCATCCACAAGCTGATGCCGGATCTCACTGACCGAAAGCGTATCGGGCTTTTCGTGGCTTACCGTTATGATATCCGGATGATTGCCCGAAAGCACTGCGCGGCAGCTTTCACAGGTTCCGCATGCCGTGCCCTTTTCGCAGAGCACGCGCTGTGCCGTGCGTCTGGCCGTTGCTGTCAGAAGGGCCTGGTCTTCTCCTTCGAGGAGAAAAGCATGTCCTAACTCGCCGCGTTCTTCAGCCGTCACGAAATACCGTTCCGCGCTGTTCATGAAAGCTCCTTTTCTATCACAGCAGAAAGCTCATCCAGGCAGGCCGCAAAGTCGTTATTGACATACTTTTTCGGGAAATGAAACGCGGCCTGTTTTTCCGGGGAAAAATCCTCCTCATCCGCCAGAAATCTGCGGCACATCTCCGCATATTTCGGCTCAGCCTGGCTGCGCTCACGGGCGAGCGCCCGAAACAGCCTGAGCCCCGGCTCCACCTCAATATACAACGGCATCACATGGTCCGCGCCGTAATAGCGCAGGGTCTGACCGTAGGATTCCAGCGTTCCTGCCATCAGGTAGGAATATTTCTCCAGCTCGATGGTTCCGTCATCGATCGTGGCATAGGTCCAGGGACCGTACACCGTATGATAGGTGCGCGACTCGATCACCAGGCCCGCCGCCTTTTTCTCTTCAAACACCTCCGGCGTGATAAAATGATAAGACTTATCCGGCGTTTCTCCGCTGCGGATGGGCCTTGTCGTATACATCACCAGTGTGCGAAGCTGCGGAAATCGCTGCGTGAGCTCGCCGAGCAGCCTGTCCTTGCCGGAGGCGCTCGGTCCGATCAGATAAAAGATTTTTCCCATGACGGAACCTCTTTTGCTGAAATTCCCATTTATTATACTTGTTTTCCCTCCATATGGCAAATATTTCTTCTTTTTTCGGGCAAAAACTGCTGAAATAAAAAAGCCGGAAGAGATCTGCCTCCCGGTTTTTCTGGTGCCTTTCCGAAAAAAGAGTACAAAAAGTGCCCAGAACCGGAATCGAACCAGTGACACGAGGATTTTCAGTCCTCTGCTCTACCATCTGAGCTATCTGGGCACAAGAGTTTATAACGTCTGGCCAGAGACCAGACGGACTTGAAAACCGGAAGCTTGCTTACAGGTTTTCAAGGAAGGATGGGATCCGGTTCGCGTTAAGCGAACCGCAGACACGCAAAAATCTTTGATTTTTGCGTGGGCCAGACGTTAGTCTGCTGAACACGCTTTGCGTGGGCCAGACGTTAGTCGGGCGGACACGTTTTGCGTGGTCCCATCTGAGTAGCGGGGGCAGGATTTGAACCTGCG
>DJYD01000056.1:35314-44531 GCA_002449955.1 Lachnospiraceae bacterium UBA6987
GGTTATGAGCCCGACGAGCTTCCGGACTGCTCTACCCCGCGGCGCTATATACGGCCTCCCTTTTGAGGCGCCCTATGATAATAGCATATGCTTTTTTATCTGTCAATATTTTTTTTGTTTTTCCGCAATAGTTCACAATAAGTTAATAGACAGCCGCCGGAAGGCCCTCTTGAATTTCCCCCTTTCCCCTGATACAATAGATTTATCAGACACCAAGGAGTTTGTCATGATCCGACTCAACAATAACTGGGAATTCACCGAAAACTGGTCCGATTCCTTTGCGCGTTTTGAAGGACAGGCTCAGCCTGTACGTCTTCCTCATAACGTCCACGAGCTCAGCCTGCACTATGCCGACCCCGCTGATTATTCGATGCTTTGCGGTTACCGCCGAAAGCTGGAGATTCCGGAAAGCTACCGCGGCAAGCGCCTCTTCCTGCAGTTTGACGGCGCGGCGCACATCGCCACGGTCTATTGCAACGGCCGGCCGGTCGCCGTGCACAACTGCGGCTACACGGCTTTCCGCGCAGACATTACAAATGTCGTCCGCTACGGCGAGGAAAACAGCGTAACGGTCCGTCTGGACAGCACGGAGAATGCTGCAATTCCGCCTTTTGGCTATATGATCGACTACCTGACCTACGGCGGTCTCTACCGTGATGTGTGGCTGGACGTGCGTCCGAATGATTACATTGAAGACATCTTCATTTATACCCCGGACCTGGACAAGGCCCATATCGAACTCAAGGTCAAGGGGGATCATGATGGGGTTATGTTAAAGCTCCTGGATGCCCACGGCGACGAGGTCTACACGCTGACGGCCGCAGGCGACCGTTTCGACCTGACCCTTCAGGACGCCCAGATCTGGGATCCCTATGAGCCGTATTTATACACCTGCGAAGCAACGCTCCTGCATAACGACGGGCGCGAGCGGGATGTCGTCCGCACGACCTTCGGGTTCCGCACCACGGAATTCCGGGCCGACGGCTTCTATCTGAACAAGAAAAAGTTCTTCCTGCGCGGCCTGAACCGCCACCAGTCCTACCCTTACATGGGCTATGCCGCTTCCGAATCGCTGCAGCGCGAGGATGCCCGCATCCTGAAGGAAGAGCTGGCCTGCAATGCCGTGCGCACCTCGCATTATCCGCAGAGCCAGTATTTCATCGATGAATGCGACAAGCTCGGTCTCCTCGTCTTCACGGAGATCCCCGGCTGGCAGCACATCGGCGATGAAGCCTGGAAGGAGCAGGCCATCGAGAACACAAGGGAAATGATCCTGCAGTACCGGAACCACCCCTCGATCGTCATCTGGGGCGTCCGCATCAATGAGAGCATGGACGATGACGACTTCTACAGCCGCACCAATGCCCTGGCACACGAGCTGGATCCGAGCCGCATGACCGGCGGTGTCCGCTATATCAAAAACAGCAATCTTCTTGAAGATGTCTATACCTACAACGACTTCTCCCTGGACAGCATGGACAAGAAAGGCGTCCTGTCGAAGAAGGAAGTCGGTGTAGCCCCCGAAAAGCCCCTGCTTGTCACGGAAAACAACGGTCATATGTTCCCGACCAAGAGCTATGATCCCTGGGAGAAGCGCCAGGAGCACGCCCTCAGACACGCAAAGGTACAGGGTGCGGCGCTCACAAGTCCCGAGCATGCCGGTTGCTTTGCCTGGTGCATGTTCGACTACCAGACGCATCAGGATTTCGGTTCCGGCGACCGCATCTGCTATCACGGCGTGATGGATGCCTTCCGCAATCCGAAGCTGGCTGCCGCCGTTTACGCAAGCCAGGGTGAGGAAAAGCCTGTGCTTGAGGTCGGCTCCGGCATGGCTATCGGCGATTACGCGGCCGGCAGCGTGGGCGATATTTACCTGTTCACCAACGCAGATTCAGTCAAGCTTTATAAAAACGACAAATATGTGGCAGAATTTACACCGAAGGCCTTCACCGGCCTGAAGCACGAGCCTGTTCTCGTGGACGATACGATCGGTGAACTGCTCCGCACCGAGGAAGGCTTTGGCAAAAACAAGGCCAACATGGTTCGGGACTGCCTGTTAGCCGCATCCAAATACGGCCTGGAGAGCCTGCCGGTCGGAAAGAAGATCAAATTCGCCTGGACCTCCTTCCTTTACCGCCTGAAATTTGACGACGCGTACGCCCTCTATGGCAAATATGTGGGCAACTGGGGCCAGGCAACACCGGTATGGCGCTTTGACGCCATCAAGGACGGCGTTGTGGTCGCCTCCTCCTGCAAGGCACAGAGCCGTGTGCTGCACCTGGATGCAAGGCCCACCGGAACGATCCTGACCGAAGGCGACAGCTACGACTGTGCAGCTGTCCGCATCCGTTTACTGGATGAATACGACAACGTAGCCTCCTATGCCCAGGCCCCCGTGGGCTTTTCCACCGAAGGCCCCATCGAGATCATCGGGCCTCAGGTTGCGACTGCCGAAGGCGGTATGTGCGGCACCTACGTACGCACCACCGGGGAAAAGGGTGAGGCAAAGCTTCACATCACCTGCACCATGGCCGCCCCGATCGACCTGCACTTCACGGTCCAGTAAGCCGCAAAAACCATACATTAACGCACGAAAGCCGCCCCGAAGGGCGGCTTTTCTTATTTGCTTTACGGTCTGTGCACGCAGAATGACAGCGGCGCTCACTCTCTTGCCTTCGGCAGGCTCCAGCGGTAGTGCGCGGCCAGCATCCGGATCAGGAAGATCAGCAGTGCTCCGGCCACCATTGCCCACAGGTCCCCGATCACCGGCCAGAGCAGCGCTCCCGCGACGGCCCCAATGATACAGGCGGTTGCATATAAATGGTGCTTTGCCAGAATATACGGCACGCGGCCGGCCAGCAGGTCCCTGAGTACCCCGCCGCCCACGCCGGTGATCGTTCCGACGAAGATGATCAGGAAAAAGGAATAGTGCTGCTCCTGTGCGTAAGCCGTCTGTACCCCAACCATGGTAAAGACGCCGAGGCCCATCGAATCCGTGACCAACATCAGCATCTCATAAAGCTTCGGATGTTTCGTGAATTCATGGTGGATCAGGGGAAAGAAGGTGAGCATGGACGTCCCGATCGCCGTCAGCGCATAAATCGGATCCACAAACATCGCCGGCGGGGTAATCCCGAGCACGATATCTCTGATCGCGCCCCCGCCAACGCCTGTCGCAAGGCCGAGGATCGACACACCGAAAATATCCATTTCCTTCTGAATGCCCAGCATGGCACCGGAAATGGCCGCCGGCACCGTACCGATCAGAACAAATATCGTTAAAATCGTTTCATTCATCGTCTGTTTCTCATCAAGCTGAGCCAAGCGGCTCTCCGATTAGGTACCCCGATAACATACCTGTTTTCCGCCTTCCTGTCAAGACGAAGATGCCTTTGTTTTTGCCCGCCTTTCCTCTTCTTTTTCTTGCCATTTCGCTGTGTTTCTGCTATGATATTTTATTGTCAATAATGATTCGTTTCATACGAGCAGCACATGATAAAAGCCTGTAAAGGAGCATCCCATGCCTGAACAAAACAAAAGAGTTATCTCTAAGTATCAGGGCGAAGCGAATTACGATAAGGAATACGCAAAACTCGCCAAGAAGATCACCGACGTGGCAAAGCACATGATCGGCGGTGTGAAGGCCGAAGACCCCGAGTACTGGGGCCTCAAGGAGGTCCTCTCCCCCGAGCACGTGAGGATCTGCAACCGCATGAAGCTTCGCAAGTTCTATACCTTCGAAGAACTCGTGCCCATGAACAAGGATTTTGAGCCGGCCCGTCTGAAAGAGCTGCTCGATGAGATGTCCGTGATCGGCATCATTGAGTACGACTACGGCGACAACTACAGCCATACCGCCCCGATCCCGAATGCCCCGAAGATCAAACGCTACCGTGTCTCCTTCTTCGTCCCCGGTTCCGCCGAGCTGTTCAACTCCTCCAAGGACCGCATCGAGAAGAACCCGCCGGTGGCTTCCTTCTTCGAGCGCATGACCTTCATCCCGCTTGCCGGAATCACCGAAATGGTCCCTCCGGGAGGCAACGGCATCGGCATGCACGTCATTCCCGTAGAGAAAGCCATCGAAGCGGAGAACACCTCCGTCGACCTCGAGCACATCTCCTACTGGCTGAAGAAATATGAAGGCCACATCTCCGCCGGCATCTGCTCCTGCCGCTACTCCCGCGCCATCATGGGCGACGGCTGCGCGGATGATCCGGATGACTGGTGCATCCAGATCGGCGACATGGCCGACTATACCGTCGAGACCGGCCGCGCCCACTACATCACCACCGAGCGCGCCCTCGAGATCCTGGAAATGGCTGAAAAGAACGGCTTTGTTCACCAGATCACCAATATCGACGGCGCGGACCATATCTTTGATATCTGCAACTGCGACGTCAAGATCTGCAACGCCCTTCGTACGAGCCTGCTGTTCAACACCCCGAACCTTTCCCGCAGCGCCTACACCGCCAAGGTCGATCCCGCAAAGTGCGCGGCCTGCGGCCTCTGCGTACAGTCCTGCCCGGCCGGCGCCGTGAAGCTCGGCCAGAAGCTCTGCAAAAAAGACGGCACTGAGCAGAAATATCCTCAGGCCATCCTTCCCGATAAGATCCACTGGGGCAAATATGCCTGGGATGAGACCTACCGCGACACTGCCCGCATGAGCAACTCCTACGAAACCGGTTCCTCGCCGTGCAAGGCCGCCTGCCCTGCCCACGTGCCGGTCCAGGCTTACCTGAAGAAGGCGCATGAAGGCCTCTATACCGAAGCCCTCGGCCTCATCAAGAAGGAAAATCCGTTCCCGGCCGTCTGCGGACGCATCTGCAACAAGCGCTGCGAAGAAGCCTGCACCCGCGGCAACATCGACAACCCTGTCTCCATCGACGCCGTCAAGAAGTTTGTGGCGGATCTGGAGCTCAAGGCGGAGCACCGCTATATTCCCGAAAAGGTGGTCCCGTCCACCTACGGCAAGTTTGACGAGAAGATCGCCATCATCGGCGCCGGCCCTGCCGGCCTGTCCGCGGCCTTCTATCTCTGCCTGCTCGGCTACAAGCCCACCGTGTTCGAGCGCAATTTCCGTCCGGGCGGCATGATGACCTACGGCATTCCTTCCTACAAGCTGGAAAAGGATGTTATCGAAGCTGAAATCGACGTGATCAAGCAGCTCGGCGCCGAGATCAAGTGCGGCGTTGAGGTCGGCAAAGACATCACCATCGCCCAGCTGAAGGAACAGGGCTATAAGGCCTTCTACATCGCGATCGGCTGCCAGGGCGGCAGACTTCCCGGCGTTCCGAACGACACCGCGGAGGGCACCGATTTTGCCGTCCACTTCCTGCGCGACTCCATGGAGAACGGTCATCCGCCGATCGAAGGCAAGGTCGTGGTCATCGGCGGCGGCAACGTGGCCGTCGACTGCGCGGGTACCGCAAAACGCCGCGGTGCCTCCGAAGTCTCCATGATCTCCCTGGAATCCCGCGAAGAAATGCCTGCCTCGAAGTCAGAGATTGCCGAAACGCTCGAGGCCGGCGTGAACGTCATCAACAGCTGGGGACCGAAGGAAGTCCTCGTGGATCATAATGAACATGTCTGCGGCATCGTGCTCAAGAAATGCCTGCGCACCATCGATCCCGAAACCGGCAAATTCTCCCCGCTCTACGATGAGCAGGAGACCATGACCGTTGAATGCGATCAGATCGTGTTCGCCATCGGCCAGGCTATCGAATGGGGGGGGCTCCTTGAAGGCACCAAGGTAACCTTCTGGCACGGCAACTACCCGGTCGCCGACAAGCTCACCTACCAGACCGAGGATCCGGACATCTTCGTGGGCGGCGACGTCTACACCGGTCCGAAGTTCGTCATCGACGCCATTGCTGCCGGTCACGAAGCCGCCGATTCCCTGCACCGCCACGTGCAGCCCATGGCGCACCCGACCATCGGCAAGGACCGCCGCGTGTTCAAGCCGCTTGACAAAGACGACATCACCTTCCCGGATTACGACCACGCCGGCCGCCAGGAAGCCGAGGGCGGCACCTCCGAGGATCCGTTCCGCGACACCCACGGCACGCTCACCGAGGAGCAGGTGAAGATCGAGACCTCCCGCTGCCTTGGCTGCGGCGCCTCCGTCGTCGACCCGAACAAGTGCATCGGCTGCGGCATCTGCACCACCCGCTGCGAATTCGACGCCATCCACCTGCACCGCGACCATCCGGAAATGACCGATATGCGCCGCGGCGAAGACAAGATCGGCGGCCTGCTCGGCTATCAGCTGAAGCGTGCCGCGAAGATTGCGCTCAACGCCGGCTCCCCCGAAGCCAAGCTTATGCGTGCAAAACGCAAGGCCTACAAGGCAGCCAACAAGGAATTCGCAAAGACCCATCCGTACACCGGCAACGCCGTGCATCCGGAGATCTTCGAGCAATACAGCCACGATCTCTACCAGGGCGATTGAATGACACCAAACAGCATCCAGAAGATGCCGCAAAAAAATTATTGATGTACGCAGAGCCAGGCCTTCCGGTCTGGCTCTGTTTTTGTTCTTATCATTTTTAAGCGTTCATCTGTTTTGTTTACTTTTCTTTGCTCTTCTGTTCTTTCTTTGCCCTAAGACAATTTCAGATCCTCTATGCGATCCCTAACTGCTTCAGCGCGAAGATCCACAGGAAAAGGGTCAGGCAGCAGAGCATGGAGGTCGTCACGATCAGTTCAGCAGCCAGCTCGGCATCGCTGTCATAGACCTGACACATGGTATAGGAAACGGTGGCAAGCGGCGCCCCGGCAGCCAGAACCAAAAGTGCGATATCCCGGTTATCGAGGCCGATCAGGAGGGCCAGCAGGAAGGCAAAAAGCGGCGCCGCGATCAGGCGCATGATATTGCCGCCGATAATCCTTTTTCTGTCACTGACAAGGCTGCCCAGGCGAAATGACGCGCCAAGCAGAATCAGTGCAAGCGTCGTCCCGGTTTTCCCCATGGTCGACATGGTCGACAGCAGCACCTCAGGCAGTCTGAAGGGCAGAAGATGCATCAGATAGCCCGCAGCGGCACCGATGACCAGGGGATTTTTGATGATTTCTATCAGCACTTCCTTTAAGTTGAATTTGCCGCCTTCGCGATGCATTTCCAGGGTAAATACCGCGTAAAAATTGTAGACGGGCGTCATGATCCCGGCAATAATGCCCATGGAGGCCAGTCCGGCCGGGCCGAGCAGCGATTCAGCAAGCGGAAGCGAAACGATATTCAAATTGCTGCGATACGCATTCTGACTCATGACCCCGATCTCGCGCGGGCTGATTTTCTGACGCCGCAGCACGATAATGCTGATGATCAGGTAGAATGTCACGATTTCCAGATAAAACAGCAGCAGCGGGAGGGAAAAGGAGGTGGCAAAGTCTGCTTTGTAGACCGTGATGAACAGGTGCTGCGGAAACAGGAAGGTAAAAACAAGGCGGTTCATCTGCCGGTTCGTCTCTTCGGAGAGCAGACCGCTCCTGCGGACAAGGCCTCCCACAAATAGGCAAATAATGATCGGCGCGACGCAGCGCATGGCTATCAGCAGGTTATCCAGCATGGTCAGTCTCCCTAACTTCTAAGCGCGGCAGGAGATTTTCTCCCGGCAAAACAGGTTTCGTCTAAGTATAACACGCTTTTCCGGAAATGGAAAGGTGACGCCATCTCACCGATTTCACGCTTTCTTCGCTTGTCAAGTACGCCTGACCTGACTATACTTTATTCCGTAAAATGATCCGTCATCTACACGCAAAGCGTGCTTATGATTCACTGCAGCACTTGTCATTTATGCTTTGAAGGAACAGCTTTATGAAAAAAACGATAAACCTATCACGAATCATCATTCCGGCAGCCCTTGCCCTTCTCTTGCTCTTAAGTGCCTGCGGGAAAAAGGTGCCGGAATCCATCCCCTCCTCCGAAAACCCTTCCGAAAGATCCGCAGAAGGTGCAGCTGACACGAGGGAGCCTGTCAGCACCAATCTCGTCCTGGCCAGCTTTAATATAAAAAACGGATCGGAAGGTCTGGAGAAAATTGCCGACGCAATTAAGGAGATTTCTCCGGACATCATCGGTCTTCAGGAAGTCGATGTAAACTGTGAACGCTCCGGCTTTATCGATGAGCCTGCGCAGCTCGCCAGTCTTGCCGGCTATCCCTACCACGCGTTTTCCAAGGCTATTTCCCTTGGCAGCGGTGAGTACGGCACAGCAATCCTCTCGCGCTATCCCATTGAAAGCTTTGAAGTGATTCCGCTTGATTCCGGTAATACAGAGTCCCGCTCGTTAGGGCATGCGGTCATGCATGTGGAAGGTACAAAACTTGATGTGTTTGTCACCCATCTTTCCTATGAGGACCGTTCTCTCAGGATCTCGCAGATGAAAACCATTGCCGGACTCCTAAAGGACTGCGAGCACTATGCTTTGATGGGAGACCTGAACAGCTTCAATATCGAAGATATCCGCTATCTCGAAGGTGCTTATTATGTCAACAGACCGGACAGACAATATGCTACCTTCCGCCGCTTCAATGTATCGCCGGATAATATCGTCGTAAGCAGCAGCTTTACGGAACTTTCCAGCGGCACTTCGGACGCAGAAGCCTCCGACCACAAGCTTCTCTATGCCAGATTCCGGTTCACGCCATAATCAGGCTGCAGCTCCATCCATACCGAAAACATGATAAAACCGCTGTAACCCTTGATATATCAACGATTACAGCGGTTTTTACCAACGCTATTTGTCCTATAAGCCCTATTTGTCCTATAAGCCCTATTTGTCCTATAAGCCCTTTTTGTCCTATAAGCCGTGGTTTTTCTTGGCGTTTTTTCCTATAAGACAAACTTCAAAGGCACAAAAAAAGCACCGTTTTCACGGTGCCGGCGAGTGGGGGAAGGTGGATTCGAACCACCGAAAGCACTGCTAACAGATTTACAGTCTGCCCCCTTTGGCCACTCGGGAATTCCCCCATACTTTTCTTATTTGCGAAGAGCCGATGGCCGGATTCGAACCGGCAACCTGCTGATTACAAATCAGCTGCTCTGCCGTTGAGCCACATCGGCCCGCCATTCTGCTCAAAGCAGGATGGGACCTACAGGGCTCGAACCTGTGACCCCTTGCTTGTAAGGCAAGTGCTCTCCCTGCTGAGCTAAGATCCCGCAAATAAGGAAAAACGACCCGAATGGGACTCGAACCCACGACCTCCGCCGTGACAGGGCG
>DJYD01000048.1:0-35706 GCA_002449955.1 Lachnospiraceae bacterium UBA6987
CGATCGCGCAGAGTGATTCCCCGCAATAGAATAAGCCTGTAAAAATGAGAAGTCATTTTTACAGGCTTATTTCTTTGTCATGCAAATGATTGCGGACGATTTCCAAATATGATATCTTAATGATAAATCCGCAGTTTCCTGCACTAGATAACAGGAGCGATATCATGAACAGCATGACCGAGACCCAGGAACGAAACTATATTGCTTTTATCAGCTACCGCCACAAACCGCTTGACAAAGAGGCGGCGGAACGCATTCAGCGCAGCATCGAACGTTATACTGTCCCGAAGGAATTCCGTGAAAAGACCGAAGGGAAGAAGCTCGGCATGGTGTTTCGTGACGAAGATGAGCTGCCGGTGTCCTCGAATCTTTCAGACAGTATTCTGTATGCCCTCGACCACAGCAAATATTTGATTGTGATCTGCACGCCGGACCTGCCGCTTTCCAAATGGTGCGAGCAGGAGATCCGCTATTTCATTTCCACGCATGACCGGGATCATGTGATCGCAGTGCTCGCTGACGGCACGCCGGAGCAGTCATTTTCTCCTTATCTGCTGCATACTTTTGATGAGGAAGGCCGCATCACGGGTGATACGGAACCACTCGCGGCAAATATTGCCGGTGAAAACCACAGCATCAGTAAGAAGAACTTCCGCAAGGAGATCGTTCGTATCTATGCAGCCCTGATCGGCTGTCCTTTTGATGCGCTCTGGCAGCGGGAACGCCGCGCGCGCACAAACAGGATCATGGCGCTGACAGGGGTCGCGGCTGCGGCTATGGCCGTCTTCAGCATCGTGGTGCTCTCCAAAAATAAGGAGATCCGGCAGCAGAGCGAACAGATCCAGGAGCAGAATACGCAGATTCTGGCGCAGAACGGCCAGATCACGGAGCAGAATCAGAAGATCACGGCACAGAACGGCCTGATCACAGATCAGAATAAAGATTTGCAGCGGCAGCTATCCCGCATTCTGGTAGATGCGGGCTATACGGACCTGGAGACCTATAACCTGAAAGGGGCTCTGCAGAACGGAGTGGACGCCTTGCTGGAAGGTGAAAATGCCTCGCTCCGCGATCCGCGCGCAGAAGTGCTGCTAAACGAAGCGCTTGGTGCCTATCAGGTCAATTACCGGCAAAGCAGCACGATTTATGAGCAAAGCGAGGCCATTACGGCGCTTGCGGTGCCTGAAGACGGTGACTGTGCACTGATCCTTGACGAGCTCGGTATCGTGCGGTGCCTGGAATTGCCGAGAGGTGTGGTCCGGTGGACGGCAAGGACCTTCTTCTCAGGACAGAAGGCGGCTTTTGAGGAAGGGCCCGCGTTTTACTTTGTCAAAGCAGAAAACCTGGTGATCTGCAAGAACATGCAGAATATCATGGCGCTTTCGCTGGAAGACGGCAGCGTCCGCTGGGAATACCGTTATCAGTATAAACATGGGAACAACTTCTGCACCGTTTCGGAAGATGAGAGCCGCCTGGCACTGCTTGATATTGCGGACGAGGAGGCGGAGACGCCCTCCTGCCTGTATGTGCTGGATACTGCCACAGGTGAGGCGCTTGCCCGCGTTGAGCTTGAAGGCGATGATTATACCCTGGAACAGAGCAGCATGCTTGAACCATGCCGTTATGATTACGGCGCTGTCTTTTCCGAAGGCGGAGAGCAGATCGATATCGCTGTCATTGCGGCCAAGGTGACGGACGGAGAGCGGGCGGAAAAAAGCTCCTTCTATTTTTTGCGGGTCGATCTTGTGAAAGAAGAGGTTGTCCGTGTCAATTACTTCGGTAATTTCAATGACGGAGCCGTTAATTTTATCTGCGGCATGCACAAGGGAGAGGATGACTTATTCTGTGCCGTATATTCGCACGCATACGGCGGCGTGTATACGGTTCTGATTCCGGACGATCCGGAAAAGGCATCGGTTCTGGAATTTGAGCACCAGAGTCTCCGCGCGGAGAACGGAGCGCCCTCAAGGTGGGAAAAGCATTATGTGACCCCGATGATCGCAGATGAGAACGTTGCGGTGGTTTTCATTGACAATTCTTTGCTGCTCTATGACCGTACAAGCGCCAAACAGAAAAAGTCTCTGGACCTGATGGGTGTTGTCCGGGATGCGTTCTGGCTGGATCCGGAAGAAGAGGTGATCGAGGTCGTGCTGGACAATGGTGACTACTGCGCTTTCGATCTGGAAGCGGATGATGGTTCTGCCTTTACGAGCTACAGTACCAATTCTTTTTCGCAAAACAGCATTCTCCTGGCAGATACGGTCGGAGCCGGCCTCCAGCTGTGGGTGTTTGACATTCCGGCGGGTGGCATGTTTCTGACGGTTCGGGAGGAACACCCGGGCCGCCTGCTGCTTGCGCGGGACATTTCGGATCCGGCTGTGCACAAGGCTCCGCAGAGGCCGGAGGACGCCCAGTCCACGTATTTCGTCAAGGAATCACCTTCAGGGAAATCGGTGATGATCTTCTATAATGTGAGCACCGGCTACAGTTTGGAAGAGAGAAAATTTATTGCCGTCCGCTGTGATGCGGAAAGCATGCAGGAAAACGCGCGCTGCAGCATTGGCGGCTATGTGGAAGAAGACCAGCTGATCCTGTTAGACGACGACCATATCCTGAGCGGCTTAACGATCTATGGAATGGATGGAAGCGTTTCTTACCTGGAAAGGATCACAGAAGAGAATAAAGACAAATACGAGTATGATGACTGCTATCATGAAAGGCTTGCCGACGGGCGCATCGTGAGTGTGATGGACCGGACCAGCTCCTGGAACCTGAATGTCTGTCCCTGCTGGATCGATGGAAAGTTCGTCGAGGCATCCGGCAGTCCGTCCACCGGATTTGCCATGATGGACAACGATTATTTCCGTGTCGGGAAGAACGGATATGTTGTGGCACACGGAACGTATGCGTATGTGAATGAAGCCGGCGAAACGGTCAAGGTGGAAACGCCCGGCTTCGTGACATTTGACATTGCCGGAGGGCAAAGGTATTTTCTGGAGGATCAGTGCCCGGAGGCAGAAAAGAGAATTATTTTGATCGGGACGGAAAAACCGGTGTTTGCCTGCAGCTATGAAGACGGTTCGATTTATGTTTATGATCCGGTGACGATGTCCGCGAAGAAGTTTGACGCCGCCTATGAGGCTAAGGAAATCAAGCTCATGTGTTTTGCCGAGGGTGATGCGTATCTCTTCGTGATTACCGAAGCGGGACGGATGGATATTTATGATCTGGAGAGCGGCGAAAGAGTTTTTTCCGAAATGTGCCCGGAACTGGGAGGCCTGTCAGAATATGCCGCCATACATGTTGACAGGGATACGGAGAACAAGCGGCTGCATGTATTCGGCGGTGAATCAGCATGGCTGAGCATTGATACGGAGAACTGGACGATCTCGGCAAGACGGACAGGGACCAATTATGCATGGCTGCGCGGCAGCAACAGGCTGTGCTTCTCGGCCAGGCAGGACAATGAAAACAGGGTGGCAAGCGTGCCGATCCGTTCCGTAAGTGAGCTCGCGGACTGGGCAAGAAAAGAACTCGCGGAGTATGAGGAACAGGACTGAAAGAGTGTGCACCGGGACGGAGGCTTCATTCACCTCCTTGCTGCTTGCAACGCTGTCGTAAACTTGGTATAATAAGCAAAGCGGAACAAGAGGGGTAAAGGGATATGTACACCTATATTGCGCCGTGCCATTTCGGCTTGGAAGCAGTTTTGAAGAGAGAGATCTGGGACCTCGGCTATGACATCATCAAGGTGGAAGACGGAAAGGTCTTCTTTGAGGGGGATGCAGAGGCCGGGGTGAGAGCCAATGTCTTTCTTCGGACGGCGGAACGCGTTCTTCTGCAGGTGGGCAGCTTTAAAGCAGTGACCTGGGATGAACTTTTTGAGGGGACAAAAGCCCTGCCCTGGGAGGACTTCCTCCCGGTCGATGCGAGATTTTGGGTAGCCAAGGCGGCTTCCATAAAGAGCGCCCTGTTTTCCCCGACCGATATCCAGACGGTAATGAAAAAGGCGGTCGTGGAACGCCTGAAGAGCCGTTACCACCTGAACATTTTTCCGGAAAGCGGTGCCGCCTACCCGATCCGCGTGGTGATCATGAAAGACGAAGTGACGGCGGCGATCGATCTGTCCGGAGATTCGCTCCACAAGCGCGGCTACCGGAAGCTGGTAAGCAAGGCGCCCATCACGGAGACCCTGGCTGCAGCGCTTCTCCTGCTGACCCCCTGGAAGGCAGGACGGATCCTCGTCGATCCCTTCTGCGGCAGCGGTACCTTTCCGATCGAGGCGGCGCTCATGGCAGCGAATATCGCGCCCGGCATGAACCGCTCCTTTGCGGCGGAAAGCTGGAAAAATCTGTTTCCGGAGACGCTCTGGGCTGATGCGAAAGAAGAAGCGCAGGATCTTGTACAGATGCCGCAGGACTGTGATATCCAGGGCTATGACCTGGACGGAGAGATCATCAAGGCGGCAAGGGAAAATGCCCGCGCTGCCGGCGTGGAAGATCTGATCCATTTTCAGCAGCGGGATGTGAGCCTGCTCAGCCATCCGAAGAAATATGGGTTTATCATCACCAATCCGCCGTACGGCGAGCGGCTTGAAGAGAAGGCTGCGCTGCCGGCGCTTTACCGGACCTTCGGAGAGCGGCTGAAAGCCTTGGATACCTGGTCGGCTTACATGATCACGGCCTATAAGGATGCGGAACGGGATATGGACCGGAAAGCCGCGAAGAACCGCAAGATCTACAACGGCATGATGAAGACCTATTTTTACGAGTTTCCGGGGCCTAAACCGCCCCGCAGAAAGCCCGAGGGAGAGATATGAAAACACTGATATTTGCCACCGGCAATAAAGATAAAGTCCGGGAAGTGAAGGAAATGCTGGAGGGACTGGATGTCCGCGTGCTGAGCCTGAAGGAGGCCGGCCTGGATCCGGAGATCGTTGAAGACGGAGAAAGTTTCCGCGAGAATTCCCTGATCAAGGCACGAACCGTCTATGCACTCTGCGGTGAGGCCGTTCTGGCTGATGATTCAGGGCTGGAGATCGATGCTTTTGACGGAGCGCCCGGTGTTTACAGCTCCCGCTACATGGGAGAAGATACCCCTTATACGGTGAAATGCGGGGCGATCCTGGAACGCCTGAAGGATGTGCCTGATGAAGAGCGCGGGGCAGATTTCCGCTGCGCGATCAGTTTTATCTGCCCTGACGGAAAGGGCGGATGCACGGAATACTGTGAGGAAGGCGCCGTGTACGGACGCATTGCCTATGCCCCCGCAGGCAACAACGGATTTGGCTATGATCCGATCTTTTACCTGCCTGAACTGGGGAAAACCACATCCGAGCTTTCCGACGAAGAAAAGAATGCGCTAAGTCACCGCGGACGGGCACTTCGGGCAGTGAAGCCCCATATCGTCCGCTGGATCACGGAAGAATGAACACGAGGAAAGGAGTCATTTTCATGAAACGCTATGAGATTTCGCTTCCGTCTTCGGACGGCAAAACCACCTTGCATGGTTATCACTGGAAACCAGAAGGAGAAGTCCGTGCAGTGGTCCAGCTGGTCCATGGTATGGAGGAATACATTGGCCGCTATGATGAATTTGCCTGCTTCCTGGCAAAGCAGGGAATTGCCGTTATTGGCCACGATCATCTGGGTCACGGCGGATCCGTAACAGATGAGAGCGAGCTTGGATATTTTGCCAAGGATAAAGGCTTCGAGTGCGTGCTGCGCGATATGTTTGCCGTGACGCAGCTTGCGAAGAAAGAATACCCGGATCGCCCGGTCTTCATGTTCGCCCACAGCATGGGAAGCTTTTTTGCGCGCCGCTTCATTACGGTTTACCCGAGAGAGTTAGCCGGCGTCATTTTAAGCGGTACCGGCAGTCAGCCTTACATCGCCGTACATATCGGCAAGCAGCTGTCCCGCCTGATCGCAAAGTTCAAGGGCGATCACTACCGCAGCAGACTGGTGGAGAATCTGGCCGTGGGCGGTTACGGCAGCGTGGAGAAATGGCTTTGCACCCGCGAAGAGATCGTGGAAGCCTACAAGGAAGATCCGCTCTGCGGCTTCCCCTTCACGGTCTGGGCCTACAAGGATTTCTTCAAGACGCTTGAGTATCTGGCTCTCGGCAAGGATCAGGACCGCATTCCGAAGGATTTCCCCATCCTTCTGATGGCCGGTATGCTTGACCCGGTAGGAGGTAAGTCGAAGGGCGTTCTGCAGGTCTACAACCACTACAAGAAGATCGGCCTGATTGATGTCGATGTATTCCTGTACAAGGACGACATGCATGAGATCCTGAATGAAACCGACCGGGACGACGTTTACCACGATGCCTTAAGATGGCTGGACAAGCGCATCGACAACCTGAAAACTACCTAAAAAAATATGCCGGCCGTATCAGCCGGCAAAACCCGAGCGTGCCGGCATCTGCTTTTGAGGCGACTTGGAAGCGAAGCGGACCGGAGCTGAAAAAGCATATGCCCGGCAGCTCGGAAAACCTTTGAGAAAAATGGCTGCATATTACCCCGAAGAATTGATTGAAGAAGTCCGCAGCCGCAGCGATATCGTTGCGGTTGTTTCTTCACGTGTAAAACTGACCAAGCGGGGAGCCAACTACTGGGCCTGCTGCCCCTTCCACAGCGAGAAGACCCCTTCCTTCAGTGTGTCTCCGTCCAAGCAGATGTATTACTGCTTCGGCTGCGGCGCCGGAGGAAATGCCGTTACTTTTCTGATGAACTACGAAAGCTATACCTTCCCGGAGGCACTGGAATATCTGGCGGAACGGGCAGGGATCACGCTGCCGAAGCGGGAGATGAGCGGCGAGGAAAAGGCCAGGGAGGGCCTCCGCTCAAGGCTGCTTGAGATCAACGGAGAAGCGGCGAAATTCTATTACTATGAGCTGCGCCAGCCTGAGGGAAAGCCCGGCATGGATTATCTGACGCGCCGCGGACTCTCTGCGGAAACGCTGAGAAAATTTGGCCTTGGCTTTGCGCCCGGGAGCGGTTATTACAGCAATATTCTTTACCGCTATCTGCGCGGAAAAGGCTTCTCAGACGAAGAACTGAAGGCCAGCGGACTGGTCAAGTTCAAGGAAGGACGGGGCGCCTATGACATGTTCAGGGACCGCGTCATGTACCCGATCATGGATAAAAACAGCCGGGTTATCGGCTTTGGCGGGCGAGTACTGGACGGCAGTGAGCCGAAGTATCTGAACACGCCGGAGACGGCGCTGTTTGACAAGAGCCGGAACCTGTACGGGCTGTTTGCGGCCAAGCTGACGCGCAGACCGTATTACCTGCTCATGGAAGGCTACATGGATGTGATCGCCCTGCATCAGGCGGGAATCGACTGCGCGGTCGCATCACTCGGGACGGCGATGACGGAAGGGCACGCAAGGCTTTTAAAGCGCCATACAGACAATGTGATCCTGACGTATGACAGCGACTCCGCCGGCGTCAAGGCGGCCATGCGGGCGATCCCGATCCTGCGGGGAGAAGGGCTGAATATCCGTGTCCTGGATCTTAAGCCTTATAAAGACCCGGATGAGCTGATCGTGCATGAAGGCGCAGCCGGCTATGAGGAGAGAATAAAGAATGCCGTCAATTTCTTCCTTTTCCAGTCAGATGTGTGGAAGAAGGATCACGACCTTAAGGACCCGGCCGGAATGACAGCCTATTGCAGGCGTCTTGCGGAGGAACTGACGAGCTTCCCGGATGAACTGGAGCGGGAAAACTATCTCCAGGCTGTCTGTGACAGACAGGCGATCGACCCTTCACTGCTGCGGAAAATGATGAACCGCATCGGCAACCGGCGCGTCACAGCGGAGACCGGCTTTGATGAAGAAAACTTTGACGAAACTGCCGCCCTGCAGAAAATGGGCCGGAAGGAAAAGGATGAAGGCGTATTTGTAGCGGCGCAGATGCTGCTTAACTGGGCGGCCATGAGTCACGTCGGAGCGCAGCGCCTCCGCCTACTCTTAGAAGAAGAGGACTTGCCTGCGGAAACCTATAAGGAAGTCTACCGCATGATCCTGAAGGAAAAGGAGGCAGGAAGGACCGTGCTTCCGGCGTCGCTGCTGAACCGTTTTGTTGAAGATGAAGCGGAAAGCAAAGTTGCTGCGGAAATCTTCAGCAAAGGTTTTGCCGACGATACGCCTGCGGAAGAGAAGGCCAGGATCCTAACCGAGAGCTTAAGGCGCCTGCGCCGCGAGCGTTTGAACCGTGAGCTGCGTGAAGCGGATACCGCGGCAAAGATCCAGCAGCTTGCCAAGGAAAGACAGAATATTAACCGGCTGGTGATTGCACCGGCGGATACCGAATTATAGAAAATCCGTTATACGGATTCAAGGAGGAACAAAATGGAACTGAAAACGATCCTGCAGGCCTGTGATCACACCCTGCTGAAACCTGAATCAACATGGGAGCAGATCAAGGCGATCTGCGACGACGGCATCAAATATCACACGGCTTCCGTGTGCATCCCGGCTGCTTTTGTGAAGCAGGCGAAGGAATATGTGGGCGATAAGCTTAAGGTCTGCACGGTCATCGGCTTCCCGAACGGCTATTCCACCACGAAGATCAAGGTCCTTGAGACCATGGACGCCGTGGAAAACGGCGCGGACGAGATCGACATGGTCATCAACATCGGCTGGGTCAAGGAAGGCGCGTACGACAAGGTCCTGGATGAGATCAAACACGTGCGCTTTGCCTGCCCGGACAAGGTCCTGAAGGTCATTATCGAGACCTGCCTTCTGACGGAAGAAGAGAAGATCCGGATGTGTCAGGTGGTCTCCGAATCCGGCGCGGATTTCATCAAGACTTCGACCGGTTTTTCCACGGGCGGCGCGACCAGAGAAGACGTCGCACTGTTTAAGAAATACGTAAAGCCCGGCCTCGGCATCAAGGCGGCCGGCGGTATCGCGAACCTGAAGGACGCAGAGGATTTCCTGGCGCTCGGCGCGACGCGCCTCGGCACCAGCCGTCTGGTGAAGATCGCCAAGGAACAGGGAGCATGAAAGACAGTACGCTCATTGCAAAGTGCCTTGAGGCACGGAAAAAAGCCTACGTCCCCTACTCGCATTTTGCGGTAGGGGCAGCGCTTCTGTGCGCGGACGGAAAGGTGTATACGGGCTGCAATATCGAAAATGCCTCGTTTTCGCCGACGGTCTGCGCGGAACGGACTGCCTTCTTCAAGGCGGTCAGCGAGGGCCATAAGGAGTTTGAGGCGATCGCGATCTGCGGTGCGAAGGATTCCGAGGAACCCTCTGTCATCTGCCCGCCCTGCGGCGTCTGCCGCCAGGTGATGCAGGAATTCTGCAGGCCGGATTTCCGCGTGATCCTGTACGGCTCCGAAGGCAGAACAAAGGTTTATACCTTAAACGAGATCATGCCGCTTCGGTTTGATCTGATGGATTAAATGATGCTGAGTGCGGCGCATCCGGAGCAAAGCTTTCTCAGAGGCGAACAACTGAAAGCCTCTTCGAAAGTTCTGCCCGGCCTGCGCCGCGCGTGCAGTCTGGATTCGATAGGGGGAATAAGATGATGAGAATGGTCGATCTGATCCATAAAAAACGCCGCGGAGAGGAGCTGACGGATGAAGAGATCCGCTTCTTCGTGAGCGGAGTTACCGACGGGTCTCTTCCGGATTACCAGATCAGCGCCTTCTGCATGGCGGTGGTCTTTCAGGGCATGAGCGACCGCGAAACCGCCACGCTTACAGACGCTATGGCACACTCCGGCGACGAGATCGATCTGTCCGAATTCGGAACGCTTTCGGTCGATAAGCACTCCACCGGCGGTGTCGGCGACAAGACCAGCCTGATCCTGGCGCCCATCGTGGCTGCCTGCGGCGCAAAGACTGCCAAGATGTCCGGCCGCGGTCTCGGCCATACCGGAGGAACCGTGGACAAGCTGGAATCCATCCCCGGCTACAAGGTAGAACTTTCCATAGAAGATTTCCTGAAGCAGAGCCGCGATATCGGTGTCTGCGTGATCGGTCAGAGCGCAGACCTTGCCCCGGCAGACAAGCGTCTTTACGCTCTCCGCGACGTTACGGCGACTGTGGAGGCTATTCCGCTTATCGTTTCCAGCATCATGAGCAAGAAGCTTGCGGCCGGTGCACACTCCATCGTTCTGGATGTGACCGTCGGCAGCGGCGCCTTCATGAAAGATATCGGATCCGCCGAAACGCTGGCCCGGAAGATGGTCGACATCGGCCGCCGCTGCGGCCGCAACATGGCTGCCGTCATCAGCAACATGGACGAACCGCTCGGCCATGCCATCGGAAATCTTCTGGAAGTGGAAGAGGCCGTCTCCGTACTGAAGGGCGAAACTAAGGGCGACGTTTATGAGGTCTCCCTGGAGCTTGCCGCCGCCATGCTCTCCCTTGTATTTGAAATTTCTCATGAAAAAGCGAGAAAAATGGCCGATGAGACCATTGATTCCGGGAAAGCTTTCCAGAAATTCAAAGAATGGATCGCCTACCAGGGGGGAGATACCGCCTGCCTTGAGGATACCTCAAAAATGGCAAGAGCCAGATTCTCCCATGAGGTGAGATCTCCGGAAAGCGGCTTCATCACCCGCATGGAGACCGAAGCGATCGGTAATGCCGCAGGGCTCTTAGGCGCCGGACGAAGGGTCAAGAGCGACCCCATCGATCCGACCGCAGGCATCGTTCTCGCAAAGAAGACCGGAGACAGAGCAGAAAAGGGCGAAGTCCTCTGCACGCTGTACGCGGATAAAAAAGAGCTTTTCCCTGCGGCGGAGAAAGCCTTCCTTGCAAGTCTGACCTTCGGGAAGACCGCGCCGGAACCGCAGCCGCTCATTTACGAGATCATAAAGTAACAGTGGAAGAGACAAAAAAAGGGGCCTTTGGGCCCCTTTTTTTGTGCTGCTGTTTCTGGATCATTTCCTGTGATCATCGAACCGGGCGGTGATCTCGTTTAAGCGGCGGAGCCTGTGCTTCGGTTTGCCGCTGCGGGATTGGAAATAAGCTATTTCTTCTTCATCCATTCTTTATAGTCCGGAATCGAAGCATATTCATCTGTGCCGTCCGGACGAATGACATGGGAACCAAAGCGAATCTCGCCGCAGCAGTATCCTTCATCACTGACAGCTGAAAAAGAGTTTTTACCTGCCGCAAAGTAGCGGACTCTTCTGAACTCCTGCATATGCTGCTGTTCAAATTTTGCCGGAAGATAAGGCCCGCAGCAGACCATTGTTCCGTCGCTCTTAAGCGCAATGATCCCCTCGTATTCCACATGATAGGCCACGATATCTGTCCACTCGCTTAATTCAGCCGGATACCCTGCGGAAGAGACCATAGTCCCGTTACTCCTCAGGCCTACGACCATCGGAACCGGCTGACCGTCGGACTTAGCCATGGCAATGATATTCATCTGTACCAGATCGGTCAGCGAAGATACGTCGATGTCCCAGTTCCATTGAGAAGGACTTCCGGCAGTGGCAATACTGTGAAGACTGACCGTTCCGTCCTGATGAAGAACGGCGATTTCCTTATCATCTTCATCCATCATCAAGGCGTCATCAAAGTCGGGAATGTTCTTTTTCCAGGAGTAACGTTCATCGATCAGCAGTTTATGGTCGACACTGGCCATGCCGCTCAGCTGATCATTATACCACCAAAGCACCTTCTCGTCATACATGGTATAGTCCATTTGCTGGTGGGCATATCCGTCCGGATCAATAAAACGGATATCATAGCCGGATGTGCAGATCTGCTGGATGTCAGCACCGTACGTTTGCTGAATTTTTGTGCACATGCCTGCGCCTGAAGATTCGCAATGATAGTTTCCCTCCGGATCAAGAAAAACTCTTCCGGAGATCATTTTTGCGTTCTCTCTTGCCTCTTCAATCGTCAGATGAAAAGGTTCTTCTGCGGCCGTTGATGTTTTCTCTGCTGCAGTATCCAGAGTCTCAGTGTTATTCTCTGTGGCATTTTTTGAGGAATTGTCCTCTTTAGCCGCGGAATCGGTTCCTTTGCTGCTGTTGACTGCAGCACTTTCGCAAGAGCCAAGACTTAAAATCAGAGACAGTGTTATCAGACAGACCAGAATTTTTTTCATGGTGGTTCTCCTTTGGGATAATACCTTAAATATATCGAGGCTTTTTTTTGTTCTGCCATACCGTGAAGCGGTATATGGCGCCGTTTTCCTCCGACTGAGGTTCGGAGACCGAGACCATTTTCCAGCTGCGTTTTCGCGACAGATCGGGAAAATAAACGCTCGCTGCGACGGGCGGCTCCGTCTCCACCATGGTAACGTATGCCGTCTCACAGTCCGGCAGGAGCTTTTCGTAGATCTCGCCGCCGCCGATGACGAAGAAGGTCTCATCAGACCGCGCAGCAAGAAAGCGCCTTAGCGCCGCAAGTGAATGCAGCACGGTCACGCCTTCGGGATGAAAGCTCCTGTTTCGGGTAATCACGATATTCTCGCGCCCCGGAAGCGGCCTGCCGCCGGGAAAGGATTCAAGCGTTTTCCGGCCCATGATGACCGGGTGGCCGAGCGTGACATTCTTAAAATATCTCAGGTCGCCCGGCAGACGGTAGAGCATGCCTTTGCCGTCACCGATGCCCCAGTCCGGGCTGACTGCAACGATAGCCGAAACCATACCGCGCCTCAGATCGCGACCGGGATCTTCGCCGGGAAAGGATGGTACTGATAATCCTCGACCTTGAAGGAATCCTTGGTGAACTGGTAGAAATCGGTGATGGACGGATCGAGTGTTACCTTCGGCGCCGGGAACGGTTCCTTTTCGATCATTTCACGCACGAGATCCACGTGGCGGTCATAGATGTGACAGTCGGCGATCACGTGCACGAACTCCCCGGGCTCAAGACCGGCCACCTGCGCCATCATCATGGTCAGCATGGCGTACTGGCAGGTGTTCCAGTTGTTCGCGGTCAGCATGTCCTGCGAGCGCTGGTTCAGGATTGCGTTCAGCTTATGGCCGGAGACGTTGAAGGTCATGCTGTAGGCACAGGGGTAAAGACCCATCTCGGACAGATCGTGATGGTTATAAATGTTCGTGAGGATGCGGCGGCTAGCCGGGTTGTTCTTCAGATCGTAGATCACGCGGTCGACCTGGTCGAACCAGCCCTCGGCGTATTTGTGCTTCACGCCCAGCTGGTAGCCGTAGGCCTTGCCGATGGTGCCGTTTTCATCCGCCCAGGAATCCCAGATGTGGCTGCCGAGCTCGTGGATGTCGTTGGACTTCTTCTGCCAGATCCACAGCAGTTCGTCCAGAGCGGACTTCCACGCCGTGCGGCGCAGCGTCATCATGGGAAATTCCTTCTGCAGGTCATAGCGGTCCACGACGCCGAAGATCTTGACGGTATGGGCAGGCGTGCCGTCTTCCCAGCGCGGGCGCACGTCGTAATCGGTATCCCAGACACCGTTTTCCAGGATGTTCCGGCAGTTCTTGATGAATAATTCGTCTGCGTAGCTCATGGATGGACCTCCTGATATTTCTGACATAAAAGTATAGCGCAGAACGCGGGAAAGTACAAGAGCAGGAGATCGTCAATTGACCGGAATCGGCTGCGGTTCTTCGGGAGCGGTGATGTACTGCTCCAGCAGAGACAAAAGAGCGGGACCGGCGCAGAAAAACGTGTGCAGTCTGTTTTGCTGACTGCTGCTGCCGTCAACCTCAAGCTGCGGTGCAGAGAGGTTTATTTCCACGATCGGAAGGTCGGGTGCAAGCGGAGCAGCGCTTTCCTTCTGCAGGCACGCTGCCAGTTCGGAAAGGATCGTTTCGGCCGGCTCAGAATGATTGATCAGCCAGGTTCCGTCGGAATTAGTAAAGCTGATGTTTGCTGCAAATTCCTTTTCCTGGGTGTGAAGCGTCAGTATAATACAGTTTTCATTGTTGCCGGCGACAGGAAAGCGGGAAAGCCGCTCTAACTGCGTCAAGAGAAGCGGCCGGACCTGCCCCGCCTTTTGCTCCCGAGCTTCCCAGAAAGTCTTCCACAGCGAGGGAAAGCGTGAAGAAATCGGAATGATCATTTGTTTGATCTCTTCATTTCCCTGAAATCTGATATGAAGGTTGTTCAGTGCATAGATATCCGTCTCTTCACCGCTGATCAGATGATACCAGTCGGCATCCGATACGGCAGCCGCATCTTTCAACAGTGCCTGATACAGGGGTCGCAGGGCCTTTCTGGCAAGCTCCGTGTCGGAATCCAGTGTCAGTCTCGGATCATCTGCATCGGGAAGAAGCTTGTAACAGTGTATGTACGATTCATTGCGCAGAAGCTCTTCGGTCAATCGGGCGCAGTCTTCCTCTGAGGCATAAATAAGGCGGTAATGATATCTTCCTTTCACGCGGACAGCGACCTTCAGCAGCCTGCCATCCTGCTGGTAGTTGTCATTTTCGGCGTCCAGAATGGTTCGAAGGCCCTCAGCGCAAAGCTGTTTGAGAAAAGGACTCCGGAGATCAGCCTTCTCCGTTTCTTCCTGGAAAAACGCATCGATATCCTGCCCGGAAAAGTCGGAGCCCAAATACCGAACCGATTCGATCTCTTCGGCAGCCGGACGGAAATGTCTGATGGCAGATCCTGACAGCAGCAGAATTCCGCAGAACAGCAGGTTTATGACAAGAAGAAAGGGAAGTGTCTTTAATGCGTTTTTCAAGGAACTCAGTTTTCTGGTTGATATCAGCTGATAGAGAAACAGTACCAGAACAGCCAGAAGGAAGACCGGCAGGACAAGAGCCCACAAGCTGATCGTATAGGCGCGCGTCCCCGCAAGGACTTCGACAGAAAGCAGTGTTTTCAGACAGATCAGAAAAGACAGGAGCAGGCCGACGGCAGAATTGAGACGCGGCGAGACAGCCGCAAGCCCTGCTGTTTCGCTGGGACGGCGGACAAAAATGAGTGCACCGGAACCGGCCAGCAAAGCCGTTATTCCGACCGTATAGATCTGAACCGGTGCGGAAAGAAAAGTGCTCAGATCGGATGATCTTTCGGTCAGATACACGGGAAGCTGTTGTTCCATGACAGAATTTCCGAACGATTTTAGGATAAGTACACTGGGGAGGTGAAAACGGGAATCCACCAGGAAAAAGAGATGATCCTCCAGCAATACTTTGCCGGTACTGATAATACCCTGCGCAAGATGATACAAGATAAGACGCGGGGCAAAAATGATCAGAAGTGAGGTGATGATCGCGGTAAAAAGAGTCCCGCTCAGAGCAGCGGCACAAGCTGAAGCCGCGCTGACGTAAAGACTCATGCAAAAGGCTCCCGCGGCAAAACTGAGGAGCTCCGGCCATCTGAAAGCGATAAAACCAGGCCTTATCCAGGCAACACAGACGCCGGAGATCAGGGAACTCCCAAAAACCAATAAGGCAAGATAGGTCCATACGGCGGCCAGAAAACTGCCATATAGACAAAGCCTGTTCTGCGGCACCGCGTGATAAAAATCACTGCCTTTCCGGCTGTTCAGAAAGAAAAAGATGCGGAAAGTCAGCAGCGGGGCGATCAGAAGACACAGGTGCGGCAAATAGGGATGCAGGGCGAAAGCATCCCGGTAGATCGGCAGGTTTTCATTCATCAGTTCAGGGGTATTGAAGCGGGACGCCCAGAAGCTGATGGTGTGCAGGGAAAAATAACAAGCGGAGAAAAGAAGCGGCAGCAGACTGAAGACGGCAAAGGAGCGGAGCTGCCGCAGGGCTTCCGTGTAAAGTCTGAAATCAAACAGTTTTTTCTTCATGATTCTGCCTCCTTCTCCAACACATCTTCAAAAGAATAGCCGAGTTCCTTCATCTCATAAGTAAAGATCTCTTCCAGATTCAAAGGAAGGACATCAAGCAGGATCGGATCGAGCTGTTTTAGGCGGGCAAGGATCATATTTTTGTCACCGCGCAGGATCAGCTGGGCAACGCCGCCGCTTATCAGACAGCTTTCGACCTGCATAGACGAAAACAGATCCTCATCAAAAGGACGGTCAAAGGCGATCTGCACCTTGAACAGGGAGGTCTTCAAGTCCTGTACGTCGCTCTGCAGAATGAGCCCTCCCTTGTGGAGAAGGGCCAGCTGATCGCAGGTGTCCTCTAATTCCCGCAGAGAGTGGGAGGTGATGATGGCTGTTGCGTTCTTATCTGCCACGTCTTCATTGATCAGCCCTTTGACGAGCCGCCGCATCACCGGATCAAGCCCGTCAAACGTCTCATCGAAAAAGTAGAAGTCCGGCCGGCAGGAAAGAGCGAGCAACGTGGCAGCCTGCCTCCGCATTCCTTTGGAAAAGCCGTGGATCAGCCGCTTTTCGTCCAACTGAAAGCTGTTTGTTAAGAAATGAAAGCGTTCTTCGTCAAAATGCGGGTAGAAGCTTTTGTAGAGAACGGCCATGCGTGTGAGGGTCGATCCGGGCAGGAAAAACAACTCATCCGGAACAAAGACCAGACGGGATTTGACGGCCGGGTCGTCATAGACCGGTGCACCGTCAATGGTGACCTGACCTTCATCGGCTTTGTAGACGCCGCTGACTAAGCGAAGAAAGGTAGACTTTCCGGCGCCGTTGGAACCGACCAAGCCGTAAATCGAACCCTTATCAATGCGGCAGCTTATCTTGTTCAGGGCGGTGAGATCCCCGAAGCGCTTGACAGCTTGCTGTACCTGGATCATGATCAGGCCTCCTCCTTATTTGCGTAGAGTTTATGAAGGCTGTTTTCAACAACGGAAAGAGGAATGCCGAAGCTGATCATCTGGCGAACGGTTTCTTCAAAACGGGCCATCTGACGGGTGCGAAGCCCGAAAAGGAAGGAGCTGATATCCTTGCGGACAAAACAGCCCTTACCGGCGACGGAGACGGTGAGCTCGCGGCGGTCCAGCTCCGAATAGGCCTTCTGAATAGTGTTCGGATTGATGCCCAATGTGATGGAAAGACTGCGGACGGACGGCAGCGGATCTCCCGGCTTTAAGATCTCACGGGCGACTAACTGCTCGGCCTGAGTAATGATCTGTTCATAGACAGGCATGCGGGAAAGCGGGTCGATTTGAAACATAAGAACTCCTCTGCAAAAATGCATGATCATATTTAAGTGTATTAGTTGTAATAGTACACATCACATATAATATCATGCTGCTCAGATGATGTCAAGGAGTGCCGGCCGAAAAATAAGGATGCGAAAAAGCAAATGACAGGCTTTTTCACATCCTTTAGTTTAATATGCTTCAAATCAGTTTAATATGCTTCAAATCACGGCTGGTTGACGATGCCGGCGTAGAGCGGCAGGTCGTCCGCGCTCGTCAGCAGGAAAAGGAAGGGTCGGTCGAAGATGAGCGCGACTTCATCCGGTAAGGCGGCTTGTTTTGACGGTGCTGCGAGCGTAAACGATACAGCTCTGACGCCTTCCTCATTGGCGATCAGGCGGGAAGCCTGCCTGAACTCCCTGAGATAAGCGGGCATGTCCGTGAGACCGGAAAAGTCCGCTTCGGTTTCCGAGAGCGTTTTGATAAGGCCGAGCCGCCGGAAGTTTTCCTTCAGGTCGTTTTCCGCGGTAATGTCGAAGCGCGGCAGGGTCAGATGGACCTTGGCAGGCCTCCAGGCAAGGCCTTCGCCGATCTCGCCCCAGCCGGCCCGGTATTCCTTACGAATAAGTGTTCCGACAAAGGTCGAATAGGTCTCATTCCGCAGAAGTTCTTCAGGCGTAAAGCCGACTTCGCCGCCGTTTGGAAGGATCAGCCACATCCTCATACCGCCGCCCATTTTGACGGACACCGCCTCAAAACTGTCGCCCAGAACATATGTGGTACTTTCAATGTCCTGACGCATGTAAGTGACGTTTTGCTCGGCATCGGCCCCGCTGAACGTACCTGCGAATGAATCGCTTTTCTTGAATCCGTCCCATTTGACGTCCAGATTCACGGTGGAGACAAGCATGGCCAGGGTATCCGGATCCGTCCTCACGCCGTTCACGTACTCTGCCGGCAGCAGGCCGTCAGTCGCTTCTTTGATCCAGGTGCGGAGCGCCTTGTTGTATCCCTCGGAGCCCATTTCGCCGCGGAAGGAAGAAGCAAAGTACGTATCCGCCAGTGTCTTTACCGTGTCTTCGTGATAGGAGAGCTCCTTATCCAACCAGAGAGAATTGGAGAGGACGCTTTTGGCTTCGTGCGTATAGAGAGAATTCGCGAGGTAAATCGACGAGGCCTGCTTCCGCAGCGTTTCAATACTGTCCGCGCCGAGCAGCTGCAGGATCTCTTCGCGGCTTTCGCCGCCGGTGCACTCCGCAAGCATCGCGAGAGCCATGTAACTGTTCAGGGGAGAGTAGAGGCGGTTTGTGTGGTTTCCCTCCGTCTCCGCCCCGCCCAGGATCTCCGCCATGCTGCGGGTAAAGAAATCCGCAAGCGGGATGCCGCTTCCCTTTGCCTCGCCGGCCTTCTGCAGATCCTCCGCGGACCGGCTTCTTTCCGGGTGTTCGGCTTCTCCGAGAGCATAAGCCTTCATGACCAGCCCGCTTCGGATATGGAAGGTCCCGTCCAGGATCAGGGCGAGTGCGAGCACGGCCAGTACCGGCACGGCGATCCGGAGGAACTTATGTTTCTGGAAAGCGCCGGCGACGGCGCCGAAGAGCCCCCTGATCCTTTTTCCAAGTCTTTTCTTCTCCGCTGCCGGAGCCTTTTCGCCAAGCGCTTCCCATGCCTTTTTCGGCGCGCCAGCTTCGACGAGCTGCATATCGACGCCGTTCAGGGCGTCTGAAATATCCATTTTATTCATGCCACAGATCCTCCTCCTGAAGGAAATGCCAAAGCTTGTTCCTGGTACGCTCGAGACGCATCTTGACGCTGCCTTCGCTCGCGCGCAGCTCGGCTGCGATCTCACGGATGGGGCAGGCATACCAGTAGCGAAGCAGAAAGATGCGGCGGTCCTTTTCTTTCAGCTGCTTTACAAAGCGGCTCAGGGCATCCCGGAGCGCAAGCTCGTCCGCGATGGCGTTTTCGGAACCGCTCGGAAGCAGGTCGGCCAACTCCTCAAGGCTTTCCTCGTAAGCTGCCGCAAGCTTCCGCTTCGGGTCCTTCCGCCGCTTGTCGATCGCGAGCTGGCGGGAGAGCATGCCGAGATAGGAGCGAAGAGAGGCGGGTTCCGCCGGCGGGACCGTCCGCCAGAGCTTAAGGAGCACGTCGTTTTCCACTTCTTCGACGTCCGAAGGATCCGCCAGGATCTGCCCTGCGATATAACGGCAGTAGGCGCCGTATTTTTCTCTGATGCTCCCGAGCGCATCATCAGAGCGCCTGAAAAGCGCCGCGATCAATGCTTTGTCATCCATGATCTGCTCACTTTCGTGACGTGTGACAGGGATAATATCCCCGTATGTTACAAAGGCCTTCATTTATAGAAACGAAGGCCGGAGAAGGAAAGTAACGCATTAAGCTCATCACTGAACAATCTTAAGGTTCTCAATAATCTTCACATTTGTCTCATGCGGCAGATCACTGTTCATGGCGAAGAAATATTTGCCGTCAGTATCGTGCCAAATGTAGTCGCTGGCGTCATCTGTAGAAACATAACAATCCACAGTGTATCCGGCAATCGTCAAGGTAAAATGATCACGGTCATTGCTGATGTATATTGCAGATCCAGAATGTGCTTTGGCACATTCAAGGATGAAACCTTTCGAACCATCTGAGTTTTCATATAAATATGTATAGCCTTCATCATAGCTATCTTTATTGATTAAAGAAAGTTCGTCGGGCATCCATTCAGGAATAAGATCCGGAATACTGTCAGAGGGTTCTTCACCAAATATACGATATACAATGAATTCTTTATAGAAATCCTTGATCCAATTAATAAAATCAGCTCGTGCCGTGGTGTTGAAGCTGAAGAAAGCAGTCAATAGCAGGACGAGTGTCAAGCTTGCAATCGCTATCCGTTTGCCCCGACGGCGACGGCGAATAATTGCGGCATTGCTGGCTAATTCCAGTTCATCGATTCTCTGCCGGAAAGAAGGAGAAAACTGAACAGGATCTTTATCGAGGCATTCTTCCAGCGCAGCATTTCGCCGTTCGGCATAAATCCGGACGGCATCACTTAATTCTTTGTTCTTAAAAGGATATTTGGCCATGGCTCACTCCGTCTGGTTCATGATCTGTGCCAGTCTCCGCTTTGCCCTGCGGGCCTTGCTGCTGACGGCAGAAACAGTCTGATCAAGTAATACGGCTATCTCGCGGTATGAGTACCCGTGATAGTAATAGAGTTCAAGGATACTTCGGTATTCATCAGGGAGATCAAGTAAAGCTCTGGACAGCTGTTCATTCTCTCCCCATCTGACATTCGCCATCAAGGAATTCTCGAGTTTTTCAAAATCATCGATGGGAAATTCCCTTTTGGTCCGGCGAATGTGGTCGATAGCTTTGTGTTTCGTTATTAAAGCGAGATAAGCACGCGTTTTTTGTCGGTCGGAAATATTATTTTTTTCTAATCTGTCAGCAATATATAAAAAAGCGTTCTGGACTATGTCTTCTGCATCTGATGAGTTGGGAAGATAGAAGCGTGCAACACGCATCATAAATTCAGCATACTCCTTATAGAGCGTGCTGAATTTTTGCTTTTCTTCTTCCGTGTCAAAGGTGAGCAGAAAGATCATGACGGCCTCCTACAATTAATTTTAGCATACGACAAACTAAAACGCAAGAAAACAGCACAACTCGGCTTATCTGACGCTGACAATAACATCCAATGAATTCATCTTGAAGAATAATTATGATTTAGAAAAAGATTATAATGCGTTAATATATTGTTTATGAATAGGCGACAAATTGAATCCTCTCCAAACGCTTAACAAATAGAAAAGTAAGAAACGGAGGTGCTTGCTATGAGAAGAAAAACTGTGATTGCATTTTTTGAAGCAGCGGAAGACGAAGATGTAATTGATGTGTATTCGGATGGAATCTAATAGGAGGAACTATGAGGCAAGCAAAAGCATACCAGGAGCATCAAGCTGGCATAGTTATTTAGTTGCTTTCAATACCGACACCCTGGAGTGGAGGATGGTCTGAGGCTCCAAAAGACCGTCTGTGAAAACGGAACAGAAAGGGAAACGCATTATATCTGGAATGAGGGGCGTCTGATCGCGGAGTATGACGATACTCAAGCGATTACAGTGCTGTATGACAGTGAAAACAGTCCGGTTGGCTTTACTGTGGAAACCGGAGAAGCGCCGAATAAGAGCACAGCAACATATATCTACTTGAAGAATCTCCAGGGAGATATCACGCATATCCTTGACGAAGACGGAGAAACGGTAGTATCCTATACTTACGATCCTTGGGGAAATCCGACAATTCAGGGAAATACGAGTATTGCCGCCATCAATCCCTGCAGCTACCGTGGTTACTACTATGACGAGGAAACCGGTTGGTATTACCTCCAGAGCCGGTACTATGATCCAGAAATCGGGAGATTTCTGAATGCGGATGATCCTATGACAATTGATGACAATGGTTTATTATCCAATAATAATGTGTATATTTATTGCAATAATTCACCCATTGACAAATATGACTATAATGGTTACTACGCAATCTATGTGTCTACAAGATTACGCAATCTTATGCAAAATAATGCTCAATACTTATATAATTATGCAGAACCTAGAGTCCCTTTTATATTAGGTGCTTTGATGTGGACAAAGAAAATAATTATTATAGCAAAATTTGTAAGTTTAGTAAAAAGTAAAGGTCCTTGGGATTTAAGGAATAAACCGGAGTGGAAACTGAAGCCAGGAAATAGTTATACTTTTTATTCTCTGACTGGTCTAAGCGCAGAAGATATTGGAAATATCCATTTTGGGTTTGTGGGGTCTGTATTGTTTTCAGAGAGAATGTTATGTACCGGCTCTGGATTGTATCAGATTTATTCTGAAGGTAAGATACACTGGTCTGACTGGAAATCGTATTTTGATCAGGCAAGAGATATTTACTGCATTAAGCTTGGTCGAGCGTATTGGCGCATTTTTTTCAAAAAGTGGGCATATCAATGGTGAATAATAATGAAAACTCGTGCTTGTATTCCGATCTTTCTGTTTTTTATTTTTCTGGTTGAGTTAGCAGCAAGTGCTTTATGGGGTATACAAGGAATTGACCGATTTAAAGGGGGAGATCTGCTTGCAATTTGTGTATCTCCTAACGAAAAACATGAGGCAAGAGCCTATTTACTGAACGGAGGAGCCACAACTGCCTTCGCTGTCCGGGTTGAGATTCTTGATACCGAAACGGATAAAAAACATAATATATATTACTGTTATCACAGTGAAGAAGCAGAAATGGAATGGATTGACGATCAAACGATCATCATTAATGAGATAAAACTGAATATTGAGACCGATATTTACGATTCAAGAGATGAAAGGAAACAGGACTCTGTTTATCCGGAGTTTACCATTGAAAATCCAATAACTTTGTTGTCGCCAGATAATCATTATAAAGCGATTGCCACGATTGAACAATGGGAAGATCAAAGACGCATAGGTTTTGTTACGATTGAGGATCAAAGGTCAGAAATGACAAGAATCGTTTATCGCTGCGAGCCGTGCGAGAGCATTCAATTGGAATGGCTTGACGATCATACAATTCTTGTTAATGGAATTGAAATAGATGTTGAGAAAGATTGTTATTAACGTGCTCCCCCAAAAGCGGGGTATATTGCAATCAGAGGTTCCAGTTTGCAAGATTAACTTCGAGTCATGTGCTATATTGTATTGGCAAAGAGAGAAAAGAATAAAGACAACAGAGTTAATAGATTATAATGCAAAAGCCCTTCTTTGTCGTTCATCTTGAAACTTTTGTGAACTGCGAAGCTGGCTTGTTGAAATCTGTTTTTTGTCGTGTTAGAATAAACCTGAATAGAAAGATTGCCGCGCATGCCTCGCGTGGGGACAGCAGCAAAGCTCTGCTGTCTGAAGGGGAAGTCAGAAAGGATTATATGACATTAAACAGTAAACAACGAAGCTTTCTTATTGGTCTGGCATCCAAAGAGGATGCCCTGTTTCAGGTGGGAAAAGCCGGGATCACTCCCGAAGTGTGCGAAGCGGTTTCTGACGCACTGGAAACGCATGAGTTAGTGAAGATCAAGCTCCTCAAAAACTGCTTTGACGATGTGAGAGAGGCGGGAGAGACGCTTGCCGGGCGCACCCGCTCGGAGCTTGTCAAGGTGATCGGCCGTACGGCTATTTTATACCGCCCGTCGAAAGATCATAAAAGGATCGAACTGCCGTGACCGGGGAGAAGACCGAAAAACATATTGCCGTTGTCGGGGGAACGTTTGATCCGATCCATTTTGCGCACCTTCAGCTTGGCCGCGCTGCGCTTGAAACCATCCATCCGGATGAGGTCTGGTTTATGCCGTCCGGCTCGAACAATTACCGTTCGATCATGGGGCTGCGGGCAGAAAAATACCACCGTGAAGCGATGGTGAGGCTTGCTCTTGCAGGAGAAGATCCGCATTTCAGGCTCTCCGACTGGGAGTGCCGTGAACCCGGCTCTACGTATACGTCCAGGACCTTTGCCGAGCTGAATGCGATCTATCCCGAAGTAACCTGGTACTACGTGGTTGGAGCGGATACCTTAAGCAGTTTGAAATACTGGGAGGAACCGGAGCTTATCTGCAATTCGACCGTCCTGCTTGCCGCCGGCCGCGATGAACAGGTCTCGGCAGCGGATACCCGGATGGCTGCAGAGACGCTTCGCAGCAAATACGGTGCGGACATCCGTTTTATCCCCTGGAATGACAGACCGATCTCTTCCACCAAGGTCCGTCAGGGCTTTGCCGAAGGGACGATCCGGGAGGAAGATCTTCCGCACGGCGTGTATGATTATGCGGCAAAGCACCATCTGTACCTGCCGTTAGACACTTTAAGCGGCGAAGAAATGCTGGAACGCGCCGGGGCGACTGCGGAAGAATTTGAGTACTATCAGAAGCTGAAGGCGGAATTAAAGCCGAGGCGCCTGCGTCACAGCTTAGGCGTCATGCACATGGCCATGCTGCTTGCGGATGCCTACCGCACTGTGCCGCTTGCGAAAGCAAGACTGGCAGGTCTTCTGCATGACTGCGGCCGCCTCGCGAGTCTTCCAAACAACGCGCTCGGCCATGCGCCGGCAGGAGCGCAGAAGGCAAGGCGCGAGTACGGGGTAACGGATGAAGAGGTGCTTTCCGCGATCCGCTGGCATACCACCGGCCGCCCGGGAATGACGGATCTGGAAAAGATCATCTACGTAGCCGATTACATTGAACCTTTCCGCGGCCCTATGGTCCATCTGGACAAGGCCCGCCGGATCGCCTATACTGATCTTGACCGCGCTGTGATTTTTGCGGCACAGAATACCGTGAAATATCTGGAATCGCGCGGGGAGGAGATCGATCCCATCACATTGGACTGCGAAGCGTACTATCGTTCGCTGCTCAGTCAAAAAGGAGGATACCGATGACGACTTATGAACAGATGAAGGCTGTCTATCATGCCCTTACCGAAAAGCAGGGCAAGGACATTACCGTGATCGATATCAGTGAGATATCGACGCTCGCGGATTACTTTATCATTACGCACGGCAACAATACGCCGCATGTGGAGAGCCTTGTTGACTGTGTACAGGAAGCCATGGATAAGGCAGGGGCAGTCTGCCGCAGCCAGGAAGGTCTGCGCGGAGGACGCTGGGTACTGCTTGACTACGGCGACATTGTGGTCAACGTATTCTCCAAGGAAGACCGTCTGTGGTACGATCTGGAACGCATCTGGCGTGACGGCAAGCTGGTTGACATGTCGGCGGAGGAAGAAAAGGCGTGAGCAGCGCGAAGGGAGGACCTTTCATTCCCTGGCATCTGCTGTTTTCCCGGACAGGGATAAGTCCGGAAGATACGGAAGCGGAAAAGGGCGCGTCAGTCCTGACAGCGGGAGAGCCTAGAGGCATCAGTGAAAAGGAAGGCAGAGGCGCTTTCCTCTTCTGGATCGTTGTAGGCTTTATCCTGTGTCTGCTGACGGCGATCTTCGCTGTTTCCTGCGGACGCAGGGCGGATGCCTCGCAGGAAGATTCCGGCAGCCTGCTGTGGATCGTGATTCTGGCAGCGTCGGTGATCATCATTTTGGCCATTGTGGCGGCGGACTTCCTGAAGGCATGGAAAAAGCAGCAGAAAAAGCCGGGCAAACAGGCCGCGAAACCGAAGAAATAAGCAATAAGAGGAACACCTCATTGCATAAATACAAGCAACAATAAAGGAGAACAACAACCATGAGCATTCTTTCCCGTTTTAAAGAAATCATTGCTTCAAATCTTAACGCGCTGCTTGATAAGGCAGAGGATCCGCAGAAGATGATCGAGCAGTATCTGAAGGAACTGACCGGCGATCTGGCTGAGGTGAAGCGCGAGACCGCTTCCGTGATGGCGGATGAGGCAAAGGCAAAGAGAAATCTGGTCGCCAATCAGGAAGAGATCGAAAAATATACGCTGCTCGCCCGCAAGGCCCTCGAAGCCGGCGACGAAGCGAATGCCAAGGTCTTCATCAAGAAGAAACAGAGCCTGGAAGAAGTGGGCGAATCCCTGCAGCAGGTGTACGATGTGGCGGCTTCCAACAGCCAGAAGATGCGCCAGATGCACGACAAGCTGGTCACCGATCTGAACGAACTGCACACCAGAAAGGCCGCTATCGAAGCCAAGATCAAGATCGCCGAAGCCCAGAAGAAGGTCAATGAAGTGGCCGGTGCAAGCGCTACGAACAAGGCAGAAGCCTCACTGAACGCCTTTGCCCGCATGGAAGAGAAGGTCGACCATATGCTCGACGAAGCGAACGCCATGGCCGAGCTTTCCATGGAACGCACGGACGACGCCATCGCTGCCGAAGCGAAGTACTACGAAGCCGTCTCCAACAGCAAGGTGGATGCCGAACTGGAAGCCATGAAGGCGGAACTCGGACTGGCATAAATGATATTTCTGCGGGGGGCTTTCAGCTCCCCGCAATTTCTTTTAAAAAAACGCTTGCATTCCTGAAAAACGTAGTGTATAATCGCACATGCGTTGAAAATATAGCGCTATCGCCAAACGGTAAGGCAACGGACTCTGACTCCGTCATTTCAAGGTTCGAATCCTTGTAGCGCTGCGCACGGGGGCCCTGTCGGAAGATAGAGCCCTTTTTGTTACAAAGCGAACGGCGGCCCCGCAGGAAAAGCAGATGGGGGCCATACGCAGGAATGCCGATCATGAAAGATGGGGACTGATTATGTGGAATCTGGGGAAACAGGCAGTTTTGACTGTGGATCATTTTACGGATAACGGAGCTTATCTGAAAAAAGCGGAGGATAAGGACGGGCAGCCGGAGACCGTGCTGCTGCCGAACCGCTATATTCCGGAGGGCACGAGGATCGGAGATTCCCTGCAGGTGTTTCTGTATAAGGATTCTGAGGACCGGCCTGTTGCCACAACGAGCAGGCCCCTTATCGAAGTGGGCGGTCTTGCCGGACTGAAGGTGAAGGCGGTGACGGGGATCGGTGCATTTCTGGACTGGGGGCTCCCGAAGGATCTTTTCCTGCCCTATAAGGAACAGCGGGGCGAGCTCAAGGTGGGACAGACCGTATTTGTCACGCTGTACGTGGACAAATCGGACCGCCTGTGCGCCAGCATGTATGTGGACCGCTTTTTCCGAAATGACCCTCCGTACAAAGAGGGCGACCGGGTAAGCGGAACGGTATATGAGATCAATCCGGAGATCGGCGCCTTCGTCGCCGTCGATGAAAAATATTATGGCCTGATCCCGAAACAGGAGCTGTATGAAAAGCTGAATGTAGGCGAAAAAGTCGCCGTAAGGGTCCTGAAGAAGCGGCCTGACGGCAAACTGAACCTGTCTACGCGGCGCAAGGCCTATGCACAGATGCGGACCGATGCGGAGATCCTTATGGAGCATCTGGATATGGCAGGCGGGATCCTGGGCCTCGGAGACAAGAGTGATGCCGTACTCATTAAGGCGGAGCTTTCCATGAGCAAGAATGCCTTCAAGCGTGCGGCAGGCGGGCTCATGAAGGAAGGAAAAATCCGGATTTTCGACGATCATATTGAGAAAATTTGATTCGAAACCTGCCCCCAATAAAAAAACTTTTCAGATTCTGCAGGATAGTGTATAATTATTATTCAGCAATTTTGCTATTTGCTTTTCAAGCGGCTGTTTTGCCCCGTATAAGGCGAAAGGAAGAATATGATTCAATTCCGACAGATTAGCAAACAGTATAATGACAGCGCCAAAACAATGGCCCTTGACGGTATTGATCTGTCCATCAATGACGGTGAATTCGTTTTCATCGTAGGGGACAGCGGTGCCGGCAAGAGCACGTTAGTCAAGCTTCTCATGGGAATGGAGAGACCTACATCGGGAACGATCCTGGTGGACGGCAAGAATGTAGGTCAGATGGACCGCAAAAAGCTGCCGATTTTCCGCCGCCGTTTCGGCTGCATCTTCCAGAATTTCCAGCTGCTCAAGGATTTTAATGTCTATGAGAATGTTGCTTTTGCACAGCGGGTGATCGGGACCAAGAGACGCAATATGAAAAAGCGTGTCCCGAAGGCGCTTGCGGCAGTCGGTCTGGAGGATAAGCTGAAAAGCTATCCCTCACAGCTCTCCGGCGGAGAACAGCAGCGGGTTGCGATCGCGCGTGCGGTCGTCAACGGCCCCCTGTATCTGATTGCCGATGAGCCGACGGGAAACCTTGACCAGAGCAACACGGAAGAGGTGATGGCACTGCTCGATTCCTTCAACCGTTCCGGCACGACAGTGATTGTGATCACGCACGATGCCCAGATGGTTGAAAAAATGCAGAAGCGTGTGGTTGAGTTAAAGGGCGGAAAGATCATCTCCGATACCGCCTGGCATGCGGCGGAAAAGGCTACGGAATCAGTGCAGCCGGAGCTTGACAATGCAGCACTTGCGGCGCCTGCACCGCCGATCGAGGGGCTGGAGATCAGGAAGGATGAGCCGGCACCTGAGGAGACCGCCGAGACCGCCGAGACCGTTCCGGAAGTGACAGCGGAAGAGGAAGATGACGGCTACGTGCAGGAGGTGCTTGACCTTGGGGAAGAACCGGAGGAGGAAGAGCCTGAGCAGGTGGTGATGGATCTGGAAGCGATTACCCCGCCCCAGCCGGAGCCGCTCCCTGAGCTTCCGAAGATCGTGGTACCGACCGTAGAACTGCCGGAAAGCGGAAACCGGGACAAGCTGCGTGCCGTATCGGAGGTCCTGAAGGGCTGGACGGCACCGTCTGATGCGGAGGAGCCGGAGACAGAGCCGCTGCCTGAAGCGCTCACTGCGGATCCGGACACAGAAGCCGTTTCCGAAAAAGAGGAAGGAGGAAAGCACGATGCGTAATCTTTTCTTCCTGATCGGCAGGGGCTTTCGCAATATCTTCAAAAATCCCGGAACCTCTTTCTTTTCGCTGCTTGTCATGGTGGCGACGATCTTCCTGTTTTCCGTTTCCTACGCGACACTGATCAATATCAACTCGATCGTGAAGCAGGCAGAGGACAGTGTCGGCATCACGGTTTTCTTTGATGAAGGCTTATCGGAAGCGGAGATTCAGAAAATCGGCGAGGAAATCGGTGCCAGGAAAGAAGTTTCCCGCATGGTATTCACTTCGGCAGAGGAAGCCTGGGAGAATTTCAAGGCGGTGTATTTCAAGGATGAAGAAGAACTGGCAGAAGGCTTTATCGAAGACAATCCGTTAGCCAACTCCGCCTCTTATGAGATATTCCTGTCCGACATCGGTGATCAGCAGAGCTTTGTCCGCTATCTGGAGGAGACGAAAGGCGTCAGAAAGGTCAATGCCTCGAACCTGCTTGCGGAAGGCCTCAGCAATCTGGGCCGGATCATTGAGTGGGTGACCATGATCGTCCTTGTCGTTTTGCTTGTCATCTCTGTCATGCTGATCAGCAACTCGATTGCTGTAGCCATCTCGATGCGGCAGGATGAGATCCATATTATGCGTTATATCGGCGCAACGAACCGCTTTATCCGATTCCCCTTTGTCCTGGAAGGGGTGATTCTTGGCCTTGTGGGGGCAGCGATCCCGCTTGCCATTGTCTGGTACTATTACGACTGGGCAGTCCAGTCATTAAGCAGAAGACTGATGGCCTTCGGAACTCTGCTGAACTTTATGGGGAAATTAGAGGTCTTTAAGATCCTGCTGCCGGTTGCCCTGCTCTTAGGGATCGGAATCGGTGTGTTAGGCAGCCTTTTCTCGATGCGCAGACACCTTAAGGCCTGACGGAGGAAACATGGAAGAAGACAGAAACAGAGGCTTTTGGAAAGGATTCTGGATCGGCTTTGGTATCTTTTTTGCTTCGGCGCTGGTAATTGCCGGCACCCTCCTCTGGAGCATGCTGTACGGTCTTGAACGTATGGCAGCCCGCAAGGAGGAAACGCGTCCGACGCAGGAAGAAGAACCGAAAGGTGATACAGAAGCTGCCGCTCGTTTTCAGGAAGTCATGGACTATGTTGACGCCTATTTTGTCCTGGACTACGACAAGCAGGAGATGATCAACGAAGCCCTGAAGGCATATGTGAATGCTTCTGACGACCCGTATTCCCAGTATCTGACGGCAGAGGAATATGCGGCGATGATGGAGGATTCGAGCGGAAGCTATTGCGGCATAGGCGTGCAGATCCAGCAGGATGCGGAGACGCTTGTGACCACGGTGATCCAGGTCTTCAGCAACGGATCGGCCCTGGAAGAAGGGGTAAAGCCGGGTGATGTGATCGTTGCTGTAGGCGGCGAGGATGTGACGAAGCTTCCTGTGGACGAGATCGTGGCAATGGTTCGCGGAGAAGAAGGCACCACGGTTGAGGTGACGGTTTACCGCGCCTGGGAAGAGAAGAATTATGACTTCGTCCTGACCCGCCGTCCCGTTGAGGTCGATACCGTTTACTACGAGATGAAGACGGATACGATCGGCTATCTGCAGCTGACGGAATTTAATGAAGTCTCTGCCGGACAGATGAAGAAGGCTATTGAAGACCTGAAAGGGATGGGCTGCAGGCAGCTGATCCTGGATATCCGCAACAATCCGGGCGGTCTGCTTTCCAGCGTGCTTGAGATATCCGATCTGTTCCTGAAGAAGGATAAGCTGATCTTTTCCATGGAGGATAAGGCCGGTCAGGTGTATGAATACTACAGCGAATCGGGAAAGGCCTTTGACGGCGAAGTATTGGTGCTTGTCAACGGCAATTCCGCGAGTGCGTCCGAGGTGCTCACCGGCTGCCTTAAGGACCACGGCGAGGCCGTTATCATGGGTGAAAAAACCTTCGGCAAGGGCATTGTGCAGGGATTTTTCAAGCTTTCCGACGGCTCTGCACTCAAGCTGACGACCGAACACTATAAGACACCGGGCGGCCATGATATTCATAAAATCGGGATCGAGCCGGATATTCAGGGCGCAGATGACCCTGCTACGGAAGGTGTGGACGAACTGCTCGAGCAGGCGATCGAATATTTTCAGAACAAATGATCCTTCAGAAATCATCAGGAGGAAACGGCGTGGTATATGCATTTGAAGCCGAAATCAAAGCGCCCCGGGGCAAGCTGTCCCGGGATGACAGGAACGAAATCCGGGACTACCTTGCTGAGGTCCGCATGGAAGCGGATGCTCCGGACAAGGCCGTTAAACTGCTGACCCGTCAGCTGCAGGGAAGGCTGAAGGGTGAGATCAAAAACGGCGAAGCAGACATAGGCCTGCCGGATTACGGCAGCGCCTGCATAGTCAGGGTCAAGGCACATGAAGAAAATCAGGTCGGACATTGAACTGAATTCATTTGAACCGGTATACCTTGTGTACGGTCCCGAAGCGTACTTAAGACGCCGTCTTAAGGATGCGCTTCGGCAGGCCATCGCGGGCGACGATACGATGAACTGCACGTACAGAGAGGGCAGGGAAGCTGCAATCCCGGAAATCAGGGAAATTGCGGAGACCTTGCCTTTCTTTGCAGAAAAGCGCCTGCTGATCCTGGAAAATACGGGTTACTGTAAAAAAGGCGGGGAAGAGCTCGCGGAATATATCCCGCAGATTCCGGACACGACCGTGATCGTGTTTGTGGAGGAAGAGATCGATAAACGCTCGAAACTTTATAAAGCGATCGATAAATGCGGACATTGTGCCGAGTGCGCCAGGCTCTCTGAAAATGAACTGAAACAGTTTGCCCTTTCCTACTTTACGAAGGAGGGGCACCGCATCACGGGCGATGCCATGGACTTATTCATAGACCGCTGCGGCGAGGATATGGGCCATCTGGTTACCGAGATGGAGAAGCTCTCGGCCTACACGGCAGGGCGGAACATCCATGAGGAGGATGTGCAGGCCATCACTTCCGTCACAGCCCAGAACCGTGTCTTTGCGATGCTGGATGCCATGCTGCGCAGACATCCGAAGGAAGCCCTGGAACTCTATGCGGATCTGAAGGCACTTCGGGAACCGCCTATGCGTATCCTGTACCTGATGACGCAGCAGGTAAACCGCCTGCTTCAGGTCAAGGAACTGGACAAGAGCGGAGCGAGAATGGACGGCATTGCCGAAGCGACCGGGATGCGCCCCTTTGCGGTCAGGCAGTACCTGCGGCAGGCGGCTTCGTTTACGGAAAAGGATTTAAGAGAAAGATTGGAAAAACTGGCGGAACTGGACGCGGCGGTAAAAAGCGGAAAGCTTTCGGACGCAATGGCAGTGGAGCTTGCCATGGCTGATTTCGGCAGAGGATAAAACATGATTGAAACCAAAGAACGCCCCGAAAAAGTGATACTTGTGGCAGTTTCCGACAAGGACGCTGACAGCGCTATCCTTTCGCTGCAGGAGCTGGAAGCCCTGGCGGATACCGCCGGCGCCGAAGTTCTGGAGCTGTTTCTGCAATCCAGGGAGCACCCGCACCCTGGAACCTATCTCGGAAGCGGCAAACTGGAGGAGCTTAAAGAGCGAATCCAGGAGCTGGATGCAGACGGTGTGATCTGTGACGATGAGCTGACACCGGCCCAGATGCGGAATATGACGGATATTCTGAACACAAAGGTGATGGACAGGACGCTGCTGATCCTGGATATCTTTGCTGCCCGCGCGGCCACGAAGGAAGGCCGCATCCAGGTGGAGCTGGCGCAGCTGCGCTACCGGGCAACGAGGCTGACCGGCAAAGGGATCAGCCTGTCGCGTCTCGGCGGCGGCATCGGAACGAGAGGCCCCGGGGAAAGCAAGCTGGAAACGGACAGGCGGGGCATCCATAAGCGTATCTCCGTGCTGAAAGCGGAGCTTGAAGACGTGGTGCAGCACCGCATGACGCAGCGCTCGCAGAGGATGAGAAATGCCGTGCCTGTGATTTCCGTGGTAGGCTATACGAATGCCGGAAAATCAACCCTGCTCAATGTGCTGACCGGGTCTGATATTCTGGCAGAGGACAAGCTTTTCGCAACCCTGGACCCGACGACCAGAAAGCTGATCCTGCCGGGCTCCGAGGAGGTGCTGCTCACCGACACCGTAGGCTTTATCGAAAAGCTCCCGCACGACCTGATCGATGCCTTTAAGAGCACCCTCGAGGAAGCTAAGTATGCGGACATCCTGCTGCACGTCGTGGATGCTTCCGATCCTGGGATGCGTGCGCACATGGATACGGTTTACCGCACGCTCCGCGAGCTGCAGGTGGAAGACAAGCCGATCCTTACCGCCTTTAACAAATGTGATTTAAAACAGGAAGATGTCCTGCTCTATGATGGACAGGCGGACGAGGCAGTCCGCATCTCCGCTCTTACCGGCCAGGGACTGGACAGGCTGCAGGAGGTCCTGCAGGATCTTCTGCAGAGGCAGAAGGTGTACCTTGACCGCGTCATCCCTTACGCGCAGGCAGGCGAAGCCGCCAGGGTGCGCAAGTACGGGACTGTGCTTGAGGAAAGCTATGAGGACGGGGGCATTCACATCAGAGCTTACGTGCCGAAGTCCTTTACAGACATGAAATAAGCAATAAGAGCGCCGCATGACGGTGCTCTTCGGAGGAGAAGATGAGATATGCGATCTACGGAGCCGGCTCTCTCGGGACCGTGCTCGGAGCATACATGACAAAGGGCGGCATCACGGTGGATCTGGTGAACCGCAACAAGGCGCACGTGGATGCGCTGAATGAGAACGGCGCGGTGATCAGCGGAACGATCAACATGAAAGTCCCTGTGCACGCGATCCTGCCGGAACAGATGGAAGGCATCTATGATGTGATCTTCCTGATGACCAAACAGCTGCACAACCGCGATGTCGTGACGAAGCTGCTGCCTTTCCTGGGCGAGAAGAGCGTTATCGTGACCCTGCAGAACGGGATTCCGGAACCCCTGGTCGCCGAGATCGCCGGCTCCGGACGGACCATCGGCTGCGTTGTCGAATGGGGGGCAACCCTGAAGGGACCGGGGGAATGTGAACTGACCTCCGATCCTGCCAGTATGTCGTTCCACATGGGACGGATGGAGGGCATCACGGATGAACAGATGTCCCTTGTTAAATCGCTGCTGGAGACCATGTGCCCCGTGGACGTGGAAGAGGACCTCTTGGGCGTCCGCTGGTCGAAACTGTTGATCAATGCGACATTTTCCGGCCTCGGCACAGTCATGGGAGGACGTTTCGGCGATGTTTCCGAATCAAGGGAAGCCCGTCCCATAGCCCTGGCCTGCATGAAGGAATGCATGGATGTGGGACATGCGGCCGGCGCAGTCTTTGCTCCGGTGCAGGGCAAGGACATCACAAAACTGTTTTATTACCGCGGCAGTCTGAAGAAAGCCTTTGCCTCCTTCCTGATGCCGATCGCCATGAAAAAGCACAGACGGATCGAACCTTCCATGCTGCAGGATATGAAGAAGGGAAAGCCCTGCGAAATCGATGCCATCAACGGCGTCGTCTGCGAATGGGGCAGAAAGACAGGCATCCCGACTCCGGTTAATGACCGCATCGTGGAGATCGTAAAGAAGGAACAAAACGGTGAGCTGCCGCTAAGCCCGGACAACTTAAAGCTCTTTAAAAAATGAGGACATAACATGCCGATTTCACAGGACCATATCCGCAATTTCAGTATTATCGCTCATATCGACCACGGCAAATCCACGCTCGCGGACCGGATCATTGAACAGACCGGTCTGCTCACCAAGCGGGAGATGCAGGATCAGATCCTTGACAACATGGATCTGGAGCGCGAGCGCGGCATCACCATCAAGGCACAGGCCGTGCGGACTGTCTATACCGCAAAGAACGGCGAGGAATACATCCTGAACCTGATCGATACCCCCGGCCACGTGGACTTTAACTATGAGGTCTCGCGGAGCCTTGCGGCCTGCGACGGCGCTCTCCTTGTGGTCGACGCCGCGCAGGGGATCGAGGCGCAGACGTTAGCAAACGTGTACCTTGCGCTGGACAACGACCTTGAGGTGATCCCGGTCATCAACAAGATCGACCTGCCGAGCGCCGAGCCGGAACGCGTCATCGAAGAGATCGAGGACGTGATCGGCCTGGAAGCCCACGATGCGCCGTTAATTTCCGCAAAGAACGGCATCAATATTGAGGACGTCATGGAGGCGATCGTGCACAAGCTGCCGCCGCCTTCCGGCTCTCCCAATAAGCCGTTAAAGTGCCTGATTTTCGACTCCTTCTACGACAACTACCGCGGCGTCGTGGTCTTTTTCCGCATCCTTGACGGCTCCGTCAGAAAAGGCATGCGCATCCGCCTGATGTCGACCGGCGCGGAATACGATGTGGTCGAAACGGGCTATTTCGGCGCGGGCCAGCTCATCCCCTGCGACGAGCTGGAGACCGGCATGGTCGGGTACCTCACGGCCAGCATTAAAAACGTCAAGGACACCCGGGTCGGCGATACGATCACCGACGCGGCGCGCCCCTGCGCGGAGGCTCTGCCCGGCTTCAAAACGGTCCAGTCCATGGTCTTCTGCGGCATGTATCCCGCGGACGGCGCGAAATATCCGGATCTGCGCGACGCCCTTGAGCGCCTGCAGTTAAACGATGCGTCCCTGACCTACGAGCCGGAGACCTCGGTCGCCCTGGGCTTTGGCTTCCGCTGCGGCTTCCTGGGACTGCTCCATCTGGAAATCATTGAGGAGCGTCTGGAACGCGAGTACAATCTGGATCTCGTGACGACGGCGCCGAGCGTGGTTTATAAGGTCCATAAATTAAACGGCGAAGTCATCGATCTTTCCAATCCGACAAACCTTCCGGATCCTGCGGAGATCGACTACATGGAAGAACCCGTGGTATCGGCCGAGATTATGGTCACCACTGAATTCATCGGACCGATCATGAAGCTCTGCCAGGAGCGCCGCGGCGTCTATATCAGCACCGAATATATCGAATCGACCCGCGCGATCCTGAAATACGAGCTGCCGCTGAACGAGATCATTTACGACTTCTTCGATGCGTTAAAATCAAGGTCCCGCGGCTATGCCTCGCTTGACTACTCGCTGAAGGGCTATGTGCAGTCCAAGCTGGTCAGGCTGGACATCCTGATCAACAAAGAAATCGTGGACGCGCTCAGCTTCATCGTCCACGAATCCGTTGCCTATGAGCGCGGAAGGAGAATGTGCGAGCGCCTGAAGGAGGAGATCCCGAGGCACCTCTTCGAGATCCCCATCCAGGCGGCGATCGGCAGCAAAATCATTGCCCGCGAGACGGTAAAGGCCGTGCGCAAGGACGTGCTCGCCAAGTGCTA
>DJYD01000048.1:35807-53934 GCA_002449955.1 Lachnospiraceae bacterium UBA6987
AAGCAGAAGGAAGGCAAGAAGCGCATGCGCCAGATCGGCAACGTAGAAGTGCCGCAGCAGGCCTTTATGAGCGTCCTGAAGCTCGACGAAGACAGGTGAGCGGCAGCGAGCCCGCAGGTGACGCGCTGCAGGGGAAGTTTCGATCCCCCTTTTGCCGGGGGTGAGAAACTTTCCCGTGAGCGCGGAGCCTTACCGATCTCCCGGTCTCAGAAAGGAGGCGTGTTGGACAAGAAACCTATAAGCGTATATGTACATATTCCCTTCTGCAAAAAGAAGTGTCTGTACTGCGATTTTCCCTCCGCGCCCGGAACACCGGAGGAGATCGCATACTATTTCCGTATTCTGATGAAGGAAATCCGCTCCTTTGAGGCATTAGACAGTCTGCACACGATCACGACCGTGTTCTTCGGCGGCGGCACTCCTTCGTTAGTGAGTCCTCTGTACATTGAACAGGTCCTGAACCTGCTGCGCACACAGTATCATTTTGACAAGGATATTGAAATCACCCTGGAGGCCAATCCGGGAACGCTCACTAAGGATAATCTGACTGCCTACCGCAGAATGGGCATCGGCAGGCTCAGCCTTGGCCTTCAGTCCGTCCATGAGGATGAACTGAAGATGCTCGGGCGCATCCACAGCTACCAGGATTTTTTGAACAGTTATGAAATGGCGCGGGAAGCCGGCTTTTCGAATATCAATATCGATCTGATGAGCGGGCTGCCGCGGCAGACCATGGATAAATGGAAAAAGACCCTGGAAACAGTGTGCGCACTCGATCCGGAACATATTTCCGCCTATTCCCTGATCATAGAAGAAGGGACACCCTTTGCCGAAACCTGGGGCACCAGACAGGGGAGAATTTACCTGCCGGGCGAGGAGCTTGACCGGCAGATGTATCGTTATACGAAGGAATACCTGGCTTCCCGCGGTTATGAACGCTATGAAATCTCCAACTATGCTAAGAAAGGCAGGGAGTGCCGCCACAACATGACCTACTGGACCTGCGGCGAGTATATCGGCTTCGGGCAGAGCGCAGCCTCCTATGTGGATGAAAGACGCTTCCAGAATCCGGCGGGCAAGGAAGAATACCGGAATTATGCCCGCAGCGCCTACGCAAGTTATAAGGCGACAAAGCCGCTGAGCCTAAAAGCCCGCGAGGAGGAATACATGTTCCTTGGGCTTCGGACAGCGCGGGGTGTTTCCCGCGAGGAATTCAAAAAACGCTTCGGGGAAAGCTTTCCCGGCACCTACGAAAAAAAGCTGCTGGAATACTATCAGCAGGGATTTATGGAAAAAAACGGTGACAGGATCCGTCTGACGGATAAGGGCATCGATGTCAGCAACATCATCATGGCGGACTTTTTACAGGATTAGGAGGGGCTATGGCGGTTTATTTCCTGCTGGGGGAAGGCGGAAGCGGCAAATCGCACGAACTGCGGGAAGAGGTGATCCGGAAAAGCAGAGAGGATCCTCGCTCGCATCATATCGTTTTTGTCCCCGAGCAGTCCACGTTCATGACGCAGCAGGCCTTCATCAGACAGCATCCGCGCAGGGCTATGCTGAACATCGAAGTCATCAGCTTCGGCCATCTGGCAAGACGCGTTTTTCGTGAATTCTCTGCGGACAAAGCGACCGTGCTGGGCGAAAACGGCAAGAGACTTCTGTTGGCGTTGGCTTCGGAAGAGGTAAAAAAAGACCTGACCGTTTATGGCGGGCAGGTAAGCCGCCCCGGCTTTCTGACAAAGCTCGGCAGTTTGTTTGCGGAATGGGATATGAACGATATTTCTCCGGAACGCCTGCTGGAGATTGCGGAGGGGGAAGGCATCACGCCGCTTCTTTCGGCGAAACTGAAGGATCTTGCGGCTATATACCGGGCGTTCAAGCGCAGGCTTGGCGAAGGAAGAGTGACTGCGGAGGAAATGCTGCCGCGTCTTCTTCGCCTGCTTCCCTATTCGGATGCCGCGCGCGGAGCCTGTCTCTACTTTGACGGCTTTACCGGCTTTACGAGTGTGCAGTACCGCCTGATCACGGAACTGATCCGAAGAAGCAGGGAAAGCCTTTTTGTTTTTACCCTGCCGAAGAAAGAAGCTGCGGCGAAAGGGGAGCCGGGGAAAGCAGATCTCTTCGGCATGAGCATCGCAGCGATGAAGCGTATCACACGCTGTGCGGCAGACGCCGGAACTGCGCTCGGCGGCAGCTTCTTTGCCGGGACGCACAGACCGGCTTTGATAAAACATGACGATTTTAAGTTTCTTGAAAAGAATTTAATGCGGTTTTCAAAGGAAAGTTTTCCTGAAAAGCCGCAGCATATCCATGTGATGGCCTGCCGGAACGTACGGACGGAATGCCGCGCGGCTCTGCTTGAAATCATGCGGCTTGCCCGGGAAGAGGGCTTTGCCTGGAGAGACATCACGGTAACACTGGGCGATAAGGAACGCTATCTCCCCGCTCTGGAGGAACAGCTCCGGGAGGCAGGGATCCCGTACTTTACCGACAGACGGGAACCGCTTTCCAAGCATCCCCTGATCCGTATGCTTGAGGCTGCACTTGACGCAGTCACGGGAAATTTTGACCGGGACAGTGTGCTTCGCTATCTGAAAAATGAGTGCGGTCCGCTTTCGCGCGATGAAAGTGACCGCTTTGAAAACTATCTGCTATCCGCCGGCATCCGCGGCGGACGCTCCGGCCGAAAGCCCATGACGGAGGAGTACAGCTATCTTGCCAGACTGCACGGCGAATCCGATGACGACTACACATCCAGAAGAGAGCAGACGCTTGAGGAGATGAATGCGCTCCGCGAGCGCATTTTTGTACCCCTGCTGACCCTGAAGGAAACAGTCAGAAGACGCGGGAAAGCAGAGGAGATGGCGGCCGCCGTTCTGCATTTTCTGGAGGAAACCGGAGCCCGGGAAAAATTGCTGCAGCGGGCAGAGGCTTACGAGGCGGCAGGCAGGCTGCGCGAAGCGGATGAATGGAAAGGCGTCTTCGACAGCGTAAGCAGCTTTCTTCAGGAAATGCAGGAGCTGCTTGCGGATATGCCTGTAAGCGCTGCGGACTTCTGTCTTCTGGTTAAGACGGGCCTTGAGGGATTGAAGCTCGGTTTGCTGCCGGCGGAGCCGGATCAGCTGCTGATCGGCGACATGGAAAGAAGCCGTATGGGGGATATCAAGGCTCTGCTCGTTCTGGGCTTTAATGAAGGCGTTATCCCCGGCGTGCACCGAAGCGGCGGGATCATCACCGACCGGGAACGCATTCTGCTGGAACGCTTTGAACCGGATCTGGGCTATACCGATGAGAAGGCGCTGCTTGAGGAACGCTTCTACATCTACCGCCTTCTGACAAGGCCGGCTGAGCAGCTGTATCTGAGCTTCTCGCAGCTTGGCCCGGACGGGAAAGCCATTGCCAAAAGCCCGGTTCTGACGGAGATCGAGGGGCTTTTTCCGGCGCTCAAGCTGCAGGACTTTGCGGAGCTTTGCCGGGATGATCCGTTCACGGCGGTGGCAAACAAAGAGACGGCGGCAAGGGTGCTTGCGGAGCAGATCCGCAGGAAACAGGGCGGTTATGAAGCGCTCTATGCCCTTTTGCTGAACAGTCCTGATTTCAGTGCGCGCTTAATGAGACTGGAAGAGGGAGCCCTTCTGCATTACCGGCCGGTTTCACTGAGCAGTGAGCAGGCGGAGGCCCTGTATGGCAAGGTTTTGAAGGGAAGCGTGACCAGACTGGAACGCTTTGCTGCCTGCGCCTACAGACATTTCCTGCAGTATGGTCTGGGCCTTGAAGAACGGGACGAGCATACCTGGCAGGCGTCGGATCACGGGAGCTTCTTCCACAAGGTGATGGAGGTGATTCTGCGTAGCGCATATGAAAATGGCGGAAAGCTGAAGGACCTGGATGATGAAGCGCGAAGCGCATTGATCCGGAAGGGGATCCGCGAGGCGGCAGAGGCCGGGGCAGATACCGAACTGCAGGATAAGGCAAACAGCAGCTATCTGTTAGACCGCTGGGAGAATCTGTTTACACAGCAGATCCGCGCCATGAGCGAGCTGGAAACGGAAGACGGTTTCCGGCCGGAGCGCTTTGAACTGCGCTTTGGCGGCAGCCGGGAAGCCCTGGAGCTTGACCTTGGAGGGGGTGCACGGATGAGCCTGAGCGGCCAGATCGACCGCCTGGATGTCCGGAGGGATAACGGAACCGACTGGATCAGGGTCGTTGACTATAAAACCTCAGATCATCAGCTGGATCTGACCCTCTTAAGTGAAGGGCTGCAGCTGCAGCTGTTCACCTATCTTGACGTGGCGCTTGAGCGGGCGCGGAGGGCCGGAAGAGCGGTGATGCCGGGCGGTCTGTACTATGCAGGCCTTACGGAAAAATGGCTGAAGGATGACGGAGAAGATGCTGCGCTTTTGCAGGAAAAGCTTCTGAAAGACTACCGTCTGTCAGGCATGACGGCAGCTGAAGTGGCAGACATTTCCACGGATGTGGATCTCTCGCAGCGCGGCGCTGCGAAGGTCTTCCCTGCCGAAGCATTAGGCAGCATCTGCCGCTATATCCGGGAGAAAGAAATTGGACTCGGCCGTGAGATCTTAGACGGCAGGATCGATGCAGACCCTGTCGGCGACTCCTACAGCCCCTGCACGTACTGTGAATTCAGAAGCATCTGCCGCTTTGACAGGCGCATCCCGGGCATGAAGCCGCGGACGATCCGGAAGGTAAAACGGGATGAGTTTGCGGAGATCATAGGCCTTGCGGAAGAAAAGGAGGCAGAATCATGAGTTTTGTTCCCAGCCCGATGCAGGAAGAAGTCATACGTCACAGAGGCGGTTCTCTGCTTGTTTCGGCAGCGGCCGGCAGCGGCAAGACGACGACCCTGATTGCGCATGTTCTGTCCCGTCTGTGTGAGAAAGAACCCGAAAAGCGCGGCGATCTGCGGCGCATGATCATTGTGACTTACACGAACGCAGCGGCGTCCGAGATGCGGGCCAAGCTGATCCGGGAGCTGAGAGCAGCCCTGGAAAACGATCCGGAAAATGCCTGGCTGCGGCTGCAGTCGGAAATCGCTCCCCAGGCCCATATCTGTACCGTGGACAGCCTCTGCGGCTTTTTGGTGCGAAGCTATTTCGACCGGCTGGATATCTCCCCGGATATCCGTATTGCCGACAATGCCGAGCTTGTCCTTCTGAAGGCGGACGTGCTGGATGCGCTGATGGAGGAGAAATACGAGGCCGGAGACGACAGGGATTTTCTGGATCTGATTACGGATTATTCTTCCGAAAAATCGGATGCCGAGATCCGCAAAATGGTGCTCGGGCTGTACGAAACGGCGCAGAACGCACTGTATCCCGAGGAGTGGCTTGAGGAAGCAGAAAAGCCGCAGCCGGAAGAGGAAGCCCTTTTCTGGGAGCAGGACTGGATCCTTGCCGGAGAAAGGAAGCTTGAAGGCGCACTTTTCAGCATCCGCGCGCGCATGGAAAGCCTGCGGAAGGAGGTCCTGCAGAGCGAGGCAGGTCAAAAGGAGATCTTCCTCCCGCTTCTGCAGAGCGATGAAGCGATCATAGACCGCCTTCTGGAAGCGGATTTTGCCGAAAAGCAGAAGCTGCTGTCCGTCAAAACAAAGTGGATGACGAAGCCCTCGCTTAAGAAAAAAACGGCGACGGGAGAAGATGAAGCACTCGATGAGCAGCTGAGGGCTGCCAGAAACAGATATAAAGCAGAGTATCAGAATCTGGAAAAGCGTTACGGAAGAGAGCCTTCCCGCAGCTTTTCCCTGGTCCGGATGACAGAAAAACCGAAGAAGGCACTGCTTGCGCTTGCCAGAGCGTTTTCGCTGCGCTTCAAGGCGGAGATGCAGAGCCGCAACATGACGGATTTCATCGGCATGGAGCACTATGCCCTGAACCTGCTTACGGAAAGAGCAGAGGATGGGCGCGTTACGCGCACGCCTCTTGCCAGGCAGCTTGCAGAAGGCTTTGACGAGATCATCATCGACGAATACCAGGACATCAACAACGTTCAGGATGAGATCCTGCACGCGCTTTCCGGAGAAGATGACGGACGGCCGAACCTGTTCATGGTCGGCGATGTCAAGCAGAGCATTTACCGCTTTCGCCGCGCCAATCCGGAGATTTTCCTGCAGAAATACAAAAGCTATGGAACAGAGCCGGGGGCAGAAACCCGCCGGATCGATCTTTCAGCCAACTACCGCTCGCGAAAAGAGATCGTGGACGGGGTAAACGACCTCTTCTGGAGGATCATGGATGAACCGCTTGGCGGCATCGTCTATGACGAGAAGGCGAAGCTGCATTTCGGCGCTGCCGGCTTTGGGGGAGCAGGTCATGTCCCTGAAGTTCTGCTTTGCGAGAAGGTGGGAAATGCGGGAGAAAACCGAAGCGCTGAGGCTAAGTGCATCGGAAGGAAGATCCTGGAATTAACAAAGAGCGGCAGTCTTCAGGACGGAAGCCCGGACAAAACGCGCCGGGTCCGTTTCCGGGATATCCGGATCCTGATGAAGAGTCTGAACGATGCGCGGGTTTATGTGGACGCGCTCGGAGAGATGGGGATCCCGGTATCTGCGCCCTTAAAGCACGGCTTTTATGATACGCAGGAGGTACAGACGGTTCTGGCCCTCCTGAAAACCATTGATAATCCGAGGCAGGATATCCCGCTTGCCTCTGTCATGACGTCACCCTTTGGTGCGTTTCAAAACAGCGACCTTGCCGATATTGCCGCATGGGCCGGAAAAGAAGCGCCGAAGGCACATGGCTTGTACGAGCGCCTGCAGGCAGCCTGGATGATGGCTCCGGAGCGTTTCGGGAAAGTCGGACGCTTTCTGGAAGAGCTTGACAGCTGGAGAGATCTGGCTGAAGTCCTCTCAATTCCTGCATTGATCCACCGTCTGATGACAGAAACCGGTTACGAGCTTTATCTGAGAGCCATGCCGGGCGGGATGGCAAGGCTTGCCAATCTGGAAACTCTGCTTGACCGGGCGGAGGCTTTTGAAAATACGAGCTACCGGGGGCTTTATCAGTTCAACCGCTATATCGAGCGGGTTAAGGACAGCACGGATGAGGGGGAAGCAGCACCGGTGCAGGACGATGATGACGTTGTGCATATCGATACGATCCATTCCTCAAAAGGGCTGCAGTATCCGGTCGTGTTCCTGGCCGGCGCCTCCACGGAGTTCAACCTGAAGGATGCGCAGGGCGCGATGCTTGTGCATGAAAAAGAAGGAGCAGCGTTAGAGACCCGGAATAGAGATACGAGACAGCGCTTAAGAAATCTGCGGCTCGATTATATTGCGGATAAAATTACGGAGGAAGCCAAGGCGGAGGAACTCCGTGTGCTTTACGTGGCGTTAACGAGGGCAGAGGAATATCTGTTCATCTCGGGCACGGTGAGCGACCCTGCTCACTGGAGGGAGGCTTACCCTGAGCTTTCGGGGCTCCCGGACGGTCCTCTGCCTGCCTGGTCCGTGGCAGGTGCTTCTTCGTACCTTGACTGGATCCTGATGGCTGCCGCAGCCGGAACGCCGCACCTTGTCATCCGACCGGACAATGAAGCGGATGAGGCGGAAGAGGGGCGCAGAGGTTTTGCGCAGGCGCCCATCTGGGAAGATTTAGCCCTTAAGCTGGAGAACATCCGCAAAAACCCGCCCGAGATCCCGGAGGAGCTGGAAAAGAGGGTGCATTTCCGGTATCCTTATGAAGCCTTAAGCGGCGTGCGCGGCATTTATACGGTCTCGGCTTTGAAACAGGCCGCCGGGGAAGAACCGATGGAGCCGCTGCCGAAGAACGATCGAAAAAGACCGGAGAACAGCGGAGTGGGCAGCCTGAACGGCGCCGAACGCGGCACGGTATACCATAAGATCATGGAGCATCTTCGGGTGGAAGATACCCGCCGCAGGGAGGACGTGGCGTCCCAGCTTGAAGCAATGCAGAAGAAAGGCCTGCTCAGGCAGGAGGAAGCGGCTGCCGTGCCTGCAGAAGAAGTGGCAGCCTTCTGGCAGACGCCGCTTGCAGACAGGATCCGCAGGGCCGATCAGCAGGGCAGGCTGTTCCGTGAGCAGCCCTTTATTCTGGGCGTCCCGCTTGCGGAGATAGACGCTGCCCACGCGGAGAGCAGAGAGACGGTCCTGATCCAGGGCATCGCAGACCTCTATTTTGAAGAAGAGGGAAAACTCATCCTTGTCGATTATAAAACGGACCGCGTGGCGCAGGCGGAGGTGCTTGCGACGCGTTACCGCACGCAGCTTGACTATTACCGCAGGGCCCTTGAACAGGCAACAGGAAAGATAGTCGGGGAGACATATATTTACAGTACGGTGCTCAGACAGCTGATAGCGATCTGAGGCTTTGTCTGCAGGATAGACAAATAAGGTTTTTTGTGCTAAAATAGCATTTCTCTGAGAAAGGAGAAATCATGGCAGAGGATAATAAGACCAAACAGAATAATGACCGGGGCTTTGAAGCCCAGGGAAAACATAAGAGTCATAAGAAAAAGAAGAACAGCAAGATCTATACGATCATTATCGTGCTCTTGTTCTGCGTCATGGGCTACAGCGGCTATCAGATCATTTCAACGGTGATCCGGGATAAAAAGGCGAAGAACACTTATGATGATATCATTAATGATTTCGTGGTTGTCATCCCCGATGACGAGACAGAAATCGAACCCAGCGGTGAGGCTGAAACGCAGGAACAGCCCTCTGCGGAAGTACCGTCTTCGGTGACGCCTTCTGCGGACCCCACCATGAGTGCGGAGAGCACCGAGCAGATCATGACGATCGACGGCTCGGATGCGGTGACGCAGGCTCCGCAGTCAACGGCGCCTCAGACACAGCCTGCTCAGCCGGAAGCGCAAATGCCTAAGCTGAGTGTTGATTTTGCCAGATTGAAGAATATCAACAGCGATGTCTGTGCGTGGCTGCAGGGACAGGGGGGCCTTGTCAATTATCCGGTCGTTCAGGGAAGCGACAACAGCTATTACCTGAAGCACCTGATCGACGGCAGCTATAATGGCAACGGAACCTTGTTTGTGCATGCACAGAATCGTTTTCTGCAGGATGATGTAACCTACATTTTCGGACATCATATGCAGAGCGGCGCCATGTTCGGCAGCCTCAAGAAATACGATTCGAGCAGTTATTACTGGAGCAATCCGGAGTTTAAGCTTTATACGCCGAACAAGACCTATACGCTGAAGATCTTTGCGGTATATTATGGCACGGGAACGGACAAGATTACTTTTAACTACAGCAACGAAGCCAGCTTTAATTCGGCTATGGCAAAGTATGCTTCCCGGTCGCTCCATTCGCCGCAGGTAAATGTCAGCTACGGAGATAAGCTGGTGTGCCTGTGTACCTGTGCCTATCAGGTGGATGACGGCCGCTACTTTGTGCTTTGCAAAGTGATGAATTAATCGCGCTGCAGTAAGGCGATAACGGAATAAAGGAACAGAAAAATGAGTAAACAATATGACCTGATCATCATCGGGGCCGGCCCCGGTGGCATTTTTACGGCCTATGAGCTGCTGCAAAAGCGCTCGGATATGAAAATTGCCGTGTTCGAAACCGGCAGCAGACTGGAAGAAAGACACTGCCCCATCGACGGGGAGAAGATCACTTCCTGCGTGCACTGTAAAACCTGCGCCATCATGAACGGCTTCGGCGGCGCCGGCGCATTTTCCGACGGCAAATACAATATCACCAACGATTTCGGCGGGACGCTCTACGAGCACATCGGCAAGGCGAAGGCCACCGAACTCATGGAATATGTGGACGCCATCAACATGGCCAACGGCGGCGAGGGCTCAAAGCTCTATTCCACCTCCGATACCCGCATCCGGAAGCTCTGCATGCAGAATAAGCTCCATCTTCTTGACGCCTCCGTGCGGCACCTCGGCACCGACAAGAACTATGTGGTGCTCGGAAACCTGTACGAGCAGATGAAGGACAAGGTGGATTTCTACTTCCACACGCCCGTGGAGAAGCTGGAAAAAACTGCGGATGGTTTTGCTGCGGAGACGAAGGCAGGCCGCTTTGAGGCGCCGCGCTGCGTGGTCTCCGTGGGCCGCAGCGGCAGCAAATGGATGGAATCCGTCTGCAGAGACCTCGGGATCAAGACGCTTTCGAACCGCGTCGACCTCGGCCTGCGCGTGGAGCTGCCGGCAGAGATCTTCTCCGATCTGACCGATGAGCTCTATGAGAGCAAGATCGTGTACCGCACGGAGAAATACGGCGATCAGGTGCGCACCTTCTGCATGAATCCGCACGGAGTGGTGGTCAACGAGAACACGAACGGCATCGTGACGGTGAACGGACACAGCTATGAGGACCCCTCACTCCATACCGCGAATACGAACTTTGCTCTTCTCGTGGCGAAGCATTTCACCGAACCCTTCAACGATTCGACGGCCTATGCCGAGAACATCGCCAAGCTCTCCAACATGCTGGGCGGCGGCGTGATCGTGCAGCGCTTCGGGGACCTGGTGCAGGGCAGACGCTCCACACCCTCCCGCATCCGCGAGAGCTTTATCGAGCCGACCCTCAAGGCGACGCCCGGTGACCTGGCGCTCGTCATGCCCAAGCGCATCCTGGACGGGATCATCGAGATGATCTACGCGCTCGATAAGATCGCCCCCGGCACCGCGAACGACGACACGCTGCTCTACGGCGTCGAGGTCAAGTTCTATAATATGGAGGTCGAGATCGATGCGAACCTTGAGACCTGCCACAAAGGCCTTTACGTGATCGGCGACGGCAGCGGCGTGACGCATTCCCTGTCCCATGCCTCCGCAAGCGGCGTGTATGTCGCCAGAAAGATCGCCGAAGAATAAACGGGACACTCCGATTTGTCATCCTGAGGAGGCTTTCTCAGGATGACAACTGTCCGCGAAATGCGGACTGAGATAAAATTTTGTATACTGACCGCGGACATCTTGCTCCGCGGTTTTTTTGTGCTATAATGGCATCGAAAGAAAAGCACGTATGCACGGCAGGAGGTCTGCCGACCGGACCGGCAGGAAGACCGGAACCTGCGGGGCAGCCTCATGAAAGGAGCAGAAGATGAAGATCGCCGTATATTGCGGTTCCAAAAGCGGTAATGATTCCGCCTTTCTGCAGGCGGCAAAGGATCTCGGGAAATGGATCGGGAGCCACGGCCATACCCTTGTCTACGGCGGCGCGACGAACGGCCTCATGGGGGCGGTTGCGGATGCCGTGATCGAAGCAGGCGGGGAGGTCATCGGCGTGATGACGACCATGCCGGAGATCTTCGAAAGAAAGCATCCCGGCCTTAAAAACTGCATGGTGGTGCCGGATCTCAGTGAGAGAAAACGCACCATGATGGAGCTTGCGGACGCCTATATCGCCTTGCCCGGCGGCCCCGGCACGCTTGACGAGATCTCGGATGTGATCTCGCTCGCCCGCCTGAAGGTGGATGACAAGCCGGTGATACTGATGAATATCAACGGCTATTACGAGCCGCTCAAGGGACTCCTGGATGCCATGGTGAAGGCTGAATTCATCAGCGCCGAAGAGATCGACGGCGTGCTGTTCCTGCCGACTGTAGGGGATGCCGGAAGAGTGCTGGAGATGAGGTAACCTCATCCGGCGCTTTGCGCCACCTTCCGCACAAGGCACGCCCTTCGGGTGCCCTAAAGGGGAAGGCGAAACCTCATCCGGCGATAGGAATGAAAGGAGAGATATGGAAAAGATGATGGACGCCATCGTGAAGCCGGTGGCAGGCGTCGGACTGGAGCTGAGGAGAGTGCCCGTGCCGGTACCGGGGCCGGGAGAGGTCCTGATCAAAGTACACAAGACCGCGATCTGCGGCACGGACGTGCATATCTATAACTGGGATCCGTGGGCGGCGGAGCATATCAAGCCGCCGATGACGATCGGCCACGAGTACGTAGGCGAGATCGCTGCGCTCGGCGCAGGCGTGACCGACGTGAAGATCGGCCAGCGCGTATCCGGCGAGGGCCATATCACCTGCCATCACTGCCGCAACTGCCATTCTGGCAACATCCAGTGGTGCAAGAACACAAAGAGCGTTGGCGTGGACCGCGACGGCGCATTTGCGGAATATGTGTGCATTCCCGAGACGAATCTGATCCTGATCGATGAGAGCCTTCCTGAGGACGTGGTGGCCTTTTTCGATGCCTTCGGCAACGCTACGCACACGGCCCTCATGTGGGACCTGGTGGGCGAAGATGTGCTGATCACCGGCGCCGGCCCCATCGGCATCATCGCCGCCGGGATCTGCAAATACGCGGGCGCACGCCGTGTCGTGATCACGGATCTGAACGACTACCGGCTTGGTCTTGCCCGGAAGATGGGCGTGGACGCCGCCGTCAATACCGGCAGGGAAGAACTGCAGGCGGTCATGAAGGAGCAGGGGCTCGTGGAAGGCTTTGACGTGGGCCTTGAAATGTCCGGCTCTGGCGCCGCCTTCCGGCAGATGATCGGTCTGATGCGGAACGGCGGGAAGATCTCGCTGCTCGGCCTTGGCAATAAGCCGGTCGAGCTGGACATGAACCAGATCATCGGCAAGGGCTTAACGCTCCAGGGCATCTACGGCCGCAAGATGGACAACTGGCACCAGATGAGCTATATGGTGCAGGGCGGACTGGATCTGACGCCGGTCATCACCCACCGTTTCCACTATACCGAATTTGAAGAGGGCTTTGCCGCCATGAACAGCGGAAACTCCGGCAAGGTCATCCTGGACTGGACGAAATGACACCGAACGGCAGAAAGAAAGGAGATGCAATGAAAGCAGCGCTTGAAAGCTATATGAAGGAACTGGATGCGATCCGCGAGGCAGGGACCTGGCGCGAGGAACGCATCATCACCACGCCGCAGCGCGACGTGATCGATACGACGAAGAAGGCGCACGTCGTCAACATGTGCGCGAACAACTATCTGGGGCTGGCGGACAACCCCGAGCTCATCGCGGCGGCGAAGGCCAGCTACGACCGCTGGGGCTTCGGCCTTTCCTCTGTCCGCTTCATTTGCGGCACGCAGGAGATCCACAAGGAACTGGAGCGTCGCATCGCGGATTTCGTGGGCACGGATGACGCCATCCTGTATTCGTCCTGCTTTGACGCAAACGGCGGCCTCTTCGAGACGATCACCGGCCCGAATGACGCCATCATTTCCGATGAACTGAACCATGCCTCGATCATCGACGGCGTGAGACTGGCGAAGGCAAAACGCTACAAATACAAGAATAATAACATGGACGACCTCCGTGCGCAGCTTGAGCAGGCTAAGGCCGACGGCTGCGAACGCATCGTGATCGCGACCGACGGCGTCTTTTCAATGGACGGCTACATCGCAAACCTTAAGGGCATCTGCGACCTTGCAGATGAATATGACGCCCTCACGATGGTGGATGATTCCCATGCGGTCGGCTTCATGGGCGAGCACGGCCGCGGCACGCCGGAATTCTGCGGCGTGATGGGACGCGTGGACATCATCACCGGCACCTTCGGCAAGGCCATGGGCGGCGCTTCCGGCGGCTATACCGCAGCCCGTCAGCCTATCGTGGACCTGCTCCGCCAGCGCTCCCGTCCGTACCTGTTCTCGAATACCCTGGCGCCGGCCATCTGCGCTGCGACCATTAAGACCATCGACCTGCTGGAAGCGTCAACTGCGCTGCGCGACCGCGTGCACGAAAACGCCCGCTATTTCCGCGCGGAGATGGAAAAGCTCGGCTTCGACCTGCTGCCGGGCGAGCACCCCATCGTTCCGGTGATGCTGTACGACCCCAGAGTCGCGGCTGAATTTGCCCGAAGGATGTTAGATAAGGGCGTCTATGTTGTCGGCTTCTGCTATCCTGTCGTGCCGAAGGGAAAGGACCGCATCCGCACCCAGATCTCAGCCGGCCACACGAAGGAAGACCTTGATTTTGCCGTGAAGTGCTTCGGCGAGGTGAAGAAGGAGATGGGACTGTAAGAAAGGAGAAACGGCGCACCTCTGCATAGAGACAGCCCTGTAACCATTATGAAACGTGCATTAAAACCCGGCAATATGCTCTATCCGCTGCCGGCGGTACTTATTTCCTGCGGTGACGGAAAAGAAGAGCAGAATCTTCTTACCATCGCCTGGGCTGGCACGGTCTGCTCCGATCCGCCCATGCTGAGCGTCAGCATCCGGAAAGACCGCTTTTCCCATCACCTGATCGAAGAAAGCGGAGAGTTCGTGGTGAACCTTGTCTCGGCAGGGATCACGCGTGCGACGGATTACTGCGGCGTGCGCTCCGGCCGTGACGGCGACAAGTGGAAGGCCTCAGGCCTTACTCCGGTGAAGGCACCCGCTCTTGAAAAAGCGCCGGCGGTCGCCGAAAGCCCGGTCTGGATCGAATGCAAAGTGGACCGGATCCTTGAGCTCGGCTCGCACGACATGTTCCTGGCAAAGGTCGTGGGTGTCTATGCCGATGAAGGACTGTTTGAGGAAAATGGTCGTCTGGATCTGGCAAAAGCAGACCTTATGGCCTACTCTCACGGTGAATATTTCCGCCTGGGAGAGAAGATCGGGACCTTCGGCTGGTCGGTAAAGAAGAAATAAGAGGAAAACCGGGGGAGTAAATCCCTTGATCTTCCCGGACGGATCCGCAGCAAAAAAGTGAAAGATTCAGATTTCGCAAAAAAGTGAATGATTCAGATTTCACCCCTTGACATTCTCCGCCCCCATGTGCTATAAATGGTGGGCGGAGCACCCAGGGGCATAGTTCAAGGGTAGAACAGTGGTCTCCAAAACCATCGATGAGAGTTCGAATCTTTCTGCCCCTGCTTTTCCCAAGGTACGGCTTAGCCGTGCCTCATTTTTTTATCACGGAGTTTTTTATGGTAAATTCAATCGTAGAAGGCCTGATGAGCTGGTTGGGAAACCTGCCGCCGGGGCTGATCTGCTTTATTGTTTCCATGTTCCCGATCGTGGAGCTGCGCGGCGGCATGATCGCGGCGGCGCTTTTAGATATGCCGCTCTGGGAGGGGATCCTCTGCTGCTTTGCCGGCAATATACTGCCGGTGCCCTTCATTCTGCTGTTCATCACGCCGTTTTTCCGCTGGCTGAAAAAAACGAAGCTGTTCCGGCCGCTTGTGGAAAAGCTGGAAGCGAAATCACTCGGCAAGAGTGAGAAGATCAAGAAGGCGGAGTTCTGGGGCCTTGTGCTGTTCGTGGGCATTCCGCTGCCGGGAACCGGTGCCTGGACGGGCTCGCTTATCGCCTGTCTGCTGGAGATCGACAAGAAGAAAGCGTTCTGCGCGGTTATTCTGGGGCTTATTCTTGCAACGGCGATCATGTGTGTGTTTACCTACGGGATCCCCGCCGTTATTGCATCGATGGGGTGAGAGGAGTTTGATTATGTCGATCAGGGAACGTCTGGATGAATGCGACCGAATGTGCGGGAAGATCACGGAGGCAAGAGTCTCCGATGCGGCGCAGCATGACTTAAAAGGGCTGCTGCACCGGGATATGATGCAGTTCTGCGTTTATCTCTCGCTGCAGGATAGGCAGTTCACCGCTGCCCAGCGCGCTTACATCAAAGCCAATCTCGGCTTTGATCTCTCATATGCTGACAGAACCGGCCTGTATGACAAGGTCGCTGTGGGCTACGCGGACAAGATCCCGACCTCCATGAAATACTTTGTGCTTGCGGACGCCGGCCGGAAAATTCCGGCGGATCCCTGGCAGAACCGGAAGACGGCTTATCTGATCGGGACCTATGAGGAACTCGGACGTGAATTTCTTGCCCTGAGCGATGAACCGGAGCAGGCTGCCGTGCAGGCGCTCACGGACTATGTGCGCGCGCTCGACAAGTTCATTGAAGCCTACGGTCTGTTCCGCAACAAAAACGTCAAGGTGAGCGGCGGAAAGAGCGGCGTGAAATATACGCCCGGAAAGCCTTCGGGAGCATCCGCGGGCGCCGTCCTGACGCCCGGAAGTTCCGGGGCTTTAGCCACAGGCACCGGGAAGCCGGCAGCTTCCGGAAAGACGGAGATCGAAAAGGCCGGTGAAGAAGATCAGACCGACCTTTCCGAGGACCGCATCGACGAGATCCTTGCCGAGCTCAATTCCCTGGTCGGGCTGGACGTGGTGAAGGAGGAGATCGAAAACCTGGTCAATCTGCTCCGCGTGCAGCAGATGCGCAAGGAGATGGGGCTCTCCAATGCGGGAACCTCCCGCCACATGGTCTTCTACGGCAACCCCGGCACCGGCAAGACGACGGTGGCAAGGCTCATCGCCGGCATCTACGGCGAGCTGGGACTCCTGCCTACCGGGCAGCTTGTCGAAGTGGACCGGAGCGGCTTAGTAGGCGGTTATGTCGGACAGACGGCCATCAAGACGAAGGAGGTCATCGACCAGGCGGTCGGCGGCGTTTTGTTCGTTGATGAAGCCTACACGCTGACTCAGAACAAGGGGCAGAACGACTTCGGACCCGAGGCGGTGGAGACCATTCTGAAAGCGATGGAGGATTACCGCGACGAGCTCGTGGTCATCGTGGCCGGCTATACCGAGCTCATGAAAGATTTCTTGAAAACAAACCCCGGACTGACATCCAGGTTCAATTACTTTATAGAATTTCCCGATTATACGCCGAAAGAACTGGTGGAGATCCTGAAAGTGATGTGCAAAAAGAACGAGTACACGCTTTCTCCCGAGGCCGAAAAGAAGGCGCTGGAGATCTTTACCGCCCGCTGCGAGAATAAACCCGAAAACTTCGCAAATGCCCGCGAGGTCCGCAACTTCCTGGAAAAGGCAATGCTTAAGCATGCGGCGCGCGTGACGAAGCTGCCGAAGGAACAGCGGACAAAGGACGTCCTGTGCCGCCTGGAGCCGGAAGACGTCACGATCAGGCTGAGATAAGGAGCCCCTATGGAGATCATCGTCATCGGCGGAGGCGCCGCCGGCATGATGGCCGCCTATGCGGCGGCGCAGGAGGGCGCACAGGTCACCCTGTTGGAAAAGATGGAAAAACCCGGCCGGAAGATCTATATTACCGGCAAGGGCCGCTGCAACGTGACCAACGCCTGCGACAGAGACACATTCTTTTCTCATGTTTACCGCAATCCGCGCTTTCTGTATTCGGCCTTTGGACGCTTTTCGAACGAAGATATGATGCGCTTTGTGGAAGCGCACGGCACGCCGTTAAAAGTGGAACGCGGTCAGCGCGTTTTCCCGGTCAGTGACCATGCTTCGGACATCATCAAGGCGCTGCGAAAAGCCGTTGATGAGGCCGGCGTCAGACTGATCACAGGAGTAAAAGCGGAAAGGCTGCAGACAAAAGACGGCGCAGTCACCGGCGTGGTCTGCACGGTCACGGATGCGGAAGGAAAGTCGAAGCGCCAGGTCTTTTCCGCGGACAGCGTGATCGTGGCAACCGGGGGCCTGTCCTATCCCGGGACCGGTTCGACCGGTGACGGCTACCGCTTTGCGGAGGAGGCCGGCCACAGCGTAACGCCCAGGGAGCCCTCGCTTGTGCCGCTTAACGCACGCTTTGAAAAGCCGCTTTCCGACCGTTATTCGCCGAAGAGTCTCATGGGGCTTTCCCTGAAAAATATTGCGGTTTCCTTTGAACAGGGCGGAAAGAAGATCACCGAAGATTTCGGTGAGATGATGTTCACCCATTTCGGGGTCACAGGGCCCGTGATCCTGTCAGCCTCGGCCCTTCTCGGCGACGCCTTAAAGCCGGATGCGGTGAAGGGAAAGGGCCCGGTCAGGCTGCACCTTGACTTAAAACCCGCGCTTTCGGCGGAGCAGCTGGAAGCCCGCTTCCTCAGGGAATCCGCGGAAAACGGAGCGAAGCAGTTAGACAATTTCCTCGCCGGCTGGCTGCCGAAGGCGCTCATCCCCATTGTGTTAGGCCAGGCGGAAATTGCTTCCGGACAGAAGTCGGGGACCGTGACGAAAGTACAGCGCGACGCGCTTCTGCGGGCATTTAAGGACCTGCCGTTTATCATTACGGGGCTTCGCAGCTACGATGAAGCCGTGGTGACGCGCGGCGGCGTGAATGTGAAGGAGATCGATCCGAAGACCATGGCATCGAAGAAGCTGCGCGGCTTATTCTTTGCCGGGGAGGTGCTGGACCTTGATGCGTCCACGGGCGGCTTCAATCTGCAGATCGCC
>DJYD01000028.1 GCA_002449955.1 Lachnospiraceae bacterium UBA6987
GATCTTGGCCGGATCGATCGCATAACGCATGTCATGGCCTTTGCGGTCCGTCACAAAGGTGATCAGGCTTTCCGGCTTTCCAAGCTCCTTCAGGATGATCTTCACTATATCGATATTGGCCATTTCGTTGTGGCCGCCGATATTGTATACCTCGCCGACTCTGCCCTTCCGCATGATCAGATCGATGGCCTTGCAGTGATCTTCCACATACAGCCAGTCGCGGATATTCTCCCCGGTGCCGTATACCGGCAGCGGCTTGTCCGCAAGTGCATTCGCGATCATGAGCGGAATGAGTTTTTCCGGGAACTGGTAGGGGCCGTAATTGTTCGAGCAGCGGGAAATGCTGACCGGCAGACCGTAGGTACGGTGATACGCCATCACCAAGAGATCCGCGGAGGCCTTTGAGCTCGAATAGGGCGAGCTGGTATGGATCGGCGTATTTTCCGTAAAGAACAGATCCGGGCGGTCGATCGGCAGATCGCCGTAGACCTCATCTGTTGAGACCTGGTGGAAGCGTCCGACGCCGTATTTTCTGCTGGCATCCATGAGGTTGGCCGTACCGAGGATATTGGTTTCCAGGAAAATTCCGGGGTTTTCAATGGAGCGGTCCACATGCGATTCCGCGGCAAAATTGACCACAATATCAAATTTTTCTTCTTCAAACAGGGCAAATACCGCATCCCGGTCGCGGATATCCATCTTCACAAAACGAAAGCCCGGCTGGTTCAGCACGGAGGCAAGCGTCGAAAGATTGCCTGCATAAGTCAGCGCATCCAGGCAGACAATGCGGTCCTCCGGATGACGTTCCCGTTCATAAAAGATAAAATTGCTGCCGATAAATCCGGCACCGCCGGTCACAAGAATATTCATCTGTATGCAAACTCCTTCATCTCTTCACTTATTCAGTATCTGAACTTGCCGTCAGCCACCTGCTTTAAGTGCTGACCGTAAGGGGACTTTCCGTAACGTTCTGCGGAGCGCAGCAAATCATCCCGGCTGATCCAGCCATTCGTATAAGCGATTTCCTCTAACGCTGCGATCTGTGCGCCCTGGCGCACCTCGATCGTCCGCACGAAATCCGCCGCATCCACAAGGGAGTCCATGGTGCCGGTATCGAGCCAGGCGTAGCCGCGGCCGAGCAGCTGTACATTCAGCGTGCCGTCCTCCAGGTAGAAGCGGTTCAGATCCGTGATCTCGAGCTCGCCCCTGGCGCTTGGCGTGATGCGTTTTGCCAGCTCCACGCAGCGGTTATCGTAAAAATACAGGCCTGTGATGCAGTAGTTGCTCTTCGGATTCTGCGGCTTTTCCTCTACGGAGATCACCTTGCCGTCCGCGTCAAATTCCACAATGCCAAAGCGCTGCGGATCGTTGACATAGTAGCCGAAGATCGTAGCTTTCCCCTCTTCTGCAGCAGCTTTTGCCGCCTGCAGACGCTGTTTCAAGTCTCCGCCGTAGAAAATATTGTCCCCCAGGACCATGGCGCAGCAGTCGTCACCGATAAACTCCTCTCCGAGCAGGAAAGCCTGTGCCAGGCCGTCAGGGCTCGGCTGCACCTTATAGCTTAAGGTCAGGCCGAAGGCGCTGCCGTCACCGAGCAGCCGCTCAAAATTCGGCAGATCCGTCGGAGTGGAAATAATCAGGATATCCCTGATCCCTGCGGACATTAACGTCGACAGGGGATAATAGATCATCGGTTTGTCATAGACCGGAAGCAGCTGCTTCGAGGTCACCATCGTCAGTGGATACAGTCTGGTTCCGGCGCCGCCGGCAAGCACGATTCCTTTCATACTCTCTTCTCCTTTTTTAACGATCAGGGCGCAGCGTTATTGCCGCCGTTTTCCGGGTCCGTCTGCGTCACGCCGCTCTGCACGAGCAGCAAACGCCAGGCATCATACAATTCTTTGTAAAGATCGGTATCGGCGCTGTTGATATTCAGCTGCCGGAACAATTCTTCGATTTCCACGAGATCCTCCTGCGGGTCCAGCCTGCTCATCTGCAGCAGGATCTCATAAGCTGCCGTCTTATCTTCTCCAGAGGCGAGCCTTAAGCGCAGCGTCTCCATCTGTTCGGCATACACCGCCACCGCTTCCTTGACCGCCTGTTCGCGGTTCCGGGAAATTGTCGGGATCATGATGCCCCAGATCGCACTGACAAGAAGCAGCAGCGCAAAAAGAAACTTTAACAGCTTGGCCGGGCGGCCTTTCAGCGCGCCTCCGATGCGCTCTGTCTGCTCTTTTGCCGTATCGGCCGCTTTTCGCAGGTTACCGCCGGAACGGTTCAGGTTCTTTCCCGCGTCCGTCCTGGACATGCTCTCCAGCTCCTGCTGCAGGTGACGGCTGAAAACGCTTCCTCTGTCGATCTTCAGCGCCGCATCGATTTCTTTTCTGGCCTTTCCGGGATCATTCTCCCAGATCTGCAGCAAGGCCATCAGCTCATGCGCCTTGACCATTCTCGGATATTTGTCTAACACCCACTGCAGCTGGATCATGGCAAGGTCTGTGCTGCCCTGCTTTGCATGTTCAAGCGCCACGTTGAATTTATGGATAGCCGTTGAAGCCGTATCCATCTCTGTACGGTCATTCTGCAGAGCAGTCACATATTTTTCCGCAAGATTATCATGGGGCAGATAATTGGTACTGACCACCCATTCACTGAGTGCGTCGATCGTCTCCCCCATTTCATATAACACAAGACCAAGCAGGTTGCGGGCCGGAATGTTCCGTTTGTCAATCGTCAGGCAGTATTTCAGGGATTCTGCCGCCCCCGACAAATCCCGCACCTGTGCGCGAGCCAGTCCCTGATTGTAATACCGGTTGGCGACCCTTGCGATCTTCCGGTAATTCTGCACGTCGGCGCCGCAGCGCAGGCAGTATTTGCCAGCCCCAAGCGTGCCTCCGCACTGATAGCAGAGCATGCTCATGCTACGACTCCTTATCCTTCATGATTTCCAGCATCAGGTCCGTTAAATCATGCGCACTGTCCAGCTTCAGGATCATATCCTCTGCCTGTTCCACCTCAGTGCTCGGACTGAATTTTCTTAACTCTTCCTCAAAGTTAATCATGCGGGCATTCTCTCCCAATTTATTATTTGTGTTATTATACCAATTCCTTACTTAAAAAGCAAGAAGGAAGGGGCACTCCCTTCCTTCTTGCTTTTTAAGGCTCTATAATAAATGTGGGGGTGGGTATCCGTCCCAACATTTAATTCTGTTTCGCTGCATTTATCACATCCTTAATTTGGGTCCCCCTGTTTTCCTTCTTCGTGCAGAAGCTGTAATAGGTATTGACAAGATTTCTGTATCCCATCGCCTTTATCTCCTCATAGCGCAGATTAAAACGGGCCTTTGTGCGCTTTCCTGTCGCAAGATAGCGAATGCAGTCAAGCGCGTAAGCATCGATCTCCTTCAAGCTCTCCGTCGTATTGATCACAGAAAAGAACCAGGCACTCCAGGTCAAGTCATTATTGCCAGAGTTTTCCATCAGCTTGCTCTTAAAGATGCGGATGAAAGCCTTCGCTGCCTTCTCTCCTTCATAACCGTTCCGGCGGCACCAGCGCGCAAGCGCACGGGTCTTGCGCCGCATTTTCGCCTTCAGCTTGGCCACGGTTGCCGGAGCAATGTCAATCACCCCGTTCCGGTATGAAAAGCCAAGGAAGACCCAGCCCTCCTCCGGCGCAAAAAGCTGCTCCTTTTCGGGATTGAGTTCAAGTCCTGCCCCTGCAAGAAAACTTCTGATCGTCTCCGCATGGTGGAGCACTTCTTCCCGGCTCTCCGCAAAGACGATGATGTCATCCGAATACCGAGCATAAGGAATGCCTGCTTCTGCAAAAAGTTCATCCAGCTTCCGCAGGTAGAGATTGGCGTAAAATGAGGCGAGCGGGGTCCCGGCCATGATGCCCTTCTCCTCTGAAACCACCTGCCCGCGGTCCAGGACCTGCGGTTCCTCAAGGAGTCGCCGCAAAAAGGCAAATAAGGCCGGATCCCCTGCAAGCACTTCCTGCAGCATCGGAATCAGCCGCGGGACTGGCACCGAATTGAAATAGTTGTGAATATCAGCCTTATACGCCCAGAGCCCGCCTATGCCTTTTGTATGCGTCAGCTTCCGCACCGCATCCTTTGCCGACCGTCCTGGCCTAAAGGAATAAAGTCCGTCAGCAAACAAGCTGTCGTATGTCCGCAAAAGCAGCCAGGTCAGGAACTTCAGCACCATATTATCTGCCGGCGGATAGATATAGACCACTCGCTTTTTCTGCGTGTGCATTTTGCTGATGACCGCGCGTCTTGGCAGCGGAAACCGCCCTCCCTTCCGGATCATCTCCGTGACCGGCAGGTAGGCTTTTTCATCGATATAGCGCCTCAGTTCATCCGCGTCCGCCTTAGGACAGGCAAGTGATGTCCTGTATGCGTAGAAGGCTTCCCAGCAGGCGGGATCGGACAGATTATTCAGAAGTGACATAATTCTCCTTATACGGCGCCGCCTTGGCGTGACAGACCGGCATTTAACCGGACTGTTACGCGGTTTTGGGTATAAAAAAGCAGAAAGAGAAAGCATTAAAGCCCGGAAGATTCCGGGAAGTACCAGACCGTACACGGTTAAACTGCCTGCGAAGCGTAATATAAGCCGTGCCGGGTCCGCCGCAGGCGCCAGGCGTTCTCTTTCTGCCCAAAACAGAGCTTTCCCTTAAGGAAGTCTCCGTGTTTTGTCTTACTGTCAAATCTTATTTCCCCAGGGCTTCTTTCATCTTTCCTGTGACATAACTGCGGGCGTTCCACCAGCCTATACCGCTGCAGTCTGTATAGAACCGAAGGTAAGGAACACCTTCCCGCAGCGTATCGCGGCGCAGCTTCTGCGCAGAGCAGCTCTTCTTCATCAGTTCGATCACCAGTTTCTTCTCTCCGCCCTTTGTGAACGAATAGATATCAGAATCATAATACTGCGGATGGCTTAACATAAAGCTAAGCTCCGGGAACTCTTCCTGGAAAATTTTCTCGAAATATGCCTTGTATGTTCCGTTAAACGAGAACTGGTTTTCTTCCTTGGGCATAACGGGCCCCCAGGGCATGTCCGAGCGTTCTTCCTGGGTCTTAGGTGCAGCTGCTTCCGTTTTTTCCGCAGCCCCCGCTTCCTTCTTTTCTGCTTCTTTCATGGCTTCCTTCAGCTTCTTCTCCGCGGCATCCATGACATTCTGAACCGTTGCACTATACTTACTGTTTCCAAACAGCTTAGACAGTATTCCCATAGCCAGCCTCCTTTTTTGATGTGACGTCTTCCGCCGGTCCCCGGCGGTCATTACTCTTTCACTATAACAAAAGCGGGCTGAATTGCAAGCCCGCATTTGCTCCTTTTCAGGATTTTTCAGCCGGTCAGTCGTCTTCCTCTTCCGGCTCCCTGTTCACATGGATCTCAACCTGCTCGACCACCGGTCCCTGCACCGACATAACTTTGACATGCAAGACATCGAAATCGAACTCATCACCGGCTTCAGGGAAGCGGTTCAGCTGCTCGGTAACCCAGCCGCTGACCGTTGTGTATTCACTCTCAAAGTCCTTCGGTTCATACCCAATGACCTCAAAAGCGTCCTCAATATTGAGATCGCCCTCCACCAGGAAAGTATCCTGATTCAGTTCTTTATAATCCTGCTCCACTTCATCTGTTTCATCATAGATCTCGCCGACGATCTCTTCCAGGATATCCTCTGTCGTAAGGATGCCCATCGTGCCGCCGTACTCATCCAGGACCACAGCCATATTGGTGCGGTTTTCCCTGAATTCGGAGAGGATCTCCTTCGCGGGCTTGGTCATATGCACGAAGACCGGTTCGACCAGCATGCTCTCCACGTCGATGGGACCGTCCGACGAAAGCACGGCCTTCATCAGCTGCTTCGTGGGCAGGATGCCGATGATATGGTCAATGCTCTCCCGGTAAACCGGGATACGGGAGCAGCTCATGGCGTCGGAGTCAGCCAGCAGCTCCTCCAGGGGATCGTCGATATCGTAAGCGATCATATCCACGCGGGGGATCAGGATGTCGCGGGCTGTGATATCGGAAAAACCGATCGCTGATTTGATCAGCTCACCTTCGGATTCGCTGATGACGCCCTCTTCCTGAATGCTGTCAACAACCAGCTCAAGTTCCTCATCGGTCATATCCGGGACCTCTTCCTTCGGGGTCCAAAGCGGAGAAAGCGCCTTAACTAAGCCCCCCACGACCACGACAAGCGGCTTGAACAGCTTCATGAAAAAGGCTAACAGCCCCGAACCGTTCAGGGTCAGGGTATTGGCGTGATCCGCCGCCAGGAGCTTCGGAAAGATCTCGCCGAAAATCAGCAGGAGCAGCGTAGCGATACCGCTCGCGATCAGTTCGGCATTCGCATTGTCCTTGAAATAACAGCCGGTGCAGAGCAGCGTCACCACGGAGGTCGCCGCAATATTTACCAGATTGTTTCCCACGAGGATCGTGGAGATCGCGTGGACATAATCGTCAATGATCTTCTGCGCCCGGACCGCCTTTTTGTTGCCGTCATCCGCGAGTGACTTAACGCGCGGCTTATTGGCCTGCGCAAAAGCGATCTCCGTGGAGGAGAAGAAAGCGGAAAGGGCAATTAAGAAAACCACAAGAAGAATCAGCAGAGGAACGTTCATGCGCGCACCTCCCGTTTTTCGTCTTCATCCCAGATGTCGCCGACCAGCTCTTCCAGCAGATCCTCGAGCGTCACCATGCCGAGCGTGCCGCCCCAGGCATCGCGGACGATCGCGATATGCATCTTGCGGCGCCGCATCTCATCGACCAGGGCGTACAGGCCCATGTGCTCATTGATCTCATAGGGCGGGACCATCATCTTCCGGATATCCGGGAGGGTGCTCCGGTCCTCGATGCGCTTCTGCAGATAGACCTTGGTGTTCAGGATCCCGACAATATGGTCCATATCGCCTTCATAGACCGGAAGGCGTGAGTATTTTTCGTCCATGATCTTCTGCACGATGGTCTCTTCATCATCGTCCAGATCCAGGCCGATCATGCGCACCCTGGGGGTGATGACTTCAAGCACCGTCCGGTCGGTGAATTCGACAGCCGACTGGATCAGTTCGCTTTCATCCGCCTCCAGACCGCCCTCATCCTCAATGGTCTCGATCATGGTCTGGAAGTCGTCTTCGGTGATGGCCGGGCCATCCTCGGTATGGAAGAGCTTTTTCAGCCCCTTCCCGAGCCCCATGAAGATGATGTCCAGCGGGGTCAGGACGATCATCAGCAGGCGCAAGATGCCGGAAAATGCGCAGGCACATTCATCGCAGCGTTCCTTCGCGATGGTCTTGGGGATCGTTTCTCCGAAAATAAAGATCAGCAGGGTCAGGACTACGGTCGCCAGAACAGGGCCGAGCGCCTGTCCGGTCTTTTCTCCCCAGGCTTTTACCGCAAGGTAGATTGCCAGAACGGTAGCCGAAGAAGTGGCGAGAACATGCGCCACATTGTTGCCGATCAGCAGAGTGATGATCGCTTTATCAAATTTGTCCAATACAGTGAGAGCTCTGGATGCGCTTTTTTTGCCATCGTCAGCCCACGCCTTTAAACGGATGCGGCTGCAGTTTGCGTAAGCCGTCTCCGCGCCGGCGAAAAAGCCGCTGACGAGAATGAGCGCCAGAATAATCAGAATAGATCGGGGTATACTGTCTGTGTCCATTACGGACAAAACCTCCTAACATTTGAGGCCTATAGGCCGGAAAGATATTACGAAGAATGATTTTATCATAGTTTCTGGGGAATTGCAAGCACTTGCGTGGGAGCTGACCGCTCGCTGCCTCGATTAAACTTTCTCGGCTCCGCTTCGCCAAAAAGTCGCCTCGAAAGTTTATATCGGGCGCGCTCGCGGACGAGAATTCCTCCGTCCTGTCATCCTGAGCACAGCACCCGCAGGGTGCAAGCGAAGAATCTTATGTTTCACCTACCCCGTCTTCTTGTTCGCACAGATCTTTTTCAGCTCCGCTCCACCGCGTGAGCCGGGGTCCGGCGCAGCCTCAGAGCAGGCTTTCCCGGGGACACAAACAGTTGATTAAAGCAAAGTGGTAAAGGTTCAAAGATTCCTTGCGCAGCGTGGGGCCTCATAGATTTTGCCGTGCACGAAATAATTGTAGGAGCGGCAGCCGCCGGCGCAGAAAGGGCCGGCTTCGCAGGACGCGCAGGCGCCGGAAAGAAGCTCAGGCGTGAACTTCCGGTTGTAGGCGAAGGCATCCGGGTCTTCCCAGATCTCGCGCAGGCTTTTTTCTCGCAGATTTCCTTCGTTGAAGCGTTCGTCGTACATGGATTCGCAGCCGCGCACGTTCCCTACGCTGTCGATGCCGACGGCGTCAAGGCCGGCGCTGCAGCCGCGGTAGACGGCCTGGCCGCTTAAGTTCCCGCGGAGCATGCCCTCCTCAGGCGTGAAATAGCCGATATTATCCGCAATACCGAGGGCAAAGGGTGCTGACGCTGCGTTTTCCGTAACGAAGCGTATGACCTCTTTGACGTCGAAGGCATAATCGATGCCTGAAAGCGCGGCGTTTCCCATGGGTGAGCAGGCCTGAAGCTGCCAGGCGAAGATGCCGCTGCCTCTCAGGGTCTCATAAAGCTCAGGCAGCAGCGGGGCATTTTCCGCGTTCAGCGTACTGATAACACTGACCGGGATGCCTGCGCCGTGAAGTACCGAGATGGCGCGGATGGCCCTGTCGTAGCTTCCCTCCTGCCGGTAGCGGTCGTGAACCGCTTTTGGACCGTCAAGAGATACCGAGACCGATTCCACGTTCACGTCCTTTAAATCCGCAATCACCTTTTCCGCGAACAGGAAGCCGTTCGTGATGATGTTGACGCGGATGCCGAGGGCGTTCATCCGCCCTGCGATCTCCTTCCAGTCACGCCGCATGAAGACCTCGCCGCCGATGAGGGACACTCTCCGGCAGCCGAGCTCTGCCAGCTGCTCTGCTACGCTTAACGCTTCCTCTGTTGTCAGCTCGCCCTCACGTGCTCTGCCGCCTTTCGAACCGCAGTATTTGCAGGAAAAACTGCAGGCCAGCGTGATCTCCCAGACTGCCTTTTTCAGCGTAAATTTCATATGATGCGGCCACCTTCTTCATCCCGCGGGAGCCTCGCGCCGCAGGTCATACAAAAGCGGCCGCCGCGCGGCACTCTTTCCCCGCAGACGGGGCACACGATGAAGCTGCCGTCTTCTGCCTGCGCCTGCGGATCCTGGCGGCTCGCAGAAGGCCCGGATTCTGCATCGCCGGGCGCCGCCGGCTTCTGTGAATTCCCGCGGTTTGCAAAGAAATCGGGGCCCGCGTAGACAGGCGCCATCGGCGTCTGCATTTTTCCGCGGTTTGCGAAATAATCAGGTCCTGCGTAGACCAGCATCATCCGGCCTGTTTCAGGGCGCCTCGGCGCCGCATAGAGCGCCTCCATGCGCGGACCTTTATCCCGCCTCATCTGCTTTTTCGGATCATTTTCCGCTTCCGGCACTTCCTTTACTTCCGCTGCAGCCATCGGTGCTTCCTCTTTTGTAACCGGAGGCCCCATGTAGACGCCTTCCAATACCGGCTCTTCCGGTTCTGGTCCCGCATACACGTCGATCATGGCCGGATCGTCTTCAGTCTCCGGTTCCTCGGAAAAGCTGGCCGGGTATGTCTTCTTCGCTCCCCCGAAAAGACGCAGTAATCTGCTTTTTTCTTTCTCGTTTCTGTCGCTCATGGCGTCTCCTTTCTTTGTTTTTAAGAAAAGAGCTGTGAAAAACGTCTCCTGCTGTCAGCCCGACAGATCAGATGGTTCTTCACAGCCCTTTTGCAGAAAAGTCTTAATTGTTGAACATCGCGATGGAGCCTGCCAGGGACAGGAAGGCATGCTCAGGCGATTCGCTGCGGCCGGAGATCGCAACCGGGATGGTCGTGCCGGCGAGAACGCCGCAGGCGTAGCTGTGCAGATGCGCATCCCAGAACTTGCAGATCAGGTTGCCGGCGAGCAAGTTCGGCACCACGATGCCGTCGAATTTGCCGCTGTATTCGCACTCGAAATGCTTCAGTTCCGCCGCCTTCTTGCTGATGATCAGGTCGTAGGTGATCGGTCCGAACAGGTTGCAGTCGGCGATCGGTTCCTCATTGTGATGCATCACGATGGTCTGCGCTTCCACGGTGTCCTTCATGTGGAAGCTGGGCTTTTCGACCAGGGACAGGAGCGCGATATTCGGCCTTTCGATCCCGAAGTGCTTCAGCGCCTCGACCATGTTGCGGATGACGTCCTCGCGCTGTTCAAGCGACGGTTCCACGAGCAGCGTGCAGTCGGAAACGGCAAGCAGTCTGTCGTATTCATCGGATTTCATCACGCTGATGTGAGAGACCAGGCGGCCTTCCTTGATCAGGTGGTTCGACTTGTTCATGATCGGGAGCAGGAAGTCACGGGTCTGGATATTGCCGCGCATCAGTACGTCCGCGCTGCCGGCCTGGATCATCTCGATCGCAAACTGAACAGGGTTGGCATTGTTGCCGGTCGGATAGAAATCATAGTGACGATCGGCCAGGCCGAGCTCGTCAAGCATTTCCTTGGTCTTACGGAAATTGCCGATCAGGATCGGCTCTGCAAAACCGGCTTCCTGCGCCGCAAACACACCCTGCAGGATATTGGCGCTGTTGGCGCCCACAAGAGCCACCTTCCGCGGACGGTCATAGGCTTTTGCTTTTTCAACGATTTGCTCAAATTCTTTCGGATAGGTCATCATAATATTTCCTCCTTACAGCAATCCGCCGACTGCTTTGATCAGTGCGGCAAAGACCAGCGAAACAATGGTCATCAGCTTGATCAGGATGTTGATGGAAGGTCCGGAGGTATCCTTGAACGGATCGCCGACAGTATCGCCGACGACAGCCGCGTGGTGAGCTTCAGAGCCCTTTCCGCCGTGATTGCCTTCCTCAATATACTTCTTTGCATTGTCCCAGGCGCCGCCCGAGTTGGACATGAAGATGGCAAGCAGAACGCCGGTTACCAGCGCGCCGGCAAGCATGCCGCCGAGTGCTGTCGGACCAAGCAGGAAGCCGACAAGCAGAGGAGAAATGACTGCCATGATACCGGGGACCAGCATTTCCTTCAGGGCAGCCTGTGTGGAAATGGCAACGCAGCGCTTATAGTCCGGCTTACCGGTGCCTTCCAGGATGCCCGGGATGGTACGGAACTGATGGCGCACTTCCTCGATCATCTTGTAGGCAGCCTTGGATACGGAATCCATGGTCATGGAGGAGAACAGGAACGGCAGCATGCCGCCGATGAACAGACCGATGATGACCTTGTAGTCAAGCAGGTCAATGCCGGCTTCGAACATCCCGACCGCCTGCGCGTAGGATACGAACAGCGCCAGAGCCGTCAGTGCAGCGGAACCGATGGCAAAGCCCTTGCCCATGGCAGCGGTGGTGTTGCCTACAGCGTCCAGTCTGTCGGTGATCTTACGAACATCCTTCGGCAGATGGGACATTTCCGCGATGCCGCCGGCATTGTCCGCGATGGGGCCGTACGCGTCAACGGCAACGGTGATGCCGGTGGTGGACAGCATACCTACGGCAGCTAATGCAATGCCGTACAGGTCAAATGCCTTATAGGCACCAAAGATGCCGACAGCGATCAGCAGGATCGGAACAGCCGTCGACTGCATGCCGACGGCAATGCCGCTGATGACAGTCGTTGCAGGACCGGTCTCGGACTGCTGCGCGATCTTCTTAACAAAACGATAATCAGAGGAGGTATAAACTTCAGTCACGGTGCCGATGATCAGACCGACGACCAGACCGCAGATAATGGCGATGGCAGCGCCGAACTTGCCGTCAAAGAACACATAGCTAAGGGCAATCGTACCGATGACAACAATGGCAGAGGCCACATAGCTGCCCATCTTCAGAGCCTTGTGCGGATTGGATTTTTCATCGCCCTTCACGAAGAAGCAGCCGATGATGCCGGCCGCAACGCCGAGTGCCGCGATCAGCAGCGGGAAGATTGCACCCTTTGCCTGATAAGCGATCACACCCAGAGTAACCGCAGAGACCAGAGAGCCGACGTAGGATTCAAAAAGGTCAGCGCCCATGCCGGCCACGTCGCCTACGTTGTCGCCCACGTTATCCGCGATAGTTGCCGGGTTTCTGGGATCGTCTTCGGGGATACCGGCTTCGACCTTGCCGACCAGGTCGGCGCCGACGTCAGCCGCTTTGGTATAGATACCGCCGCCCACACGGGCAAACAGTGCGATGGAGGAAGCACCGAGCGAAAAGCCTGAAAGTGCATCCGGATTGCCGGTTACCATATAGATCACGCAGGCTCCGAACAGGCCGAAACCTACCACGCACATGCCCATGACAGCGCCGCCGGAGAAAGCCACCGACAGGGCGGCGTTCTGGCCTTTATTCTTTGCCGCAGCCGCTGTACGCACATTTGCCTTCGTGGCCACATTCATGCCGATATAACCGGCAGCGGTAGAGAACAGGGCGCCCGCTAAGAAACAGACAGCAGTCGTCCAGCTGATACCGAAACCGATCGCGACAAATAAAACAGCCACAAAGAAAATCAGGATTCGATATTCCGCCATCAGAAAAGCCTTGGCTCCCTGATGAATGTGTCCGGAAATCTCCTGCATCCGTTCTGTGCCAGGATCAGCTTTTCCGACCTTCTGGATCAGGTAGACCGCAAACAGCAGAGCAATAACGCCGAGTACTGCAGGCAGCCAATTCGTGAAATCATTCATAAGTGCCTCCTATTTATATTTAGTTCATATGATTTTTCTTTTTCATGAATATTGATTATAACGACTTTTCCGTAATAAGTAAACCCGTTTTTTGCAAAAAAGTGCCCATTTCGGCAAATTTCCGCAAACGTTTGCGCTCACTTAAGATTCTTAAGTGTTCTCTTCTGTTTTATCGGGCTCTTTCTTCCCCGCCGGAGCAAAAACAGCTCTTGCCGTTTCCATAAACTCGTTTCGCAGCTGCCAGGGCGTATCCCCTGCAAGATAGCCGAAGCGGATCATATATCTCGTATCGTGCTCCGGAAACCGCACAAGCTTTAACTCCTCCATCTGGTCCTCGGTGAGCATCGTTTTTAATACTCTTTCCGGGCAGAAGCAGATGCCCTCTCCGCGTGCACAGAGCTCTATGATCGTATTCATGTTGCCGGAGCGAACACTGATCTCCGGGACGATCCCGGACTGGCGGATCAAATCCCTTGCGATCTGGCCGGAAGCACTGCGGGAACTGCTCATGAGGAGCGGAAGCTTCTTCAGCAGAAAGAAGCCTTCATCTTCTTTTTCCTGCCTGTCCGCTTCCGGTATATCTTTCAGGAGGCTTTTCGGCACCGCGAGTACGATTTCATCCTCGAAGAAATCCTCGGTCACGATCCCCCGGGTCATACCGAAAAAGCTGGCAATCACCAGATCGATGCGTCCTTCATACAGGGATTCCAGAAGATCATCATTGTGTTCCTCAAACACCTCGATCTCTGCGAGAGGATGTTCTCTCCGAAAAGCCTGAATCAGCGGCGGCATGATCATCCAGCCGCGGTTTGCCGTTACTCCTACGCGGAGTCTGCTGCGCTCCCCGGAACGCAGCGCCTTAAAATCGCGCTCCATACGCTCATAGCTTTCCTGAAGTGCCATGGCATGACGCAGAAAGACCTCTCCCGCATATGTTAGTTCCAGAGGGACATGCCGCACAAACAGCCGGCAGCCAAGCTCTTTTTCCAGTGAGGCAACGCTGGCGCTGAGCGTCTGCTGGGTAATATACAGATCCTGCGCCGCCAGAGAAAAGCTTTTCCTTTTGGCAGTCTGAAGAAAATACTGAATGCTTTGAAAATTCATCTCATCACTTCCGTATGGCAATATTACAAACGATATTTGTATTATATACAATTTAAAACAGTTTGACAACGGTAGTCTTAGGGATTATCGTGAAGTCAGAAAGAAAGAGACACCAGGATGCCGCAAGCATGGACCGTCACCAAAATATGAAAGGAGAAAGCGATGAAAAAGGATCAGTCCCTCAGGGAATCACAGAACAAATCACACATGAACACGAAAGAAGACAACAGAGATCTGTCTCTTTGCAGCGCCGACATGGACACGATCAACAAAGCCGTGCAGGAATACCTTGAGAACGGCTATAGCTATCCGCTCTTTGCTCCGGGCTGCGGCTGCGACTGATCTCTTTATCTCCTCTTCAATACAAAACCGCCCTTCCGGCTTCAGGCACCGGAAGGGCGGTCTTGCAGTTTATAAGATCCTTCGCTTGCACCCTGCGGGTGCTGCGCTCAGGATGACAGCGGCAGCTTACGCCTTCAGGAAGGCTTCGTAGCCCTTGACGGCTTCGAAGATATCCGCTTTGCTTGCGGCTTCGCAGGGAGCGTGCATGCTCAGCACCGCGATGCCGGCATCGATCACGTTCATGCCGTAGTTGCCGGCGATGTAGGCGATGGTTCCGCCGCCGCCCTGATCGACCTTTCCAAGCTCGGCCGTCTGCCAGTAGACGCCGGCGTCATCCATGATCCGGCGCACTTCCGCCACATACTCGGCGGAGGCATCGTTGGAGCCGCTCTTTCCGCGGGCGCCCGTGTACTTGTTGAACACCAGGCCGCGGCCGAAGTAGGCCGTGTTCTTCTTCTCGTTCACGGAAGCGTAATTCGGATCGTAAGCCGCGCTCACGTCGGAAGAGAGCATCTTCGCATTCCGGAGCGCCCGGCGCAGTTCCAGCTCACTGTACTGGCCGGCAAGGTCCATGACCTCCGCCACCGCGTTCTCAAAGAAGCGGGAGTGCATGCCGGTCGCACCGACGGAGCCGATCTCTTCCTTGTCCACTAACAGGCAGACAGCGGTCTTTTCCGGTTTATTCACGTTCAGCATGGCTTCGAGGGAGGTGAAGGCGCAGATGCGGTCGTCGTGGCCGTAGCCGAGGATCATGCTGCGGTCAAGGCCGAGGTCTCTTGCGGGACCGGCCGGAACCACTTCGAGCTCGGCGGAGAGGAAGTCTTCTTCCTCAATATCGTACTTGTCCTTCAGGATCTTCAGGATATTGTCCTTGACGTTCCCCTTCGGTTCCTTCTTTTCGCCCTTCTTCGGCTTCTTTTCGTCTTCGTCCTTCTTCTCCACGACTTCGCTGCCGATGAGCAGATTCAGATCTTCGCCCTCGATGACGGTGGCGCCGCTCTTCTGCATCTGGTTCGCCGAAAGGTGGATCAGCAGGTCGGTGATGGTAAGTACCGGATCCTCGGGATCCTCGCCGATCACGACCTTAATAACGCTCCCATCCTTCTTCGCGACCACGCCGTGAATGGCAAGCGGGATGGTGACCCACTGGTATTTCTTGATGCCGCCGTAGTAGTGCGTATCCAGCAGCACGAAATCCGTGTCCTCATACAGCGGGTTTTGCTTTAGGTCAAGGCGCGGGCTGTCGATGTGGGCGCCGAGAATGTTCATGCCTTCCGGGATGGGCGTGCTGCCGATGGTGAAGAGGATCATGCTCTTGCCCATGATGGTGTCGTAGACCTTGTCTCCCGCTTTCAGCTTTTTATTTTTCTTCCGGGCCTTCTCCAGAGAGATGAAACCGGCTTTTTCCGCAAGTTCCACAGCCTGATCGACACATTCGCGTTCGGTCTTGCCGCGGGTGATGAACGTTTTGTAGCGTTCGCAGAGTTCGTTCAGTTTTTCCTTCTGTACGGCGTCGTAGGACAGCCATGCATTCTTTCTTTCCATAAGAGCTCCTTTCTAATTTATGATAAGATCCTTCGCTTCGCTCAGGATGACAGACCTCATCCGTCAGCCTTCGGCTGACACCTTCCCCTAAAGGGGAAGGCTATGACATCTGTGACAGACGTTCTTTTACGTCGGCAAGCATCTTCGCGTACTTTTCGCGCTTGGCCTTTTCTTCCTCCACCTTTGCAGCAGGGGCCTTCGCCAGGAAGCGTTCGTTGCTCAGCATGCCGTCGGAGCGGCGGATCTCGCCGAGCAGACGCTCTTCTTCCTTCTGCAGGCGTTCGCGTTCCTTATCAAGGTCCACGAGCTCGGCAAGCGGCAGATACACCGTGCCGGCGCTGGTAACGGCAGAGACCGCATCGTCGCCGATGCCGGTCTTATCTTCCTGCACCGCCACGCCGCTGCCCGAGGCAAGCGCCGCAATGAAGGCCTTGCTTAAGGAGAGGGCTTCCCGCACGGCCTCATCCGCGGAGACCACAAAGATATGCGGCTTCTTTGCAGCGGGAACATTCATATTCACTCTGGCCAGGCGCACCGCGCGCACCACTTCCTTGGCCCATTCGATCCGCTGCTCTTCCGCAGCGTAGTCGCGGGCAGGATCGTAAAGCGGCCAGGCACTCTTCATGATGGTCTCTTCCCCGGTCCCAAGATATCCGTAAATCTCTTCCGTTACGAACGGGATGAACGGATGCAGGAGCTTTAAGGAAGTGGCGAGCACCGTCCTCAGCGTCCACGCAGCCGCCGCCTTCGACGCCTCGTCGTCACTCTGGTAGAAGCGCGGCTTCACCATCTCGATGTACCAGTCGCAGAATTCCTCCCAGACAAAGTCATAGACCTTCTGCATGGCGATGCCCAGCTCGAAGCGTTCCATGTTGTCGGTCACGTCTTTCACCACGCGGTTCAGGAGCGAAAGGATCCATTTGTCCTCGGGGGCAAGGTCCTTTTCGGTAACGCCGGAAATGTCCACGCCTTCCATATTCATCATCATGAAGCGCGAAGCGTTCCAGACCTTGTTGATGAAGTTGCGGCCGGCTTCCACGCGCTCCCAGTAGAAGCGCATATCGTTGCCCGGGGAGTTGCCGGTCACGAGCATCAGGCGCAGGGCGTCAGCGCCGTACTTGTCGATGACCTCCAGTGGATCGATGCCGTTGCCGAGCGATTTGCTCATCTTGCGGCCTTCGGAGTCGCGCACGATGCCGTGGATGAGCACGGTATCAAACGGCGCCTTTCCGGTATAGGCAAGGCCCGAGAAGATCATGCGGCTCACCCAGAAGCCGATGATGTCGTAGCCGGTGACGAGCGTATTTGTCGGATAGAACTTCGCGAGATCCTTCGTTTTTTCCGGCCAGCCGAGAGTGCTGAAGGGCCAGAGCGCGCTGGAGAACCAGGTATCGAGGGTGTCCGGATCCTGCGTGAGCTTACCGCCGCAGTGCGGGCACTTCTCCGGCGCTTCCTTTGCCACGATCGTCTGGCCGCAGGTCTCACAGTACCAGGCAGGGATCCTGTGCCCCCACCAGAGCTGACGCGAAATGCACCAGTCGCGGGTGTTCTTCATCCAGTTCAGATATATCTTTGTAAAGCGTTCGGGTACGTACTTGATGGTGCCGTCTTCCACGGCCTTAACCGCCGGCGCCGCCAGGGGTTCCATCTTCACGAACCACTGCTTGCTGACCATGGGTTCGATGGTCGTGTGGCAGCGGTAGCAGGTGCCGACGTCGTGCTTTAAGGGTTCGACCTTCTTCAGGTATCCGCCGGCTTCAAGATCCGCAAGGATCGCTTTCCGGGCTTCCAGGGTGGTCATGCCGGCATACTTTCCGCAGTCGAGCACTTCGGGCTCGCCGAGTGCTGCCTTTCCGGCCGCCTTCTCTGCAGCCGCTTCGTCCGCTTCCGCCTTGCCGGTCATATGGCCGTCGTAGGTGAACACCCTGACGCGCGGAAGATTGCAGCGTTCGCCGACCTCAAAGTCGTTCGGGTCGTGGGCGGGTGTGATCTTCACCACGCCGGTCCCCTTGGTCATGTCCGCGTGCTCATCGCAGACGATCGGGATCTCCTTATTTAAGAGCGGCAGAATCACGTGGCAGCCGTGCAGATGCGCGTAACGCGGATCCTCCGGGTTCACGGCCACGGCCGTATCGCCGAGCATGGTCTCCGGACGCGTCGTCGCGAGTTCCAGCATTTCGCCGGTCTCCTTCACCGGATAAAGCAGGTGCCAGAAATGGCCGTCCTGTTCCTCATATTCCACTTCAGCGTCGGAAATGGAGGTCCTGCAGTGCGGGCACCAGTTGACCATGCGGTTCCCGCGGTAGATCAGGCCTTCCTCATACAGCTTCACGAAGACTTCCTTCACGGCCTCGGAGCAGCCCTCGTCCATGGTGAAGCGCAGGCGGTCCCAGTCGCAGGACGAGCCCATCTTCTTTAACTGCTCAACGATGCGGTTCCCGTATTTTTCGCGCCAGGCCCAGGCACGCTCAAGGAAGGCTTCCCTTCCGATCATGTCCTTGGTCAGTCCTTCCTCGCGCATCGCTTCCACGACCTTCGCCTCGGTCGCAATGGAGGCATGGTCCGTGCCGGGCACCCACAGGGCTTCATAGCCCTGCATCCGCTTGAAGCGGATCAGGATGTCCTGCAGGGTATTGTCGAGCGCGTGTCCCATATGCAGCTGGCCTGTGATATTGGGCGGCGGCATCACGATGGTGTAGGGCTTTTTGCCTGAATTTTCGTCCGCGTGAAACCAGCCCTTTTCCTGCCAGCGGCGGTAGAGCTTGTCTTCTATTTCCTTCGGATCGTATGTTTTTTCCATATTGATCATGTCATCACCTATTTGATTTTTTCCAGGTGCCAGATGTCATCGACATATTCCTGGATGGTGCGGTCGGAGGAGAACTTGCCGGAGCAGGCGATATTGCGGATCGCCATGGCTGCCCAGGCATTCCTGTCGCGGTAAGCCTTGTCGACGCGTTCCTGCGCCTGCGCGTAAGAACGGAAATCCTTCAGTGTAAAGAAGGGATCGGCCTTGCCGCTGATGCGGTTCGTAAGCAAAGAATCATAAATAGGACGGAACAGATCCGGATCATCCGGGCTGTAGAAGCCGTTCACAAGCTGCATCAGCACCCGACGGATGTCGGCGTCGTTCCGGAAAATCTCGGCCGGATCATAGTCACCATTGCGCTCGTGCTCGATGACCTCCTGCGCGCTCATGCCGAAGATGAAGGCGTTCTCTCTGCCGACTTCTTCCACGATCTCGACGTTTGCACCGTCCATGGTACCGATCGTCGGCGCGCCGTTCAGCATGAACTTCATGTTGCCGGTGCCGCTGGC
>DJYD01000004.1 GCA_002449955.1 Lachnospiraceae bacterium UBA6987
GCAACGATGTACATGACTGCGTTGCCGACAACAGGGAAGACGAAGATGCCGCCGTGGGGGGCCATCAGTGTGCAGCCGAACATCATGGACAGGGCGCCGGCAATACCGGAACCGATGATGCAGGAGGGAAGTACTCTTCCGGGATCGGAAGCTGCGAAGGGGATAGCGCCCTCGGTGATGAATGCGAGGCCCATGATGAAGTTGACGGGGCCGGATTCTCTTTCTTCCTTGGTGAATTTGTTCTTGAACAGGATGGTTGCCAGAGCGATTGCGCAGGGAGGAACCATGCCGCCGATCATGACTGCTGCCATGATGTCATAGTTGCCGGCTGCGATGGAAGCAGTACCGAAAACGTATGCAGCCTTGTTGAAGGGGCCGCCCATGTCGATGGCCATCATTCCGCCGAGGATCAGGCCGAGGAGGAGTTTGCTGCTGCCGCTCATGCTGCTCAGGGCATTGTTCAGGCCGGTGTTCAGGGCGCCGATCGGAGGCTCAACAATGAACATCATGATCAGGCCGGCCAGCAGAATACCGAACAGGGGATACAGAAGGACGGGAGCGATCTTCTCGATGGACTCGGGAAGGTTGCTGAACAGCTTCTGCAGGAACAGTACGACATAACCGGCAACGAAACCTGCGACCAGAGCGCCCAGGAAACCGGATTTGCCGTTGGCGGCGATCATACCGCCGACGAAACCGACTGCCAGACCGGGTCTGTCAGCGATACTTTCAGCGATGTAGCCGGCGAGAACGGGAAGCATGAAGCCGAAGGCCACGCCGCCGATGGATTTCAGGGTTGCTGCCAGAGGAGTGATGGAACCGAAGTTGCCTCTGTCCGCTACGGACAGTGCGTTCATGTCGACAGAGAGACCGTCGATCAGGAATGCCAGGGCAATCAGGATACCGCCGCCTACGACGAAGGGAAGCATGTGGGAGACACCGTTCATCAGCTGGACATAGATCTTATGGCCGGCGCTGCCGGATGCCTTCGCGGAGGATGCGCTTGCAGCTGCCGCGCTGCCGGCGTTCCATACAGGTGCGTCACCCGCCATCGCGCGCTTCACCAGCTCGGGTCCCTTGCTGATGCCGTCGGAGACAGGAACTTCAATCAGCTTCTTGCCGTGGAAGCGGTCCATCGGAACCTTTGCGTCCGCGGCAACGATGATGCAGTCAGCGTCCGCGATTTCCTGATCCGTCAGGACGTTCTTTGCTCCGCCGGAGCCTCTGGTCTCGACCTTGACCCAGCAGCCTGCCGCCTTGGCGGCCTTCTCGATGCCTTCCGCGGCCATATATGTATGCGCGATGCCGGTGGGGCAGGATGTAACGGCGCAGATCTTGCAGGCGCCGTCCGCGAGGGCTGCCATGACCTGGGGGGCGCCGTTCTCGACCATCTCGTCCTTAGCGTCCGCCGCGTCGATGACCGCGAGGAACTCATCCACATCCTTTGCATTCTTCAGGTCTTCGCTGAACTGTTCGTCCATGAGCAGACGGGACAGTTTGCTGAGCACATCGAGATGCACGTTGTCCTTCGTGATCGGGGCTGCGATCAGGAAGATCAGGTTGACCGGCTCACCGTCCAGAGCGTCGTACTCTACACCGTCCTTGACGACCATAGCCGCAAGACCGGGCTTGATGACTGCGTCGCACTTGCCGTGAGGAATGGCGATACCTTCGCCGATACCGGTGGTGGACTCTTCTTCTCTGTGATAGACCTCGGCGCGGTAAGCTTCCAGATCGCTGATCTTTTCACTTTTTGCCATGAGGGCGACCATCTGGTCCAGTGCTTCACTTTTCTTCTTAGGTGTGCCGTTCAGGTCAATACTCCTCCTGTCGAGCAAATCTGTAATACGCATGTATTTCCTCCTTACACATAAATCTGTGTATAATCTGACATCCCGGAATCCAATTCCCTCTGGTTAATATCCTCTGTTCCGGAAAATGGTGATCTGTCCGGTCTGTCTCCCCTCTATGTTGTGCTTCCGTCCTTTTTGTAAATATCACGGATCACCGAAGCCGCCTGCTTATTCCGGATGCTGCGGAATCACTGCAGTAAATTTTTGCGGCAGCCGGCGGTTCTGTGCCATGGTTCGAAAGAATATGTAAAGATGGTCAGCCGTCAAGTCTTCCGTAGACATCCATGACTTCTTCCCTTGTGGCAAGAAGATCCGAGAATGCGCTGGCGCTGCCGGCAGCTATGCCCATGCGGAAGGCATGCTCGTAATCGCCCTTCTCTTCCCATCCTGTCAGGAAACCCGCGACCATGGAATCGCCTGCGCCGACCGCGTTGACAAGCCTGCCGCTCGGAGCGGGAAGCGCGTGAACTCCGCCATTTTCATCCAGAAGCACCGCGCCCATACCGGACATGGATACCAGGACATTGGTGGCTCCCATTTCCTGAAGCTTTTTCGCGTAAGGGACGACGGACTCCCTTGTCTCCAGCTTCACGCCGAAGATCTCGCCGATTTCATGATGATTCGGCTTGATCAGGAAAGGATGATACTTCAGTACATTGACCAGAAGATCCTTGGTGGCGTCCACTACGAAACGGATTCCCCGGCCCTGGAGAGCCTCGAGAATGTTGGAGTAGATCGTTCCCGGCATACTTTCGGGAATGCTGCCCGCAAGTACAAGCGTGTCGCCTTCCTTCAGCGTGTTGAGCTTGTCCATAAGGGCATCCTGACCTGCCTGATCGATGACGGGTCCCATGCCGTTGATCTCGGTGCCGTCGACATCCTTCAGCTTCAGATTGATTCTGGAGAAACCGTTTCCGATGCGGATGAAGTCATTTTTCAGACCCATTTCATTCATGCGGCGGATCAGTTCATCCCCGGTAAATCCGGCGACGAAACCCAGAGCTGTGCTGTCAATCCCGAGATTTCTCAGGACCGTGGTGACATTGATGCCTTTGCCGCCGGCAAGCATCTGTTCGTAAACGGTTCTGTTGGTCTTTCCAAGCTCAAAGTTAGGAACAGAAACGATATAGTCCAGTGACGGATTAAATGTGACTGTATAGATCATTGACTGACCTCCTTTCTTACTGAACCTATTATAAAGCATGCATCAGTCAAAATCAAGCATATTCATTCAAAAAATTTCACAAAACAGATAAAATCAATCATAATCAGTCATAACAGGCCGTATATACATTTATAAATCAGTAAAAGTATAAACTTCAGCCGCAAAAAGAATATCCTCGGAGAAAACAGACCGAAAAGTCCTGCCCTGCAGGCCGCCGGGGCAGGAAAAAGTAATCTGAAAAACATTTGAACAGGGGGACGGAGGGATGAAGTTGTCTTCTTTTTTTGTGCC
>DJYD01000002.1:0-399 GCA_002449955.1 Lachnospiraceae bacterium UBA6987
CACGATGAGCGGGAAGTACATGGTCGGCGGATGCACACCGTGGTCGATGAGCGATTTGGCGACGTCGAGGGCGGTGACGCCGGTCGCTTTCTTGTATTCCTCCAGGCTCAGCACAAACTCATGCATGCAGATGCGGTCAAAGGCCGGTTCAAAGGTCCCCCGCATGCGTTCCATCAGATAATTCGCATTCAGGACCGCGTTTTCGGCAGCCTCCGGAATGCCTTCGCGGCCGAGGCTTAAGATGTAGGTGAGCGCCTTCACGACCACGAGGAAGTTGCCGGCAAAGCTTCTGACCTGCAGGCGGCCCTCCCCGTCCATGGTGACGGAGCGGGGCAGATATTTCGCAAGAAAGCCCTTGCAGCCGACCGCACCGGCGCCGGGTCCGCCGCCGCCGTGAGG
>DJYD01000002.1:504-52293 GCA_002449955.1 Lachnospiraceae bacterium UBA6987
GTCGAAGCCCATGTCGCCGGGTCTGACGATGCCCATGACCGCGTTCAGGTTCGCGCCGTCATAATAGCACAGGCCGCCGGCTTCATGCACAAGGCGCGTGATCTCAAGAATGTTGCTGTCGAAAAGGCCGACCGTGTTCGGATTGGTCAACATAAGGCCGGCCACATCCGGGCCGAGCGCGGCCTTTAAGGCTTCCAGATCGACAAGGCCGTCCGGTCCGGAGGCGATGTTCACCACCTCGAAGCCGCACATGGCCGCCGTCGCAGGATTGGTCCCGTGGGCGGAATCCGGAACGATGATCTTCCGTCTTGCCTTATCGCCCCGGGCATCGTGATACTGCTTGATGAGCAGCACGCCGGTGAATTCGCCGTGCGCGCCGGCAGCCGGTTCGAAGGTCATGTCGTCCATGCCCGTGATCTCGCACAGCAGAGTCTTCGCCGTTTCAAGGACCTTGCGGCAGCCTTCGGTATCCCGCTTGTCCGCAAGCGGATGGATATGGGTAAATCCTTCAAGCGCCGCCGTTTCCTCGTCGATGCGCGGATTGTATTTCATGGTACAGGAGCCGAGCGGGTAGAAGCCGCAGTTGACGCCGTGCACCTGCTGCGCAAGCTCGGTGTAGTGGCGCGAGACTTCGGTCTCGGAAAGCTCGGGCAGTGCCGGCCTCTCCGCGCGTTTTAAGGTCTCCGGGAGCCCATACGCCGGAACGTCGAGCGCCGGAAGGATCTTCTGGCCGTGCCCAGGCACGCTTTTTTCAAAGATTAGCTTCATGCCAGCACCTCCTTTACGATCTCCGCCGTTTTATCCAGCGTTTCTTTTGACGCCTTCTCGGTAACGCACCAGAGGATGCACTCTCCGTCTTCAAGCGGGAGGCCTCCGAGGATCCCTTTGTCTGCGAGCGCGTCCAGGATCTCACGCACGTTTTTCTGACGGGTCACAAATTCATGGAAGAACTCGCCGGAATACTCCGGCCTGCAGCCGGCTTCCTCCAGTTTTGCCGCTAAATAATGCGCCTTCGCCATGCACTGTCTTGCGGTCTCGGCCATTCCGTCCGGCCCCATGACCGCCATGTATAAGCCGGCAGTCAGGGCGCAGAGCGCTTCGTTCGAACAGATGTTGGAGCTCGCCTTTTCGCGGCGGATGTGCTGTTCGCGGGCCTGCAGGGAAAGAACGTAAGCTCTTCCGCCGCGGCTGTCGACGGTCTCGCCCACGATGCGGCCGGGAAGCCTGCGCATATATTTGCCTGTGGTCGCCATGAAGCCCAGGTACGGGCCGCCATAAGCGAGCGGGAGCCCTAACGGCTGGCCTTCGCCGACCGCGATATCCGCGCCGAGCTCGCCGGGCGTCTTCATGATCGAAAGGGCGATCGGATTGCAGCTCATCACCGCCATCGCCCCGGCTTCATGGACGGCTGCGATCATTTCTTCCGCGTCCTCGAAAAGACCGTAGAAGTTCGGCTGCTGGAAAATAAAGCCGGCGGTGTCTGCCGCAAGCATCTCCTTTAACGCCTGAAAATCGGTCTTGCCGTCCTTTACGGGAACGACCTTAAGTTCGGTCCCGGCGCCGTAGCAGTAGGTGCGGACCGTGTTGATAGTATCGGGATGCACCGCGCCCGAGATCAGGGTGACGCTTCTTTTCCTGTCGCGGCACATCGCAGCCGCTTCGGCCGCCGCGCTCGCCCCGTCATAGACCGAGGCGTTGGAAACGTCCATCCCGGTCAGTTCGCAGATCATGGTCTGGTATTCGAAGATGGACTGAAGTAAGCCCTGGCTCATCTCCGCCTGATAAGGCGTATAGGCGGTCAGAAATTCTTCCTTCGCGGGAATGTAGCGGACGATGGAAGGGATATAGTGGTCGTAGGCGCCGGCGCCGCGCAGGATCGTTTGGTAATTCCTGTTGAGCTTTGCCATGTCTTCGAGCGCCTTCCGCACTTCCATCTCGCTCAGGCCTTCCGGAAGATCAAGGGGCTTTTGCAGTCGCACGCTCTCCGGAACGTCGCGGTAAAGCTCTCCTACGTCCTTCAGGCCGAGGGCCTCCAGCATCTCCCGTCTTTCCGCCTCGGAAGAAGGGATATAACTGCTCATTTTATGCCTCCGTTTCGCAGAGATCCGCGTAGGCGGCGGCGGAAAGCAGTTCCTCCGTATCGCTGACGTTTTCGACCTTGATGATCCAGTTGGCATAGGGGTCGTCGTTCAGCAGTTCGGGAGAATCGAGCAGTTCTTCATTGATCTCAAGGACGGTGCCGCTGACCGGGCTGATGAGGTCGGAAACAGCCTTTACGGATTCCACGTCGCCGAACGCTTCGCCGGCAGTCACTTCATCGCCCACTTCGGGCAGATTGATAAAGACCACGTCGCCGAGCTCGTGCTGGGCAAAATCGGTGATGCCGACTACGGCGATGTCGTCTTCCTGGCTCATCCATTCATGGGAACGGGAATACTGCAGACTTACGGGGTTGTTCATGATTATACCTCCTGTGGGCAAATGATTTTAGCGTTTTTTATACAAAGATCCTTCGGGTCCGCGCCTTCGGCGCTCCCCCTCAGGATGACAAACGATGCTGTCATCCTGAGCGAATTCCCAGGCACACGCGCCTGTCATCCTGAGCGAAGCAAAGGATCTTCTTACCTCAGCATGCCGGCAAGGCGTTCCAGGGCCTCGCCGAGTTCCTCATCGTTAAAGCAGTAGCGCATCGCCGTGTAGCCGTCACGCAGCGCCGCCGCATCCTCTCCGACGTCCTTTCCGTTCAGGATGCAGTCCGCAATCAGGTCGGCGAGCTTATCGAATTCCGCGGGGCCGAAGCCGAAGCGGGTCATTTCCGAGACGCCCATGCGGAGCGCGCCCGAGGCCGTGAAGCCTTCCTCGTCGGGCGTCGCCTGGTAGTTGACGATGATGTTGTTCTTCTCCAGCCGTTCCGCGATCTCCGCGCCCCTGCCGTAGCCGACGCTCACGATCACCTGGTGGGTCTCGGTGTAGTCCATGGCCGGGTCGCCTTCCACCTTCAGGCCGCGCGCCGCCAGCGCCTTCGCGAAGTGCTTGGCGTTCGCGATGACCGCCTTCTGGTACTCGTCCTTAAACGTGTTCATCTCATAGGCTGCCATGAGCTGGCCGAGCATCGTACCCAGATGATGGTTGGAGACGCTGCCGGGGAAGACGCGCCTCTGGATGGTCTCCCACAGCTCGTACTTCAGTTCGTCTTCGTCCCAGTTCGTGCCGATCACGCCGCGCTGCGGACCGAAGAAGGTCTTGTGCGTCGAACCGGTCCCGATCTCCGCGCCTTCCTTGAAGGGTTCCTGGAAATGCGGTCCGATGAGGCCGAGCACGTGCGCCATGTCGTACATGATGGTCGTCTTAATGCCCTGTTCATCCACGAACTTCCGGATCTCAGCCACGGGCTCTTTGCAGAGCACCATGCTCTTGCCGAAGATGATGAGTTCGGGCTTATATTCCGCGATCACCTTCTTTGTCTCTTCCACGTCGATCTTGTAGATGTTGTCCGGGCAGACGGGGAAGTTCACGACCGCATTCTGTTCGGTCACGGGATCGACGGCGATGTAATCGTGCAGCGCGCCCATGGGCTGGGCCGAAAGATGCCCGCCCTTGATGATATGGTTGTTCAGGACGTACCCGAGGCGCAGCGGCGTCTGTTTGCGGTTCAGGCGGTTCTTGAAATCCATGAGCGCCGAGAAGACCGCGGTATTTGCCATCTGGCCGCTGGTGACGCGGGTCTCCGCCTCCTTCGAGCCAAGAAAAAGTTTCATCTCCTCCACGAGCTGCTGCTCGACCCAGTCGATGAACTTCGTGCCCTGATAGTAGAAGATATCTTTATCGTAGAAGGACTTTACTGTCTTGTGTTCGGCATAGCGGCCGCTCGGGTCGGATGAGGACAGCAGCCTGACCGCCCGGCTCGGCGTATTTTCCGAAGGGATCAGATTGATGCAGCGGCTCTGGCGCCATTCGTGATTGTCGGCAGCCTTTTCCAGCAGGCGGACGGCCTTCTCGAGACGGCTCCCTTCTTCCGGCACGTGTTCCGCCAGCGTATATCCGTAAATGATCGGGCGCGCGTAGGGCGGCGCCATGGTGTCAAGGTGCCGTTCGGCAATGACGGCTTTGATGCGTTTGCCGCGGATGTCGACCTCCACCTCGTCGTCCGGAAGCAGCTCGCTGTCCGCGTAGGCCATGCCGATAGCCCGCTTCATGACCTCGTCGGTGATCACGGACTCAAGGCCTTCGCCTTCTGCCTTGTAAAACGGAACCATGGTACCGCTGGTGACCCAGCCGACCTGCCTGTCCCCCTTATATAACGGCATGCCCGCGCGCATAACGCCTCTTTCCTTGAGTGCGATGCACATGATGCGGCGCGGCAGTGCGGAATTGTCTCCGCCTTCACGGTTCATGATGCGCTGCCAGGCGGCATACTGCTTTGCTAAAGCGGCGCGTCCGATGAAATCGCCCTTCTGCGGGGCAAAGCTCACGGCAAAGCGGGCGACCGGTGCGGAATAGACGGGCATCGGGACGCCGTCAGGATCCTTTCCCATCTCGTGGCCGTACAGCGGCAGGCCTGCCTCCAGGCGGAGCGTATCGCGGGCGCCGAGTCCTGCAGGGCGGGCGCCGAGCTCGCAAAGGCGGTTCCACAGCCAGGCGGCGTCCTCCGTCTTCACAAAGACCTCGTAGCCGAGCGGTTCTCCAGTATAGCCGGTCTTGGCAATGCGGGCAAGGTGACCTTCAAGCGGCAGCGTATTCACATAGTTTTTCATGGGCTCCGTGATTTGCTCGCCGCCCGAAAGCTGCATCAGCAGGTCCTTGCTCTCCGGCCCCTGCACCGCGATGCAGGCCCACTCTGCGGAAATATTCGTGATCCGGCAGTCATAGCCGCCGAGGTATTTTTCCAGATGTACCAGGTCTTTATCGATGTTCGCGGCATTCACCACGAGGAGCAGGCGGTCTTCCTCAAAGCGGTAGAGATAGGCGTCATCCACCGCGCAGCCGTTCTCATCCGGCAGGATACAGTACAAGGCTCTGCCGGGAAGCAGAGCATCCACGTTCGCGCTCACGACGTGCTGCAGGAAGCGCACCCGGTCCGGGCCCTCCACAAGCAGCCTGCCCATGTGCGAGACGTCAAAAAGACTGCATTTGCTGCGGGTGTACAGATGCTCGGCCACGATCCCCGTCGGGTACTGCACCGGCATCTCCCAGCCGCCGAAATCCACCATCGTGGCGCCGGCCGACACGTGCGTGTCGTAAAGGCATGTCCGTTTTAATTCACTCATTCCGGAACCTCCTGAAATTGATCTTCTTTTCACGATCGGTCTTAGACCGAAATAATCAAAAAGAGGCACAAAGACCTTACGTCTTCATGCCTCCGTTTTCAGCCTGAGAGATTCCCCTTGCGGGTTGCACCTTCGGCGTGCATACAATACACTTTTCGGAGTTTCGTCCCGATCCGATCCTTTTGCCTGAGAGTTTTTATCCCCTTCGGCGGCGCTCCCGCGCTCTCTCCCGAACCGTTCAACCGACTGTTTTCGTTTTTCTTTAAGGCGAGTCTATCACCGTTCCCCTGACTTTGTCAACGCCAAAAAGAGGGAAAGAAGGATTTCAGCCGCTTAAGCAAGACGCTCCTTCGCGGCGCTCACGAGCGCGCGGAAAATGGCCTGCTCTTCATCGTTTTTCACGAGGCCTTCCGGATGCCACTGCACGCAGAGGACGAAGCGCTCTCCGGGGAGCTCCATGGCTTCGATGCAGCGGTCATCCGCCGCATATCCGGTCACGGTCCAGCCGGGCGCGGCGCTCCTTACCGCCTGATGATGGAAGGAATTGGTCCTGACGCGGGAGCTGCCCATGATTTTTTCGATGCGGCTTCCGGGAACAAGGTCCACGTCATGCGAAGGGATATCCCGCTGATACATCGTAAGGCGGTGCTCCGCAAAGCCCTCGCTCTTTAAGTCCTGGATGTCCTTGCCGCCCCTTACCGCGTTGATGAGCTGCATGCCGCGGCAGATGCCGAGTACCGGCAGGTCGGTCTCGTCGAGCAGATAGTTTGCAAGCGCGGCCTCCGCCTGATCGCGGCGGAAATCGATGGGGCCGACGCCGCTTATGATCCGCTCTCCGTAAAGCGCGGGATCGATATCCGCGCCGCCCGAAATGATGACGCCGTCAAGACGCGCCGCGGCCTCCTTCATGAGCTCCGGTTCTTCAAACGAAGGCAGGATCACCGGGATGCCGCCGGCTCTTTCCACGGCGTTCGTATAGGCTTCCCCGAGATAATGGAACTGCTGCGGAAGCAGGGTGAAGTTCGCGCTCTTCTCAAGACACTTGATGGAACAGCTGATGCCGATCAAGGGTTTCATGTCAAAATTTCCTTTCGGTTTATTAATCATCTTGTTTTACACGACCTGAAACAGGAAAAATTTAAGATAATCCGTCTCCGGCACGCCCCAGAGAATGGGATGATCCGGCGCCTGCTTGCGGCCTTCGATCTGGCGAAGCGATACCCCGGCCTCCGCTGCGGCTTCCGCGAGCATGGCCTTGAAGTGCTCCTCGTCTGCAAAATGGCTGCAGCTGCAGGTCGCCAGATACCCGCCCCGCGGCAGCAGGTGCATGGCCCGCTTGTTGATCTCCTTGTAGCCGCGCAAGGCATTGTGGATCGTCTTCCGGCTCTTCGTGAAGGCCGGCGGATCAAGGATGATGAAATCGTAGGAACTCCCCTCCTGCTCCAGCTTCGGCAGCAGGTCGAAGACGTCCGCTACGATAAAGTCCATGCGGTCCTCAAGACCGTTCAGCTTCGCATTTTCCCTCGCCATCTCGATCGCGGCTGCAGATACGTCCACCGCCGTCGCACTCACGGCGCCGCCCATGACGGCGTTCAGTGCAAAGCTCCCGGTGTGGGTAAAGCAGTCAAGCACGCGGTGCCCTCGCGCAAGCCTTGCCACCTCCAGGCGGTTATATTTCTGATCAAGGAAAAAGCCGGTCTTCTGGCCGTTTTCCACGTCGACCTTGTAGCGGATGCCGTTTTCCGTGATCTCCGTGACCGCGCTTTCCGGCGCCGTTTCTCCAGGCAGTACATACCAGCCCTTGTTTTCCTGAAGGCCTTCCAGTGCTCGGATGGCCACGTCGTTGCGCTCGAAAATGCCGTTTATCTTCTGGCCGTCCTCACGGAGGACCTGCACCAGCAGAGGAAAGATCACGTCCTTCCGCTTTTCCATCCCGAGGCTTAAGGTCTGCATCACCAGAATATCGTTATAGCGATCCACGGTAAGGCCGGGGAACTGGTCCGCCTCGCCGAAAATGATGCGGCAGGCCGAAATATCGTCCCGCATCACTGTTTTGCGGTAATTCCAGGCGTAGGCAAGGCGTCTTTTCCAGAAGGCTTCGTCGAAGGTATCGTTTGCGTTGCGCGAGATCAGGCGGATCCTGATCTTCGAGGTCTCGCTTAAAAAACCGGTTCCGAGATACTTTCCCTTAAGGCTCAGCACGTCCACGAGGCCGCCGTTTTCCGGCTCGCCCTCTACATTCAGGAGCTCTGCGTCATAGACCCACGGGTGCCCGCCTTCGAGCGCTGCCTCAGCCTTCTTTGTCACTGTGATCTTCGGGTAGATTCGTTCTTGTTTCATTTATTTCCTCCTGCCCTCCCCCGAATGCGGGAGAGGGTTATCGCCTATTCAAAGTTCTCCAGTACCATCTTGAAAGCGATCTTAAGTCCCTTTTTAAGCGTCGGGATCTCCAGCCATTCCTCGCGGGTATGCTCGCCGCCGCCCACATACAGGCCGAAGGTCACAGAAGGAATGCCCATCGACAGCGGAATATTGGAGTCCGTCGACCCCGGCCGCTTCATGATCTCTCCTTCCGGCCCCAATACCTCGCGCATCGCGGCTTCCGCGCGCGCATGCAGGCGTGCCAGGGCATCCTGATCGATCTCACCGCCGCAGGGCCGCTCGCCCACGCACTCGAGCGAGAATTCCGCGCGTCCGCTCTTTACGCTTTCGAGCGCGTCCATGAACTGCCTGCGCATCTGCGCAAGGTGTTCCCTGTCGTTCGAACGGTATTCGTAAAGCATTTCGGCATTCTGCGCGATCGTATTGACCGAGGTCCCGCCGGAGATCGTGCCCACGTTAAAGGTCGTATGAACACCTTCCTTTTTCGGCACCTCCTGCGTACTTAATTTCACGATCAGCTGCGACAGCTCTACGATGGCATTCGGATTCCCGAAGGCTGCATAGCTGTGGCCACCCACAGTCTTTGCCGAAACGCGCCAGCGTTCGGAGCCGACCGCCTGAGCGATCATGCCGAAATTATACGGGCCGTCAAAGGAAATGTGCTCCTTCGTGCGCGGTCCGAAATCCTTCACCACCTGACGGATGCCCTTCAGGTTCCCGAGCCCTTCCTCGCAGCTGTTCAGCACAAATATGACCGGGTCCTTCGGGACAAGTCCGTGTTCCTTGATATATTTCAGGGTCATCAGGATGCCGACCACGTTCGCGGTATCGTCGCCCACGCCGGGCGCCCGCAGGATATCGCCCTCCTGTACCACGGGAAGCGGGGTCACGTCCGGGAACACCACGTCCGTATGGGCCGTATAGATCGTCAGTCCCTCCGCATCCGGCGCCGCAAACGGCACGATCACGTTCTTGGCTTCATCGGCATAGGCATCATCGATCCCGATTCCTTTCAGCCAGTTCAGCAGAAATTCCACTCTCCTGCCCTCGTCATGCGAGGGGGACGGGATCGCCGCCAGCGTTTTCAGCAGTTCAAGCTGTTCCTCAGCATGTTTTTCGATCCATGTGTTCATCATTTTCTCCTTATTTCGGCTATGCTGCCTGTTCTCACCATCTTACTCCATCAGACGGAATTTGACAACCGCATCCGTCTTCTGAAAAAAGTCACATTTATGCTTTTCTTTTTTAGCGAAAACGTGTACAATATTTGCCGGAAAAACTCTTCTTGAAAGAGACGACAAGGAGAACATAATATGGAAGCACAAGAAACCAAACAGGTCAAAGCCTTGGCGACGAAGATCCGTCTCGGCATCCTTGACGCGATCCATTCCGTGGGGTCCGGCCACATCGGCGGGTCCTTAAGCATTGCCGACGTTCTGGCGGTGCTTTACGGAAGAGAAATGCGCTACGATCCGAAGGATCCGAAGTGGGAAGGCCGCGACAAGCTGGTCACCTCCAAAGGACACTGCGGCCCGGCCGTTTATGCGACGCTCGCCGTCAAAGGCTTCTTCCCCTACGAAGAACTGAAGACCATGAATAAGCCCGGAACCCGTCTGCCGAGCCATACCGACCGCAACAAAACGCCCGGCATCGATATGACCACCGGCTCGCTCGGACAGGGCACTTCCCTTGCCGCCGGCATGGCATACGGCGAAAGACTGAAAGGCTCGGACTGCCGCGTGTTCTGCATCGTCGGCGACGGCGAATCCCAGGAAGGCCAGTGCTGGGAAGCCTTTGAATTCGCTGCGGCGAAGAAGCTTTCCAATCTCGTTGTTCTGCTTGACTGGAACAAGCGCCAGCTGGATGGCTATCTGGACGACTGCATGCCCATGGGCAGCTTTGAAGACAAGTTCAAGGCTTTCGGTTTTGACACCGTCACCGTGAACGGCAACGACGTGGATGCGCTTGCCGAAGCGCTGGAACGCACCCGTAAGGGCGGCGACAAGCCCTATGCCATCGTCATGGATACCGTCAAAGGCGCCGGCATCCCCGACGTTGAAGCTACCCCCATGAACCACAGCATCCCGGTCGGCGACGAGCAGTATGCGAAATGGACCGCCGAGCTGAATAAGCAGCTGAAAGAACTGGAGGACTGAGCCATGCCGAACATCGTATACAACGGAGAAATGGATAAACGTCAGGGTAAGAACGTGACCTCCAAGGTCATTCCCGAGCTCATGGAAAAGGATCCGAAGGTCGTCTATCTTGACGCCGATCTTATGAGCTGCATCGGCACCCTGAACTATGCAAAGACCTCTGACCGCGCGATCGAATGCGGCATTGCCGAAGCCAATATGATCGGCGTCGCCGCCGGTCTTGCCGCAGAAGGCTTCAAGCCCATCTGCCACAGCTTCGGCATCTTCTCTTCCCGCCGCTGCTTTGACCAGGCCTTCCTGTCTGCCGGCTACGCGAAGAACGACATCACCATCCTCGGCTCCGACGCCGGCGTTTCCGCCGCGCTAAACGGCGGCACGCACATGCCCTTCGAGGATATGGCGCTCTACTCCGCCCTGCCCGGCTCCACCGTCATCGACGTTTCGGACGCCACCTGCCTTGACAGCGTGATCCGTCAGTGCGTGGACCGTCCCGGCGTGAAGTACATCCGCTTCAGCCGCAAGGACTACGCAAAGATCTACGAAGAAGGCTCCGAACTTCCCATCGGCAAGGCCGTGACCCTTAAGGACGGCTCCGACGTCGTCATCTTCGCCTGCGGCCTGATGCTGCATGAAGCGCTGAAAGCGGCTAAGACGCTGGCTGACGACGGCATCGACGCCGCTGTGGTGGACTGCTTTACCGTAAAGCCCATCGACCGCGAGGCCGTTGCCGCGTTCGCGAAGAAATGCGGCGCCGTGGTCGTCGCGGAGAACCACAACCGTTTCGGCGGCCTCTATTCCGCTGTTTCCCAGGTGCTGCTTGAAGAAGCCCCCGTCCCGGCCGGTGTCGTAGCCGTCGAGGACGAATTCGGCGAAGTCGGCCCGCAGAAGTATCTTGCCGAACGCTTCGGCCTGACCGCGGAACACATCGTCACCGTCTGCAAGGAAGTCATCGCCCGCAAGAAGCTCACAAAATAAGATTCATTCTTGAAAAATAAACCGGATCCGAAGACATCTTTAATCTTCGGATCCGGTATTTGATTGCATTTGTGTTTTTCAAACGACTATGATGCGTATCTGAGCCGCCTGGTCAGGCGCTTTCAAATCCCGTAAACCAGAACGCCCAAAATGGCCGAGACCACGATCAGGCCGATGGGGGAAAGGCCTTTCTTAAGGATCTTCCGTGAGCCGACAGTGATGCCGTCTTTAAACAGTCTGCGGGAGCCGAAATAGATAAGAGAAAGGCCTGCAGCAATAAAAAGCGCTGTCAAGTCTACCGTGAAGCCGGTCCCGAAACCGATGCTGAGCTCTTTGATCAGCATATGGATCCCGACGGAAAGGATGATCCCGATGATGCAGGGCTTAAGGCCGCCGAGAACTGCCCCCACGTACGGGTTATCCATAAGTTTTTTCAGCAGGACCATGATCAGGATCGTGATCACAAAAGAAGGCAGAACGACTGCCGTCGTTGCGATGAGCGAGCCGATCACGCCAGCCTGCGTGCTGCCCACATAAGTGGCCAGATTCACCATGATCGGGCCGGGCGTTGATTCGGAGACCGCAATGATATACGAGAGCATATCCTCGCTGATCCAGCCGTAATCCAGCACCACGTCACGGATAAGCGGAACCGCCGCATAAGCGCCGCCGAAGGCAAAAAAGCCGACTTTCAGGAAGCCGATGAGGAGTTCGAGAAGAATCATTTCTCTGCCTCCTTCCCAAAGCCCTGCCGTGCCAGAAATACCGCCAGGCTCACAAAGGCTGCAGCCAGCATGAGCACGATCGTGGACAGCTTCACCGCCATAAACTCTGCAAGCAGCATGGCCGCGCAGGCGCAGATCATGATGCCCCACTGCAGCAGCAGCTTCGGCATTTTTTTGATCATTTTCACGGCGGCATCAACGACCAGGATTCCGACCGCGATCTTGATCCCCCTGAATGCGTTCGCAACCCAGGTAATCTCCAGAAACCTGTCCAGGAAAGCCGAAATCACCAGAATAATGATAAACGAAGGCAGCACCACGCCGACCGTTGTCGCCGCAGCGCCGAGGAGACCTCTCTGCTTATATCCCACATAAGTCGCACAGTTGATCGCGATCGGCCCGGGCGTCGATTCTGCGATCACCGTGATGTTCATCATCTCATCGTGGGTGATCCATTTTTTCTCTTCGACACAGCTGTGCTCGATGATCGAGATCATCGCATATCCGCCGCCGAAGGTAAAAGCCCCGATCTTAAAAAAGGTCAGGAACAGTTCCAGTAATGATGTCGCAGCGCCCTCATTGCGGGCCGGGGCTGTCTCTTGCCCGCGTATCATAAAACTCCGGCTGCTTTCAATACAGCAAGAAACACCGCTGTTCCCACCAGAAACAGCAGAATCGTTCTCAGCACCAGAAATTTTTTTCCGCGATCCTTGAATGCCATAAGGATCCCTCCTGTAAAATGAGATATTCGGATTATATCACAGTTTTATGGACATTTGGATTCTTTTTCGGTTTTTCAAAAAAATGCTTGCACTTTCCTGAACGTGTGTTATAATCACTTGTGCTTCGGGGTATTAGCTCAGCTGGGAGAGCGCAAGGTTCGCAATCTTGAGGTCAGGGGTTCGATCCCCCTATGCTCCACTCCGAAAACCGTTGGCCCACAACGGTTTTTGAGCAAAAAAGGGCCGAGTTACGTGAGTTACGTCAGGCTTCAGAGACAAACGGCAGGAAGTCATGCAGTGCAGAAGCAATCTTCCTGCCGTTTTCGTATTTCGTCTTGTTGTTGAAGTGGTAACAGTTCTCCGTGGTCTGCGCACTGGCATGTCCGACCTGGCTCTGGATGAGCGGCATCGGCAGCCGGTGGTCCATCAGTTCGGTCACGACCGTCTTCCGGATCTTATGCAGACTCTTGAAATCTACACCTGCCCAACGGCATATCCGCCGCAGACGTGAGGCGAAGGAGCCTTGTGTCATCGGTTCATCTCCTTTATTGGTGAAGATGTATGCGCCGTCCGGATTGATCTTTCTTGCTGCCAGAATGATCGGCTGCAGAACGTCGGGCGGGATCAGAACACGCCGGTAGGAACCTTTCCCCTTCGTGCCTTCCAGCACCGGATGGATATAGCGGTCCCCTTCCTTTTGGCTCGTCAGCCGGCGGCGCACCAGAATCTCCGAATAATCTTCTGAGATATCTTCCCAGCGCAGCGCAAGCAGCTCGCCGATCCGCAGTCCTGTCCAGAACAGCAGCCGTATTCCGAGATCCACGATATGATCCCACTGCAGCTGTGCGAGAACTTTTTCCGCTTCTTCTTTGGTATAGACCTGTGTCGCATCATATTCGGGCAGCTGTGATTTCATCGGAGTGAAGAGCCTTCCGTTCCGGCCGATCCCCGAAATAAACGGAGCGATCGGTTCATCCACAAGCCCCTCGTCCAGGGCAAAGGTGAATACCCCGTTGATGATCCCGTGCAGATTGGTGAAATCGTGCTTGGTCGGAGCTCTGTCCGCCGCCGTGATCTTCATCCATTTCCGGATCTCGATCGGTTTGATCTCACTGATATCTCGGTCGATCCAGTCCGCGTTCTTCAGATATTTCCTGTAGCACCCGTCGTTACGGATCGCGGTGGATTCGAGATGTTCCTTCACACGGATCTTATAGGCTCTCCACAGGGGATACAGTTGGCTGAAGGACGGAGCATTCACGTTGGCTGCTTCTCCCGTTCGCCGGTAATGAGCCTCCAGAATGGCTTCCTCCAGGGCCTTTTTGCTGCGCCGCTTGATGGCGGTCTTTTTTCCTCCTCTCTTCGGGTTCGGTACTTTGGCGTACCAGTACCCGTCTTTCTCGTTGTACTTCATCCAGTATTGACTGATGATGTCTTTCGCCTTCTTCAATTCCTCTTTGATTCCGGCGATTCCGGGGTCAATCATATCATACTTTTCGGCTTCCCGGAATATGCCTGACTCCTGTTTTCGTGATAAATTGGTCATAGCTCCTCCTTTAGTTTTTTTCGTCTTTCTCCTTTCATCTGTCTGTGAGTTTTTTATCCGCGGGTCTCAGGGTGGCCCTGACAAGGTGTCTTCGGACGATAATCGGCAGATTATCCGTACGAAGGCGGTGCTTGCTATGACACCCGGACCGCGTTTTCCGCCGTTAGTATTAAATAGCTATATAAATATTAATATCTAACCCACTATTCTTTTCTTTAGACGGCATGATGGTATATAGGGGAGAGTGTGAGAGGGGGAAGGGCCGATGCCATTTTGGCGTCTGTTTTCCCTCGACTGCTGCCGCTTCTTTTTCCTGGTCCGGAACCGTTTCCTCGGAACCGGGTAACACCTGCCTGTTTTGCGTCATGTTTCGGGGCGTATTTCGGCGGATTTTGGCCAGCAGAGGCTTCTGTGCACCGCTCTCACATATTTCCCTGACAAAATCCGTTCTCGGGCAGATTTGCTGTTTTTCGCGCCTTTTGCGATCTGCTTCCGGCAATGCCCGTCCGGGCTTCCTTGCTGCGCTTGCCGAGATACTTCGGACAGCAGATCAGTTCCGCCCGGAAACTCTGCCTGCAATCGCGCACGCAGCAGCGGCAAACGTGGTTGAACTTCCTCCGGCCTGTTGCCGGATCGATAAAGAAACTCCAGTACAGCTTGTCTCTTTTGGACATTCTGGGCATGGTATCACCTCCTTTCTTTTTCTGGCTGCAGCATATCGGCACAGATTGCTTCTGTGCTTTGCTTCGGCTGAGCATCAGGTTCGTTCCCTGCCCGGGAGTTTCACCCCGGCGTTGCTCCGCTCGTCAGCTCGGCTGCGTCTTCGCAGAGTCGTATCTTCGCCCGATGTCAGGTATTCAGTTGTCAAGGTGCGGAGGCCTTTTGAGGAGTCCCCTCAAGTGGTAGAGCATCGGAAAGAACAAACCGTGGTAGTTCCAAAATATTTCTTTTGGCTTTTTCTGCTCCTCTCATATGGGAGAACGTGGAAAGACGGATTTTATAAGGGTCGCCAGGATTTTTTTTGAGAAAGATTTAGAAAGGCGCAGAAAATCAGCTGAGCAGGCGTTAAAAGTTGAACTAAGTCTGGAATTTTGATATCGAGCTTTTAGAGGACTTCAGCGTGGCATCACAAAAGCTTCTGTGCCGCTGTAAATATGTGGTTATGAATACTAAAAAAAAGAACGGCAGGTCATTTTATGACAAGCCGTTCTTTAAGGATTATTCTTGTTTTGTTTTATTTTCTTGAAAACGTGAAGATTATTACAAAATGAGCACTTTTGCCACTGTTAGAACCACCGTTTTCTGTTACATCGAGTTCCATCGAGAAGGTAAAGCCATTTTTAATGTCATCCTCTGTGACTGTATAGGTTTTTGTAACTTCACCAACATCAGGATTTGCATCTGACTCAATGTACTTGGCATGGAAGGTTAGTGTTTCCCCTGCAGTCACTATGTATTCCCTCCCAGCGTTTTGCCCGTTTATTTCATTGTAATAAGTCCACTCATCACCGATATTAACATCATCTGTTCTCCGATGAGAAACTTGAACTTTCATTACTCGTTTTGTACCATCGACTGTGAGCGTCAACGAAGCAGATTTCCCGTTAGCTGTTTCAGCTGTAATGGTAACGTCACCCATAGAAATAGCAGTGAGGTTCATTACATACCTCCATTAATAGACTAACAGGGAGTTTCTGTATCTTGTTCAATAGATGGATTATCATCCATTTTTGTGATCTGTGACTTTTCGAGTTCAGTCATATATCCTGCCGTAATAATACCTGCAGGGAGAGCAACGATAGCGATCCCGAAGATGGATGAAATCATTGTAATAACTCTACCCAAGGTTGATACTGGGTATATATCTCCATAGCCTACAGTGGTTAGGGATACGGTAGCCCAGTAAATAGCATCAAAGAAGGTCTCAAAAGAATCAGGTTCAACATTGAAAACAACCAAGGCAGAAACCATAATATACCCTGCAGCCAGAGCACAGACAGCAATCAAGGACTTTTTTGAAGACCGGAGAACATTACCGATAATTTCAAAGGTCTTAGAGTACCGCATTGTCTTGAAGACACGAAGTACTCGTAAAGCCCTAATCATTCTGAGCACACGAAGAATCTTGAATCCATTACTGACGATATTCAGAGAAGGCAGTATAGAGACGAGGTCAACGATCGCCATCAAGGTAAAAGGATATTTAATAAACGAACGAACAAACGGCTGCTTGAATTTATAGTCAGCGGTAATCCATCGAAGAATGTAGTCGGCAATGAAGATATACATAGCCGCCTTGTCCACAATAGTAAAAACAGGATAGTCCTCCTTAAAAGCAAGTGGAACAAGGCTCAGAACAATAACAACAATCATGAACAAGTCATAAGCAGTGCTTAGCTTGTCCTTGTGGCTTGATTTTTCGATTATTTCATAAATTCTCTTACGAGGCATAATGTTGCCAACTCCTAATGTGTCATGTAAATGCGTTTAGTGGAAGCCTCTGGTGTGCTGACCAGGGGAATCAAGCTACCATAAGAATAGGGCTGTGCTGACATAGTGCCCTGAACGGGATGACCGGGCCTGCGGTGTACAGCGGCCATTATGCAGAGCAGAAACGGCCATTGTAGACCGCCAACTTGCAATAAAAATATTATAGCGGGTTTTGGTATAGATATCAAGGAATCGCAATACAATTCGTACGATTTGACTTTGGGCTTACGTAAAGCCCGTTCTGACCTGATTTTCGCCCCGAAACGCTACAGTTTTCGGACCGATCAGGTCTTTTTTTTGCACCGACACGACGCTCAGAAGGGAGGTGATCCATGCCGCGCATGCCTAATTATCTCAGTGTGCTTCTTATAAGGTTACCTTTTCCGAGTTACCTCCCAGAAAGAAGTGGAATCGCCGGAGCCTCCTTTCTGTCATTCTTTAGTGCGGTTTGAATTCGTCTATTGTCATCTGAAAGCCTGTTTAACCAACACGTCCAGAACATATGTTCGGCTTCGATCCCCCTATGCTCCATAACAAAACACAGGACCGCCTTTGGGTGGTCCTGTGTTTTGTTATGCGGTCATCTGGGAGAGAAACCCGTAGGGGTTCTCTGTGAGGCCCCAAGAGAGCAAGCCGCAGGCGCCGCTCGATTGGCCGGCCGAACGATCCAGCGAGGCGTGCCCGGCACGCTGAGTCGGAGATCCCCCTATGCTCCATCCTTTAAAAACCGCGTAAATACGCGGTTTTTTGATGTTTTGATGCTGTTTTTCTTGAGAACTATTGAGAACTATCCTTTTTTTACCCTTTTTCTGGGTCGGTTTAAGCTCTTTTGGCGTTTTAGGCTTTAACTCCGGAAGGAAAGTCTGATGCCATTTTGGCGTCACATTTCCCCCGACTGCTGCCGCTTCTTTTTCTTGATCCGGAACCGTTCCCTCAGAATCGGGTAACACCTGCCTGATTTGCGTCATGTTTCGGGGCGTATTTCGTCGAATTTTAGGCCTGCAGCGGCTTCTGTGCACCGCTCTCACATATTTCCCTGCCAAAATCCGTTCTCGGGCAGATTTGCTGTTTTTTGCGACTTTTGCGGTCTGCTTCCGGCAATGCCCGTCCGAGCTTCCTTGCTGCGCTTGCCGAGATACTTCAGACAGCAGATCAGTTCTGTCCGGAAACTCTGCTTACAATCGCGCGCACAGCAGCGGCAAACGTGGTTGAACTTCCTCCGGCCTGTTGCCGGATCGATAAAGAAGCCCAATATAGCTTGTCTCTTTTCGACATTCTTGGCATGGTATCACCTCCTTCCTTTTTCTGGCTGCAGCATCTTGGCACAGATTTCCCCTATGTTTTGCTTCGGCTGAGCATCAGGTCCGTTCTCTGCCCGGGAGTTTCACCCTGGCGTTGCTCCGCTCGTCAGTCCGGCTGCGTCTTCGCAGCGTCGTATCTTCGCCCGGTGTCAGGTATTCAGTTGTCAAGGTGCGGGGGCTTTTGAAAAGTCCCCTCAAGTGCTGGAGCACGAGAAGCCTCAAAATATGCGCCTTTTCGGCAAAAACTCGGATTCTTTTGTTTTTTCCTTCGATCCCGAATCTTTCTGAAGCCTCTCAATAGCGAGAGAATGGGAAGGCGGATTTTATTAGTGCCGGAAGCTCTTTTTGAGAGTTTTTTGTGGATTATTCCGATCCCCCTCATATGGGAGAACGTGGGAAGACGGATTTTATAAGGGGCACCAGGATATTTTTGAAACGATTGAGAAAAGCGCAGAAAATCACCTGAGCAAGAGCTTAAAAGTTGAACTAAGTCGGGAATTTCGGTATAATTATTAATAGCTCCTCGGTATAACAGGAGAGCCTAAGATAGCGCTACAGAAACCAAAAAGATATGAGAGACAATGTCATGAAGAAACAAGAAAAAATCGATTTAATTTCCTCGTGTATCGGAACGGATAAGATCCTTCGCACTTATTTCAAGTATGACGAGAATTATTGGTATTACTATCCAAATGCCGTTAGCGAGCATCTCATTCTCGGGCAGGAAGAGAACGATTTTGAACTTGACGGTTACCACATCAGGAAGATTTCCGATTTGAAAAAGGCAGAAGTGAAATTTGACTTATGCGAACAGATCAATGTATGGAAAGGCGTCACTAAAGAGATAAAGAATCCCAACGTCGATATCACTTCTTGGCAGACCGTGTTTCGTTCTCCCGTTTTGCAGGGTCGGTTTATTATTGTTGAGGACGAGAACAATGAGGTTTTCAGGATAGGACTGATTAGAAAAGTATGTGCACGATATTTGCTGCTGGACAGTTTTGATGCTGACGGGATATTTGAAGACGCCCCATATGCCTTTCCCTACTCAAAAATCACCCATGTGGCATGGGATACAAGGTATTCTGAAAACTGGTATCAGTATATGAGAAGCCATTCGATGCTCAGTTAATCAAAAGCAGGGAATAAGTGATAATGACGAATTTCTACGGAACGAGGGACAGCTATGGGAACCACATTAACGACACTGAGTATATATGGAATGGAGCGTTCTACACTGGAGCCAATGCTCGCTCCGACAGATATATTGCGGGATCAGAATCCGCCGTGGCTTACCATTGTTCCTTCTCATGAAACTGAGATAGATAATATACGTCGGTTGAGCAAATTGGCCGGCAGGATAACAAAGTCAAGCGGAACTTCAGCATTGCTCTTTCATTATTTTGATGATGATCTTTTTTTCTGTCACTTTTATCAGGAGGGAAGAAAACGAGCCGCATGCGAAAGCAATGCGTCATGGGCTAAACTGGGCAAAAAGCTGAATGAACTATTTGGAAATGGAGAACCTTCCAAGGCATTTCGCTATGCTTCTCACTGCTGCAGTCTGGAAGAACAGGTGAGTTTATTGGAAGAAACTGTTGGCGCTGCGTTATATGATTTTCAGGAAGAGGAAGCTCGTACGGTTCCCCGAAGCGATTCAACAGTAGCAGCAATAAAAAAACGTGAGGCATTACTGCGGAAACGCCCCAATCAATTCACGCTCACTGAAATAGCCAGAGAAGATTGGCCGGAGGAGATGAAGCTTCGGCAATCGCTTTTGGAGATGCTCCGGCCTCAGTGGCAAAAATACGATCTCAGTACTTTGCTCTATGAAATAAATATGAAGCGCTACCTTGTCCCGGGCAGTCATTTGCTTGTGGCATATCCGTACCTTGACAACAAATCTCATCAGGCGCGTTTGTTTCTGTTCAACGGCGAAACAAAAGAAAAGCAAGATTTGGGGCCTTTTCCCGATGTCATTAATTGTGCAGTATGGAATACGGCAAACAAAGAGCCGGTAATTCTGTTCCATCATATTATTCAGGAGCATTATAGTGAATATGGATGGTCCAGAATGTCCGGATTAGGCTATATCAGTTGTTTGGACAAAGATGGAACAGAACGCTGGCGCTTCAGTCCGGAGATGGATCCACACCAGGTTATGACCTACATTCACAGTTCATCAGAAGGTATCATTACTCTCTTTGCTTCAGGAATCAATGCCGTTGTGAAGGCAGATGCACTGATTTGGCAGATCAATGGTGAAACAGGTGAATTGCTCCATTCTATAAGCATCCCATATACAGATGGCGTGTATCAACTAACATATGTTAAAACGATAAAAGAGTTTATATATTATAAACGTTCAACAAAAGAGCTTATTTGTCTGAATGAGAATCTGATGGAAAAACGCAGAATAAATGGATTTGAGTGGGGCGTCTATATCAAGGATGATCGTTTTTGTGATAATTATCATTGGTTTGATCCTGACCTTCGATCAGTATATATCAGTGATTTATATGACGGAACCATTCGGAAAGTCAACTTAGAGATCCCCGCATATACGATTGCGGTACTCACTGACGGAAGGATCATCGGCGTAAATGAAAAACAAAACATTTTGACGGTATTTAATAGTGCGGGAACCGTGATATCCCGTTTCACCGTATCCGGCGAGATATGTCGTGTGATATCTGAAAGTGAGAGAGTGCTTATTGTCGAACAGTGTGGACCTGACACATACGGGATGGTTTACGGAGCTTTGTTTGATGAAACTTCGACACATATATGGCGGCTTGATTCGGCAGCCCAAAAAGATACTTGAACGAGTCACCTCCCTTGAGTTACTTCCCAGAAAGAAGTGGAATCGCCGGAACCTCCTTTCTGCAGTATTTTAGTTTAGTTTGAATCCGTTAGACGTCATCTGAAAACTGATTTCACCGGTGTTGTCCGAACGAATGTTCGGCTTCGATCCCCCTATGCTCCATAACAAAACACAGGACCGCCTTTGGGTGGTCCTGTGTTTTGTTATGCGGTCGTCTGGGAGAGAAACCCGCAGGGTTTCTCTGTGAGGCCCCAGGAGAGCAAGCCGCAGGCGCCGCTCGATTGGCCGGCCGAACGATCCAGCGAGGCGTGCCCGGCACGCCGAGTCGGAGATCCCCCTCTCTCATCACTTCGAAAAGCCGCCTATCAGATCAGCATTTTTCAACACTGCCTTCCATATAAAAAGACCGTTGCTTATAGTTGAATTCAGAAGCCTTAATTGATATATTAATCTTAAGTTTTGTTTGCAACCAAGCAACGGCCTGTTTCACAATCGGCTGCAGCAAAGAGAAAGACAATCGAAAAGGAACGGTGAACCGATCATGAGAAAAAGTCTTGTTTTATTGTTCGCATTCATTCTCTGTGCTTCTTTGCTGATAGGATGCGCACAGAAAGATCAATACTCTGTTTACCAGTATCCCGTTCATCCGGGCATGGAAGAATGGGAAAAGGTGCGCGGCGACCATAGCGCAATGCTCGAGGCCTGCAAGCTGCCGGAGGAATGGCTGAAGGCAGATACTGCCTCTTTGCTCGGCTGCGTTTTGACGTATCCGTTATTAGTCGACGCCTTTACCTCGAGTACTTTCAAAGAAAACCCGGCTGATTATTTGGCCAAGGACTTCAGCGGGATGAAAGAGCTGCTGAGCCGCGATGACCTGACGCAGACGGCAAAGACATTTGAGATCGATAAACTGGAATTCTATTCAGAGAATCAGAAAAAGGTCGCCTCGCACATGCTGACCTATCTGCAAGCCTATCCTGATTACCCCACTGCCTCTGCCGGAAACTGATCAGAAATAATAAAACGCGTGTCATTCTTCGCTTCGGAGGCTTTGTCGCCTTTGCTCGGAATGATACGCGTTTTTATATCCAATATCTTAAGGCAATGCGTTTCCGCGCCGCCTCACTTATTCCAGTCAAATCCCCAGGCACTGTCTTCGCTCTTCCGGCGGGTCTTCCGGATCAGGCGGCCTTTGTTCTTCGGATCCTTCAGGGGAACGTCCGGGATTTCCAGAACGAAACGCTCGGAGACGTTGATGATGCGGGTGTCGCCGTAGACCTGCTCCCGCGGCAGGCTGTGATCGTAGCGCAGATGCACATGGCCGTGCAACAGATAGGACGGGTGCCAACGGTCGATCAGGGCGCGCAGAGCTTCAAAGCCCATGTGCGCCGGGTCTTCGCGGTCACCGAGTCCCCTGGGCGGCGCATGCGTGATCACAATGTCAACGCCCCCTGCCCGCCGCAGCGCAAAGCGAAGGCGGGCGATGCGGCGCCGCATTGCCTTTTCCGTGTACTGATACGGTCCGTCATGGTAGCGCAGGCAGCCGCCGAGCCCCAGGATCCGGACCCCGTTGTATACGACCAGCTGGTCATCGATACAGTCACAGCCCTCCGGCGGTTTCACCTCATAGGAACCGTCGTGATTTCCGTGCACATACAGCAGCCTCGCATGCCCCATGGTCACCAGAAAGGTCAGGTAATCGGCTTTCAGATCACCGCAGGACAGGATCAGATCGTAGCCGTTAAGCCTGCCCGGCATGTAGTGGTCCCAGAGCGCGGGGCTTTCTTCATCAGCGATCGCCAGGATCTTCATTGCTTCTCTTCTTTCTCCGGCGGGATAGTCTCCCGGTAAACCCCCAGCTCCCTTACGAGAGGCTGTGAGATGGGGGCTAATTCCTCAAAAGCAGGAATCCGCCCTTCGATATTGTCGCAGAGCCAGTCCATACGGACAAGTTCAAGAGGCGTCAGACTGCGGGTCCCGTCATTCTTCAGGCTGCCGTCCTGCGCATAGATGCGGCGGTTAAACGGATCCAGGCGTCCTTCGCGGATCTCCTGCATCATAAACTCAGCCAGTGATCTGACACCTTCCGGGACAAGGTCGGAAAACTCCACGTCGATCACGCCGCTGCTCATGCCCCACCAGTAATTCACGGCTTCCGCAGGCGTCTTTTTTGCCGTCCAGCTGCCGTCAAGCACGGAGCGGACGATGTGTTCGTAAAGCTTCCCCCAAAGCCAGACCGGGGAGGCAAGCGGGGTGAGCGCGCCTTCTTCATTCATAAGATACGTTCCGTAAAGGCCGTTCGCCAGGTACCACGGGTTCTGCAGCGGCACATCACGGTTGGATACGACTCTGACGCCCTTTGCAAACAGCCTTTCCGCAGGGTCTCCGGGCAGGCTCGACCATTCAAGCAGGATCTTTGCCCGGGGATTGGTCATGCGCGCGCCGAGGGCAAAAGCGTTGATAGAAGCAGGGACGCCCAGGATCGGATAGGAGCCGATATAGCCGATCTCATCCTTTTCCGCAAGCGCGCCGGCGATCAGCCCGGTGATGAACTTGCCCTCAAACGTTTTGCAGTAATAGCTGCGCACGCTGGAAAGTGTGGTGTCCACAGAGCAGTTGAGGAAGCGGATCTTCGGATAGCGGACCGCCGCCTTCAGGGTCTCCCGCAGCAGCTGCGGCGAAGTGGTGAAGACAAGCTCTGCACCGTCTGCGACCGCCTTTTCGATGGCGCTTTCCGTTTCCTTTGGCGTATCGGCATGGAAGTAGTGACGGACCGTGACACGCGGGGAAAGCGCCTCCTCCATCTCCCGCGCACCTTTTTCGTGGGCTCTTGTCCAGTGGCTCGTCGCGCTGTCCAGCTTGTAGATGAGGGCGACATTCAGATAGCTCGGCGCCGGGGAAATGATCTTCTCCAGAACGCTCTGCCCGCCGCATTGCGGCTCTGTAACCAAACTCGGCGTTCCCGTTCCGCTCCCCGCGATGACGTCGCCCCACAGCGCGGCAAGCGACGCCTTTAACTCCCTTGCACTCATCCTGCTCAGCTGTTCATACGGATAGACCCTGAGCCACAGCAGCAGGGCTTTCTCCGGATACAGCTCCTGTTCCGTCTTTTCCAGACTGTCAAAAGCTTCTCGGAAGAAATGCCAGCGCGAAGAGAGCACTCTTCTGTCACTCTCCGACCACGGCGTGATATTGTCACACCCCAGCAAAGCAAGAAGCCTTGCATAGCTGCCGGGCTTTTTGAACTGGATGTCATACAGACCGGTCAGCTTGTAAAAATCGAGAAACTCCTCATACGCACGGATGCGGGGCTCTTCGGACGGCAGCGGCATCACCCGCTTCACCCTGGCCGGGATGCGGGTCGCGCCGAAATATTTCAGAACGCTGACGCGCTTATTTCCCTCCTGCACATAAAAATCGCCCAGATACTCATAGCATAAAATGGGCTCGCGGATCCCGGTCTCCGAAAGATGCGCCTCGCAGAGCGTGATCCACTTCTGTCCGAACTCGCTCTTTTCTTCTAAGAGCGGATAAAAGCCTGCGGAAAAGGCATTGACGCGGCCGGCCGTCACCGTGCCGATGATCCTGTCCGCCGGAATCTCAATGATCCCGAGCTCCCGGACGGTATGAGCGGAAAGATCCGGCAGGACCTCTCCCAGCACAGCCGGATACGGGTCCTTCCCCGCGTCCAGAAGCGCTTTTTTCTCCTTCTGCCCCAGGCGCAGGGCTTTGTTATATTCAAGATATGTGTCTGTTCCATTCATTCTTTCTTGTTCATTCCTTCTTCATCTTCTTTATATCACGTTCACGAAACATGTTATAGCACAGAGCCGCTTGAATCTGAATAAAGTTTTTGTTATATTTTCTGCGCAGGCTTATCTTTGCCTCGATAATGGAGTTTTGTATGATCTATCTTTTTCTTGCCGCGCTCTGCAGTGCGACGCTCACCTTAGTCCTCAAGCTTTTCCGGAATCCGAAGGGGAACCGCTTCGGCATTATTCTGGGCAATTACCTCACCTGCGTGCTGATCGCGTTTCTGCAGATGCCGGAAAAGGGAAAGCTTTTTTCCCTCAGCTCCTCCACGCTGCTCATGAGCACCGTGGCCGGGTTCCTTTACGTGGTAGGCCTTGTCCTGATCCAGACCAGTGTGAAAGTGAACGGAGCGACCATGACCTCCGCCTTCTCGAAGCTGAGCCTCATCGTGCCGCTTGCCGTCAGCTTTCTCTTCTTTAACGAGATCCCTTCACTGCTGAAGATCGGGGGGCTTCTTCTTGCGGCCTGCGCCATTTTGCTGATCAATTCTTCTTCCGGGAAGAAAGCAGCCGGGGAAGAAAAGAAAAATCTGACGCTCCTGCTGCTCACGCTCCTTGCCGTCGGCTGCAGCGACAGCATGACGAAGATCTTTTCCCGCCTCGGGAACCAGAGCGAAGATACCCGCTACTTTTTCTTTCTCTTCTCCACGGCAGCCCTGCTGACCCTTGTTCTTTCCACCGTAGAAAAGAAAAAGACCGGGAAGGGCTTCCAGCTCGCGGAGCTTGCCTCCGGCATCCTTGCCGGGATCCCGAACTATTTCGCCTCTTACCTCCTGCTGCAGTCGGTGCTTGAGCTTCCCGCCTCTTTGGTCTACCCTTGCTACAGCGTGGGCGCCATTTTGCTGGTCACGCTCGGCAGCGCGGTCTTTTTCCGTGAAAAACTCGGCAAGCGCCAGTACATCGGCCTTGCCGTCATTCTCTGCGCACTGGTCCTGCTGAATCTGTAACACAGGAGGAGTGTCAGTGCCAAATGAGCGCCCATCCGGCTTTTCCTACCGGTTTTATCCCTTGAGGAAAGGAGAACATTATGGCCAAGTACGAATTATCGCTGCAGACAGATTTTGACGAATTCGTCCGTTCGATCAAGGAAGGCATCGAACAGCGGAGCAGCACGGTCTCTCTGGAAGAGGAATCCACTCTCTCAGTCGAGAACATCCGGATCCATGTTGTCGCCTATGAACGCTACGCTTTTGTCGGCGGAAACCGTTCCAGTTTGAATGTCACCTTCGTCGGGGCAGACGGAACTGTCCATCTCATTGCCACCGCTACCGGCGGCAGCAGCGCCCGCTTCATCAAGATCAACACCTGGAGCGAATCCTCCTTCCTGGACACCCTGATCTTTGCCGCAAATGATTATATGCGGGACAATGATCTTGAGCCGCTCTTTGTCCGCAGCAGCGAAGACGAGCTTGATGAATAGCCCCTCATTCACACAGAAAGGAGATGCCATGCCTGCTTTTTACCCTTATATTGACCTTCACTGCGACACCCTGCCGCGCGCGCTCTCCCAGAAACAGGAGACGCTTTTTGCGCTTTCGGATACCATGACGGACGTGAAAAAGCTCCGCGAAGGACACTGCCTTGCGCAGTGCTTTGCCATCTTCATGCCGCCGCTTCCCTATGTGCAGAAGGCGGACGATTATCCCGGCGACGAGGCCTACATCGACGCGCTCCACAGGATCTTTGTCCGGACGGCGGAGCTGCACGGTGATGTTTTCACCCGCGTGGAAACCGCAGAGGATCTAAGACTTCTGCCCTCTTCCGGAAAACTCGGCGGCATCCTGACCATGGAGGACGGCCGCGCTGTTCAGGGAAGCTTTGAAAATCTGAAGCACTTCTACGATATGGGCGTCCGCATCCTGGCTCTTCTCTGGAACCATGCCAACTGCTTCGGCGCCCCGAATTCACCGGACCCGGAGATCATGAACACGGGCCTCACCGATTTCGGCAAAGAAGCCGTGGGATACATGGAAGAGCTCGGCATGGGGATCGACGTCTCCCATCTGTCTGACGGCGGCTTCTGGGACGTTGTCCGGCTTTCGAAAAAGCCCTTCTTTGCCACCCACTCCAACTGCCGCGCCCTGAATCCTCATCCGCGCAGCATGACCGATGAGATGATCCGCGCGCTTGCCGATAAAGGCGGCGTCATGGGCATCAACTTCTGCCCGGCCTTCCTGTATGAGGACGTTTCCCGCGAGGATGCGGGCATCGACGGAATCGCGGCTCAGCTGCGCCACCGGATAAACGTCGGCGGCCTGGAATGCGCTGCCGTCGGCACGGATTTTGACGGCATCGGCGGAAAACTGGAGATTCCCGATGCGTCCTTCATGCCGCATCTTTTCGAGGAACTGGAGCGCAGAGGCTTTACGGCGGATGAACTGGAGCACATCGCTTACCGCAACACCGCGCGCGTGCTGAACGATATTCTGTAAGAGGGACGATTATGCAGGAAGTCATTCTCTCCGAACTGCATTCCCTTTACGGACTCAGGCCTATATCAGGCAATCCCTACGCTAAAATTGATCGAAGCGGCATGCATATTCGGATCACGACCTATGAGATCAGAAATCTGGGACATCTGTCGGTCATCGATATGAAGGCCATGCTCGGCCTGATGAAGATGGAAAGCGTCGTTCTCAGCGCAGACACAAAGGACCTGCCGCTCTTTTCCGCTGACCTGATCCGTTTTCCGGGGAAACAGACGCTCCTCCTGGAGTTCTATGACAATATGCTCGAACCGCTAAGCGAAAACACAAAAGAATCTTACCGGAAGGCAAAGAACAAATATAAGGAGCTCCCGCCCTACGGGACCGGGCAGCACTGGTATGACCGCATCCGTTATGATTTTTCCTTTGCCTCATCCGGAAAAGGCCTTAAGGAAAAGGAACGGGCGATCACAGCCGACTATTTTAACGCTTATCTTGAGAATCTTGCCACTGCGCCGCGCTGCGATCCCGGGGAAAAGAGGATAAAGACTGCCGGCTACGTTGAAGGCCTGTTTAGAAACGGCGGGCCTGCCGCCGATCAGTTCAGAAAGCTGATCGGGGACGATGCCACAAGAGACGTCTTTGAGAAATATATTTTCTGCTGCCGATAAGCGCTCTCTACTTCCGGTCAAAAACGGCGGTATCAGCCTTAGCTGATGCCGCCGTTTGATTTGTCCTTTGTTTTCTTTATCCTATGACCTGCCGCTCGGCCGGTTTCGTCCGGGAAATCACTTCACCGTTCCGGACAGAAAGCACGACCGGAGCATTATGGCTCAGTGCTTCAAAATAGTCCCCCGCTTCCATAACGACAAAGCTTGCCGGGTTGCCGGACCGCAGCCCGTAGCGATCTCCCAGATGCAGCACCTTAGCCGCATTTTCCGTCACAAAACGGTAACTGTTCATGATGTCGCCGTAGCCCATCATCTGAACCACATGCAGTCCCAGGTAAACGGCATCCCGCATAGAGCCGCAGCCCATCGGATACCAGGGATCAAACAAATCGTCATTGCCAAATGCCACGTTGATCCCGGCTGCCGCAAGTTCTTTGACCCGTGTTACGCCCCGGCGCTTCGGATAGGTGTCGGCGCGTCCTTCGAGGTGAGTATTCACCAAAGGGTTCGCGACAAAATTGATCTCACTCATTTTCAGCAGGCGCATCAGTTTCAGGACATACGCGTTGCTGTAGGAATGCATGGCACAGGTATGTGAGGCCGTAACCTTGTCCTTCAGACCATATTCCAGGGCTCTGGTGGCCAGGGTCTCAAGCCCGCGGGACTGGTCATCATCTGTCTCATCACAGTGCACGTCCATAAGCAGGTCATTTTTCGCTGCCAGCTCACAGGCAAAGTTCAGGGACTCGACACCGTATTCACGGGTAAACTCAAAGTGCGGAATGGCACCAACCGCGTCCACGCCCATGCGAACCGCTTCTTCCATCAGGCCTTTGCCGTTCGGAAAGCTCAGGATCCCCTCCTGCGGGAAAGCAACCACCTGAATATCAGCCAGGGACCGCAGTTCTTCCCTCACCTCCAGGATCGCCTTCAGCGCCGTCAGCGAGGGATCCGTCACATCCACATGCGTGCGGATAAACTGGACACCATTCCCCGCATACAGGCGTACCGCCCGTCTGACGCGGTCTTTGACATCTTCCGCATTCAGCTTATCTTTCCGCTTGGCCCAGCATTCGATTCCCTCAAACAGGGTCCCGGACATGTTCCAGACCGGATCGCCTGCGGTCAGCGTCGCATCCAGATGAATGTGCGGTTCAATAAAAGGCGGCAGCACCAGACGGCCGCCAAGATCCTCTGTTTTCTCACCCTCACGGGGTTCGATTCCCGGCGCGATCTCTTTAAACAGACCGTTTTCTACGCGGATATCACAGCTTTCCTTTGCATTTTCGATACGTGCATTCCGGTATAACATATTGGCTCCTTTTGATCTCCGATTCTGAAGATCGATTATTTTTTCACCACTTTTGTCCAGATCAGATAGCAGACTGCAGCCACAGCCATCGCATTCACAGAGGCAATGCCCCATTTGACAAAGTTGCCGACCAGCGCGCCGGCCACAACGCCAAGCACGGCGCCCCAGTTTACAGATTCCTTCTCCGCATCTTCGCCCTTATACTTCTCACGGTTCAGGAAGAAGTCAAGCATAATGATGGCACCGATCGGCGGCAGGGTGGCATTCAGGAAATTCAGCCAGCCGATGAAGTTATTATACAGCCAGACAGCCGTTACCGTGCCGATGATACCGCTGACGATAACCATAGGGCGCTTGCGCACGCCTGTGATATTGGCAAGGCCAAGACCGCCGGTGTAAAGTGCATTGTCATTGGTAGTCCAGATGTTGGCACCGAGCACGATCAGAGCGGGAACCGTAAGTCCCTGGGCGATCATCACATAGAAGATATCATCCATCTGGGTAAAGGCGCCGCCGACAGCACCGAAGGCAAACATCAGGGTGTTGCCGATAAAGAAGGCAATCACGGTTGTGATCACCGCGATACGGTTGGTCTTGGAGAAGCGGGTGAAGTTCGGGGTTGCCGTTCCGCCGGATACAAATGATCCGATGACGAGGCCGACACCCGCAAAAAGCGTCAGGGAACCGCTGTTCTGCGCGAAGATGGCATTCAGGCCGCCGCCCTGCGAAGTCGCCAGAATCATGGAATAAATGCCGAGGCCTGCGATCAGCGGGACGGAAATGTAGCTGATGATTTCCATGCCCTTGATGCCAAAATAGGCAGAAGCCGTCATGCAAACGCCGCCAAGGATAACCAGGATCGTGGGGCTGATCTTCAGCACTTCCGCAGCGGGGATCGCGAACATGGCGACGCCTACGCCAAACCAGCCGATCTGGGTCAGCGAAATCATGGCGGAAGGCAGGTAAGAGCCGAAACGGCCGAAGGAGCGGCGTGCCAGCAAGTCAAAAGACAAGCCGGATTCGCTGCCGATGTAGCCGAGGGTACCGGTATAAGCGGCAAGAATTGCGCCGCCGATCAATACCGCCCAGACAAAGCCGGACAGATCAAGGCCGTTGCCGAGCTTGGCACCAACTGACATGCTGGCAGAGAAGAAGGTAAAGCCCAGCATGATGAAGAACATGGGGAGAAAGCCTTTTCTGGCTTTTTTCGGCACCGCTTCAAAGGAAAAGTCGGCGTCTGTGTGCTGTTTGTTTTCTTGTGTCATGGATGTGTCCTCCCAAATGGTTTTGGCCTGACATGGAGAGCATCGCATAGAAAAAGCGGCTCTCCCATCCAAGGAAAGCCGCGAAGGTCTTCTAACGCATAAAATATGCCCGCGTATTGCAGTCCTTGGAGGTCTCTCTGGACCTGCCTTAAAGCACTTGCCGAAATTATAGCGTCGGCCAAGGAAGCTTGTCAATTCCCAGGCCGCCTTTTTTCTTCACGTTCACAAGTCTTTTCTGCAAAAGCATGTTTCCCTTTATACTGCTTACAGAATCAGACTGATCAGTACGTACAGCCAGTGAGCGGCGATTCCGGCGCAGAGCCCGCCTATCGTGTGGCTGATCAACGCTTTTCCCGTCATATCGGTGCAGCCGATCGTGCTCATCATCGAAACATGCGTGCTCAGATATCCGCTCCAGCACATGCACATGGCGGTGAAAACAGCAATGTCATTCGCCCCGATGAGCTGTGAGACCACAAGCTGCCTTGCCATGGTCAGAGAGGCTCCTGCGGCACCAAGCGCCGTGATCGGAACGCCGATCGCTTCAGGCGATGAGAAGCCAAACAGGGGTTTCAGAATAAACTCGGCCTTCCTTGCCAAGGCCGGCAAAAGCGCCACGCCTTCATAGGCCGCTCCGGTATATCCGCCCTCCGGCATGCCGTTTGTCATCATCAGGACAAGCGTGCAGATCAGGAGTACTCCCGGAATGATCTCTCCGCCCATTTTGACCCCGGACTTGCCGCCGTCCAGGACCGCTGAAAGAAAGCGGTTTGCCACATTGCCCTCACGGATCGGACGGAAGGCATCTTCTTTCTGATCGGTCTCGGAATGATGCTCCGGCATCCACTCTTCTTTTCCGTAGCGTTTCCGCGAAAAGAGGATCATCAGACGCGTGCTGACGATGCTGCCGATCACAGCCCCTGTGAAGCCCACTAACACGGCCGTGCCGAAAGACTGGCCGCCGACAGCAGAAAGGCCGAGCATATAGGTGCAGACGATCATCCCCATCCCAAAGGCCGTAGCCAGATTGGTCAGAGCCGGAAACTGGTAGCGGCGGAAAAAGCTGCGGAAATATTGGTCATCGGCGAGTGTCAGGACCGCGGGATTATCCGAAAGGAAGGTCGTAATGATCCCCACTGACGCTGCACCGGGCAGGTCATAGACCGGCCGCATGAGCGGATACAGCAGGCGGTTGAATAAAGAAATGATGCCGAATTCGGTGAACAGAGAGGATATCGCTCCCATGATCACGCACATCGCCATCAAATAAAAAACCGTCTCAATTAAAAGGGAATAGGCCGTATTGATCATGGTATTGATCATGTTCATCAGCCCCATTTTCCAGCCGAATGCAGCGAAAAACGCCACAAAACATACGAGAAACACAAAGTTCTCTGCGCCGATTGCTTTCTTTTTCATGTCCTTAGCCTTCGCGGCCATCCGGGACCTATGCCTGATGTCCCGGACAGTCACGTATTTCATATTTGCTCCGTTCACTGAAGCGCATGCTTATTATAGATTTCCCGCCTAAGCCTGTCAATACACACGCGTTGGGTTTCTGACCGGGTCCTTCATATACTCCCGCTGTTTTCTGTAAAACGTACTGACGGCAAGCGCCATCAGGATGGTCATGGCGATGCTGTAGATAAGGAAATTCTGGCCGGTTTCACGGATCAGATCTTTTTGCCTGTAAATCAGGATATTGGCAATGCTCACGACAAGCAGAAATACTGTAATGATCCAGTTTCTGCGGCAGCGGTCGCGAAGCGTCCCTCTGAGTGCAAGCAGGAACAGCATGAACACGGCAAGGCACGCGAAAAATACACGGACAATCCCTATCGAGAAAATATTGACCGTGAAAAGCTGCGTCAGCAGGCCAAAAAGAATACTTAACAGAATATGCGGTACAATGATATACATTTCCGAATACTGTACGCCCATGCGTCTGCCTTTTCTGTGAAGCAGGTAGATGACCAGGCAGATCACTGCCACCGCCTCGGTAAACAGGAAGGCATACAGAATGATCTTCAGCAAATCCGATATGCTGATGTGATCTGCCGTCACTGCCATATCGGTCATCAGCACCGTCGGGGAATACGAGAAGGAAAAGCTCTGGACCGGTGCTGTTTTTCCATCCGGCAGTCTCAGCGGGGAAAGCGGCTCCGCATAAGAGGCAACTATCTCTCTTACGCCTGCGCCCGAGGAATAGGCATACATTTTATCGCTGTGTCCGAAGGTCGTGAAAGGTGAGCAGATGACATCGTAATACAGCACGGTTTCCGGCCCGTAAGTCCTTATCCGGATCGTATATTCATCATTCATCGGAAGGTTCACTACCGTCTGGCTGCCGCTTCTGATCGCATAGATGCGCGGCATCGTGCCAGCTTCCAATCCGGTCCCGCCGTTTTGCGGGCTCAGCTTTTCCGGTGCATCAAAGGCAGTCCCCTGGCGGTCCACACCGCCGATCACCAGGCCCTCCTTCAGCACTTCCACGTCCGCATCCGCCGTGACACATACACGGCGCGTAAAGGCATGCCCGTACAGAAGCGGATGCTCCGGATTATCCGAAAACAGCCAGGAGAGATACGTATACGGCATATGCTCCCGCATGATGTTCTCACTGAGGGAAAGCTCCGGATCCCATCTGCCCTGCGCAATTTCTTCCTGTCTGTGTTCCAAATGCCAGGCAAGAATATATTCCAGGTAGGCCTTCAGGATCTCGCTGCTATATTCCTGACGCTTATCCAGCTTCTTCAGCTGTCTGAGTCCGGACAGCAAGGTTTCCAGAATATTATCCATGCTCTTGTCGCTCCAGGTTTTAACGATGATTCCCTGAAACTCTTCCGCATAGTCAGCCGGCTCCGGGAACATCTCGTAGACGAATTCCAGGATCATATGGAGCTGATAATTGATCTCCGGACTGTTCTGCATCTCATGACCTGTCAGTGCCAGGCAGACGTCACTTGCTCCCGCAAAGAGCTGCTGATAATTCGTATCGGTCTCTTCGGAGGGGGTGTAAAGATCCGTCCCATAACGCTCAAAGCCCCAGCTTTCCGGAGCCACCTGCGTGACCGGGTCGTATTTGCCGCAGATGTTGAAAATCCCCGGGCGGTAGCCTGCGTTTCTGCTTGTCCGGGGCACACCGAACAGATAGGCATAGACATCTTCGAATCTGCCGGAATCCTGCATATCGGCTGCAGTCAGATTGCCGACGGCCGCTGCCCGGGAAAAGCCGGATATCCACAGCTTCATTTTGCCGCTTATGCCGTGCTCCCGGATGTAATCATTGATCTGGCTTTCCATGATCATTGCGGCATGGTTGAAGCCGACATGTCTGATTTCTTCCCCGACCTCCAGGTTGCTGCTCCACTCTTTTTTGTACTTCCAGCCGTTCGGCGCGGCAGCGATCAGTGTGAAATCGCCGATCTTCTTGCTGGCAATGATGCCAGACAGCGAGTCTTTCGAAGTTTCCTGATCGTAACCGAAGGATACAATGTCCGTAAAGCCAGCCGGCCCGAGATATGTCTCAAACTGGTTTTCAATCGGATCGCCGTTGTAGCGGAAAGCAGACAGTGTAAGCCCCATGGAGGCCTGCGCCAGGTGAAGGGAAAAGTCTTCCGACGAAGAGAGGAAGAATTCATCCGTATACGGAAAATCCCACTCATAAACCTTCTGGCCGACAGAAACAAAGGGCAGATGGATCTGCTGCAGCGTGCCTGTCCCCTCCTGCGCGAAGGGAGCCGCTGCAAAAACCGCTTCAGAAAAAAGCATCATGACCATGATGCTGATGACAAAGCAAGGCAGATAACGGTGAAACGACCTGGTTTTCATCCTAACTCCTCTGGAATCTCAGTTTGCGGCGCCTGGCAGATCTCATTACAGGCCTCAAGAAACTTCTTCCGCGTCCTTCCACATTTTTTTCATGATAATCACAGTATAGACTAACAGCAGCAGCATGGCCGCGCCCCAGCCCACAGGAAAGCTTGCATAAATAACGCCCAGCGTACCGATTTTCTCTGTTGCCACAGCCAGAAAGATCTGCCGAATTCCGACCATGCCGATTAACGACAGGATCATGGGCATGCGGCTTTTGCCATAGCCTCTCAGATAGCCAAGCAAAACATCCCTTACCACCAGTGTCATGTAGAAAAGCGCAAGGAAGCGGGTCATCCCGGCGCCTGCTTCGATCACGGCAGCCTCCCCGCTGAACAGACTGATCGCCGCGGGGGCAAAGATGTACTCCAACACAGTGAGGGGAAGCGTCACTGCCGCGCAGATGCCAAAGCCGTACCAGAATCCTTTCTTCGCCCGCTCAAAATTGCGCGCACCGAGGTTCTGGCTGACAAAAGTCGTTGTCGTCATGGCAAGTGATTTGCACGGCAGCACGACAAAGCGGTCGATCTTGTTGGCTGCACCGATCCCTGCGGCAACATAGGTCGGGAACCTGTTGATATAAGACCAGACAAAAATATTGGAGAAGGAAATCAACGCATTCTGCAGGCCGGCGGAAAAACCGATGCTGAGCGAGGAAATGACGGTCTTTCGCCCCTCCTGCCAGGTTTCCTTTATGGCAATGCAGCGGGCATTAATGCGGCGCTTTAAAACCCAGGCCACAAGCAGCATGGACAGGCCCTGCGCGAGAATCGTCGCGACTCCTACACCGGCAGTTCCCCAACTAAACAGGGCGACAAACAACACATCGAGTCCGATATTCAGCACGCTCGTGAATGCCAGGATATAAAGCGGCGTACGTGCGTCGCCGATCGCCCGGAGTATACCGGTTCCTGCATTGTAGATGACCGTGAACATGAGACCGGCAAGATATATCCGCAGGTAGGTGATCGCCTCAGCATAGATTTCTTCATTGCAGCCAGTCAGATCCAGAAAAACCGGCGCGAGCAGGATGCCGAGGACGGACACGGCTATGCCAAGCACCACGGAAAAGGAAAACGCATAGCGAACGGCCCTGCGCGTCGCCTCTTTATCACCGCTTCCGAAAGCTCGCGCTGTGACAACGGTGTTGCCGACCGACATGCCGTTAAAGAAGCCCACCATCAGCTGCACGATCGGCGTGCAGACACTCACTGCAGCTAATGCCGCATCACCGACGTAGTGACCGACCACGATCGAATCGACGCTGTTGTACAGATTCTGCAAAAGCTCACTGATAATGATCGGCACCGAAAAAAGGATCAGTTTTTTGATGACCCCTCCTTCGGTAAAATTAATGGTTTGCTGGTGATGATAAGTGTGATGCATCATTTGTCCGTAACACTGCCTGCCCGGTTTTCGTTATGACTCCCTGCGTTTCAGTTCTATGCCATCCATGCGTTTATCGGAGATGAACAGCGGGACGGTTTCCTGGATCAGAACCGCGGTGTCCAGACCAAACCACTGTTCCTGCCTGCCGCCCAGATCACGAATCAGATATTTGGCCCGCAGAAGCGTATCCTGCCATATCGGCAGTCCGCTCTTCATCGGGATCTTCTTTTTAATGAAGACGAACTTGAAATCACCCACGCGGTCATTATCATAAACCGAGAACCGGCGGCGCTGCTTTGGCAGCTCGCCGCTGTCCATCAGGTCTGATACGATTTTTCTCAAATACAGATTGATGCTCTGTTCCTCTTCGAAACCAAGTCTCAGCATGATCCGGAACACGCAGTCCGTGCCATAGGTCAGCACCTCATATTCCTGTCCGAGCGGAACATCCAGCACATCGATTTTGATGAACCAGTAGGCACAAGCCCTCTTGGTATCCTTATCGAGGACAGAATACAGCACCGCATGGTCGACGCATTCAATGTCATCGCCGTAGCAGACATAAACGATATTGTCTGCCGTAAGCGGGATGTCCGTGTCATCTTTCAAGGCCTGCAGTTTCCCTGCATACTTTTCAAGCGGAACCTTTTTCGTAAGTCTGTTCTCTAACAGACTGCCGTATTTCCAGATCAGCATGACAATGATCAGAATGAGTGCCAGGCCTTCGGAGATATAGCCGCCCTGCGAAAATTTATGGCTGCTCCCCTTGATAAACAGGAGTTCGAAGGTGCCGAAAAGTGCCGTACAGAACACGGCCAGGACCCGTTTATGCTTTACCGCCCACAGATAGGCGCACAGCAGGAAGGTCGTCATCAGCATGGCGACGGCAATGGCCAGACCGTAAGCCGCTTCCATGCGGGTCGAGCTTCTGAAGAAAAGGACCACAAAAACGCAGCCGACAAACAGCATACGGTTGATTGCCGGAATATAGACACTGCCCTCGTGTCGCGGTGAATACAGGGTCTCCATATGCGGCAGGATCTCTCTTCGGATTGCTTCGGAGACCAGGGTAAAGGCACTGACCACCACGGTATGGGATACGGCAAAAGCGACCAACACCGACAGAATAACGGCAAAAGGCCGGAGTCCTTCCGGGAGCATATAGAAGAAAGGATTGAAATCTTCTACCCCGGCAAGCGAGCTGTCCTTTGCCGCATCTAACAGATAGGCCCCCTGGCCAAGGTAGCTGAGCAGCAGGCAGATCTTCACAAACGGCCAGCTGCGCCTTGTGGCATCCCTGCCGGCATGCCCCATATCAGAATAAAACGCTTCCGCGCCGGTTACTGTCAGAAACACGCCGCCAAGGAGCTTAATGCCGGCGTTGTTCAGATGGCTGAACAGGAACTTTACCCCAAGGACCGGATTGAAAGCCTGCAGGAGCTCGGGGTGTCTGATCAGTGCGAGACCGCCCACCGTACCGATAAAAACCAACCACAGGAACATGATCGGCCCAAGGGTTATGGTTATGCGGTTCCGGCCGACGCCCTGGCTGATAAAGAGAAGCAGGATGATGACCAGAATCAGGATCAGCTTCTTGGTATCGCCTTCCCCTAAGAAGGAAGCGGTTCCCGGCGCCGTTTTCAAGCCTTCCACCGCACTGGTAACGGTAATGGACGGCGTAATAATGCTGTCGGCAAGCAGCATCCCTGCACCGATAATGGCAGGGATCCTCATCCAGTAGCCTTTTTTGCGGACCATGAAGAACAGGGCAAATATCCCGCCTTCACCGCCGTTGTCGGCCCTCATAACCAGGAGAATGTATTTGATCGTAGCCAGGATCGTGAGCGTCCAGATAATCAGAGATACCACGCCGAGCACGACATCTTCCGAAATGCTCGAAAGACCTCCGTTGTAGCGCAGGATTGTTTTCATCACAAAAAGAGGGGAGGATGCAATATTGCCGAAGACTACGCCGATAGCTAACAGAAAGGAAGCCAGCCCGCTTCGACTCCGTTTTGAATGCGTCATATGATCAGATCCTTTCCTGATTCCGAGATGTGTTCACGCTCTGCTGATTTAGGCACGAACCACTTTTTTTATAACATATCTTTTTAAGGAAAACAAGAAAAAGAGGCCTTAACTTCTCTTAAAAGTTAACAACTTCTTTCCGCACTTTTCTCCCGGATATGCTATAATATAGATTTAATCGGATTAACCGGAGGTGATTATGGCTTTAAGCATTGGTCTGTTCAACGATTCTTTTCCGCCGCAAATTGACGGCGTGGCGACCGTTGTCGTCAATTATGGGAAATATCTGACAGAGCACGGCTATTCCGCCCTCGTGGCAACTCCATATGCGCCCAAGGCTGATGATACGATATACAACTTCCCGGTCGTGCGTTACCCCAGTCTGAATACGACGCAGCTGATCGGATACCGTGCCGGCATGCCGTTTGATGCCAAATCGATGCAGCAGCTGAAGGCTGCTCATTTTGAGCTGCTTCACTCACACTGCCCTTTTGCCAGCCAGATCCTTGCCCGCTCGATCCGCTCGCAGCTGCATATTCCGCTCGTCATGACTTACCATACCAAATATGATGTGGACATTGCCAATGCCGTGAAGTCCACCCTGCTGCAGGAAAGCGCACTAAAGCTCCTGATATCCAACATTGAAGCCGCCGATGAGGTCTGGACGGTCAGCAAGGGGGCTGGAGAAAACCTGAGAGCGAACGGATACCAGGGCGACTATATCGTGATGCCAAACGGTGTGGATTTTCCTCTTGGCAGAGTAGATGAATCCGTAATTCAGAACACGACAGGAAAATTTTCCTTCCCAGAGGGCGTTCCTGTGTTTTTATATCTTGGCCGCATGATGTGGTACAAGGGGATACGCATAAGCCTTGATGCTCTCGCGAAGGTCAAAAAGGCCGGTTATGATTTCCGCATGGTGTTTGTCGGCGGAGGAACCGATAAGGAAGAGATCACCGCCTACACGAAGCAGCTCGGCCTCTCCGACCGTGTATATTTTGATGCACCGGTTTATGCAAGAGAAAAGGTTCGCACCTGGTACTGCAGGGCGGATCTTTTCCTGTTCCCCTCAACCTTTGATACCAACGGCCTTGTTGTCCGCGAAGCCGCTGCCTGTGCCCTGCCCAGCATTCTCGTTAAAGGCAGCTGCGCTGCAGAGGATGCTGAAGACGGTGTCAGCGCCTTCCTGATCGAAGAAAACGCCGATTCCATGGCTGAAATGCTGGTCCGTCTTCTCCGCTCGCCGGAAATCATCCGCCGCGCAGGGAAAGGCGCCCAGGAGCAGCTGTATCTCTCCTGGAATGATGCCGTCACCCATGCCGAACATCGCTATGAAAAGGTCCTGGAGAATTACAGCGCCGGTGTCTATAAAGAAAAAGAGAAGCCGGATGACAGCTTCTTCAAAGGGATTGCCGATGTTATTGATATAGAAAACCAGATCGTCCGCAGCACCCAGCAGTCTATCGATCAGATCGAAGAGTTTATTCTCAAGGCGACCAAGGAAACGGCTTGGCAGAAGCGCTTTGAGGACTATTTTGCCGATGCCGACTGGCACCTGCCGCTGCAGATCCTGATTCAGGAAATCCGCCGCAAAACACAGTCCGACGCACAGGCCCGCCGTGCCCTGATGAAGCTGCGCTCCAAACTGGACGACGGCGATGAAACACTCGAAGAAAACGCCAAGCGCTTCTTCATGTATTAACGGTTTATTCTCTCATTTCAGGGGCATTCTCTGCCTCTTTATTGACGGTTTCCGCATCACAATACGTCGGAACGACGGCACTGAATGCCTTTTTCATTGTTGCCCCGCTTAAATCAAAATCATCGATTGCAGCCTGCAGAATCTCCATTTTCTCTGCCACTACTTCGCGTGAATAAGGCTCATCCTTTTCAATAAAGATCAGATCATTGTCGGTCTTGGACAAGGTTCCCGACTTCATCAGCAGCTCTTCATACAGCTTCTCACCGGGCCTTAAGCCGATTTCCCGGATTTCAATATCCTTTTCCGGTTCAAAGCCGCTTAAACGGATGACGTCCCGGGCAAGATCATAAATCTTCACCGGTTTGCCCATATCCAGCGCATACAACTCGCCCTTCTTCGCCATGGCACCGGCCTGCATGACCAGCTGAGAAGCTTCCGGGATCGTCATAAAGTAACGTACGATTCGCTTATCCGTGATCGTCACCGGGCCGCCTTCAGCGATCTGCTTTTTAAAGAGAGGGATAACCGACCCGTTCGAGCCGAGCACATTGCCGAAACGCACTGCGGCAAAGCTTGTCTTACTGTCTGTCCGGCTCTGCACGATCATTTCACACATGCGCTTGGAGGCCCCCATGATATTGGTCGGATTGACTGCCTTGTCCGAAGAGATCAGGATAAACTTCTCCGCTCCGCAGCGCTCCGCAGCATTTGCTACATTGTAGGTGCCGAACACATTGTTTTTGACCGCCTCTCCTGCACTCCGTTCCATAAGCGGAACATGCTTATGGGCTGCCGCATGGAAAATAATATCCGGGCTGAATTCCGTGCAGACTGCATTCACTCTGTCGGCATCCCGCACCGAACCGATAATGACTTCGAGGTCTAACGTGTCACCATAACGACGAAGCAGTTCCTGCTCGATATCATAAGCATTGTTTTCGTAGATATCATAGATGATCAGCTTTTTCACATGGCATTTCGCCAACTGACGGCAGAGCTCTGATCCGATAGAACCACCCCCGCCTGTAACCATAACAACCTTGTCCCGATAATAGGCAAAGCTTTTTTCCGTTTCAACATTTAACGGTGAGCGAAACAGCAAGTCCTCCACCGTAAAATCACGGATCGCCGGTCTTTCGCGCTTCTGCGAACTCTCATAACTGACCAGAGAATCGTATACACGGACCCGGCAGCCGAGCTCCGAATAGTGATAATACAGTTTGCTCAGATCTTCCGAGCTCTTCCCGGAAATAGCAATAATCACGTCTTTCAAATGCTCCAGCTGAATGCGTTCATCCCCGTCCTTTTCAGAATACACATGACGGTCAGCCAGACGGTAATTCACCTTGTTCGCATCATTGTCGATAAAGAAAACCGGTTGATAGCGGGAATTCGGATTATCCTGCAGATCTTCCACGAGCAGAACCCCCAGCTGACCTGCCCCGACGATGGCTACGGGGATCTTATCGTGCTGATGGTTCCTTCTGTTGTAGCTCTTATACATAACACTGTAGGCAAAACGCGACGAAAGTGCCAGCAGACATATTAATGTTCCGATAATGATAGCCTGTTTCCCGCCAAGATACTGATTCACGATCAGCTGCTCTGCCGTCAGACGAAGAATGACATAAGTAATGGTTGTGGCTAATCCGTCTGCAATCACAAGGATCAGATACGCCTTGGCGTTATCATAGCGCCAGATGTTGCCATAGAGTCCCAGCGCGAATCGCGCGAGCATAATCAGCGCCGTCTGAAGAACGGATTGCAGCAAAAAGGCGCTGCGCCCTTCAGGGCTCAGACGGAACGCTGCCTTGTATATCAGCTCATAATAAAAAATGGCTACCAGCACACAGCACAGCAAATCAAACAGTGCCAGTGTCCATTTTCTGTTGTAACGGCCGGCAAACAAATGCCTGCCCAGTTTTTTTCTCATCAGAAAATTCCTTATAATGATTTATTGCTAAACATTCGGATTATAGCAAAGCTTCTCTCTTTTGTAAAGCATTTCACTCCTGCAGCCGGTTTTCACCGGCTCCAGGAGTGAAATCTGATGCGAAATACGCTGACTATTAAACATCATAGGTTTTATCAATGGCCTTCAGCTCCTTGAAGCTGTCGATCTCAATGATATCACTGGACTGGCAGGGGCGGACCTCCACCTGATAGTGTTCCGGGAAGATGCTGAAAGGAACCTGATCCCAGTAGCGTTCCTTGCCGCCGGGCATTTCATACGCCGTCTTCAGATCATCCGCAAGCTTACGGCCGGCGTCCTCATCCCAGTACGAAATCCCGACTTCCTGATACACATCCAGTCCGCCGACCTTCTGTTCGGTAATCATCCCGTTCTTGACCGTGAAGCACCAGTCATCACTGCGTTCCATATGAATGCCCAGGAAATCCGAGGTGTAGTGATACTTTGTCACAATAGACGGATTGCTGATCACCAGGTCTGCTTCAAACACGTAGGCATTCTGCAGCAGGTAGCGCGCACAGACAGCCGAAGAAATGTTGTTGGCGTCGTTATAGGCAGGGTTTTCCAGAAAATGGATCATCGGATATTTGTACAGCAGCTGGTCGAACTGTTCGGCAAGGTAGCCGCGCACGATGTAGATCTCATCAATGCCGGCGGCAAGGCAGGCGTCCAGGAGCCCGTCAATAATGCGTCTGCCGTTTACACGGACTAGCGGCTTCGGTGTATTTAAGGTCACCGGCACCATGCGGGAGCCAAAGCCCGCGGCCACAAACACCGCCCGCTTTGCCGCGTAAGGTTCCATGGCAGCAAGGCCGTGCATCGTGATGCCCTGGTCATCCACCAGTTCTTTTGCCGCAAGCTCACGCATCGTACGATTAACGGTGCTTAACGAGTAGCCGGTAAGCTCTTCCAGCCTGCGCTGGCTGGTTTTCCCTTTTGAACTGATCAGTGCGTTCAGCAGATCAAATTCTTTCCGAGATAAATTCCCCATTGTTCTTCTACTTCCTTATTGTTTTTCAAATTGACTGCGCTGCCTGATATAGAAGGCTGCGCCAAGAACGGTCCAGACAATCAGCATGATATAGGACTCTTTACCAAAATGCACACCGGAAAGCCCGGGGATCGGGATCAGCTGCAGGATCATGAAGGTTACAGAGAAAATCACACCGATGATGCCCATGACTTTCAGGAAAGCGGAGCCGTCGCCATAACGTTTTAAGGTCACAAGCGTAGCTGCAGCCGTGAAGAAATAGCCGATCGATGCGCCGATCGCCGCCATATCCACGAACCAGCCAAGGGCCTCGCGGCCGAGAATCGGGCCGGACAGCGAGATCACGATGCAGAACAGCATGGCGTTCTTCGGCGTGCCGTACTTCGGTTCGATCTTGCCGAACCACTTCGGGAGATAGCCTTCGCGGCTCATGGAATACATGAGGCGGCTCGAAGCCAGGTAGAAGCCCATGATGCCGGAAAGGACGGCGCAGGAGACAGCGACCCCGACCAGAATCTTGCCGGGCGTTCCGAGGAGCATCTCCGCTGCGGCGAGCAGCAGCCAGGGCGTTGATTTCGCCTCGATAATCAGCTCCGGCCAGTTGGAAAGCGCAGCCGCCGCGATCGTATTGTTCGCGGTGTAGACAAAGCAGCCGAACAGGATCGCCACGAACATGATCAGGCTGACCTTCTTATACGAGAACTTGAATTCTTCCGCTGCCTGAGGGATCGTATCGAAGCCCACATAAGCCCAAGGAGCGATGGCAAAGGTCGCGAGGATAGCCGAGGCGATACCCATCGTTCCGCCGTGCGAAAACTCGTCGATGCTCTGGAAGGTGCCGTTTGTGTATGCCGCTACGGCTTCGGACTTGTTGAAGCCCCACCAGGGCGCCATGTTGGCAATGCTAGCCTTATCCGATACAAGCGCTGAGATCGTTAATGTCAGAACAGAGACGGCAAGCAGGCAGGCAAGAACAGTCTGCACGATGCCGGCCTTCTTCACGCCGATGATGTTCAGCGTTCCGAAAAGGATCAGAATCGCCATGGCGAAGAACATCTCTCCCATCCACACGTCAAAGCCAGCGATCTGATAATGGAAGCCGAATTTCAGGATATCCTTCGTGCCGTCAAGACCGTCGACGATCAGGCCGATCGCCGTGGAGTTCATCGGGACGTTGGTCAGATAGGCCGCCACCAGGAACCAGCCGCACAGGAAGGCGCAGTCCTTGCCGAAGCACATCTTGGTGAAGGTAAATTCACCGCCAGCCTTGGGATATTTCGGAACCATGTAGGCATAGCTGAAGGCGATGATCATCATGACCACGGCACCCAGGAACATGGCGATCGCCGTCCCGGCAACGCCGGAATTCGGCAGGAACTTCTTGCCGGGGTTGATAAAGGAACCCCAACCGATCACGCAGCCAAAGGCAATTGCCCAGACATGCATGGGGGAAAGCTGCTTGCGCAGGCCAGGTTCATTCTGTTTCATTTCAGGGATTTGATTCGCAGCCATGAAAACACTCCTTTGAAAAAAAGAACAAGGATAGGCGAAGACCTTCCGGCGTTTCGTACAGCCGTCTGATCTTTGCCTTCTGAAACAGAAGTATATCGAAAGGAGCCCGGTCTGTCAAGTCTTCTTCTATTCTTTTACGCAGATTCTGACATATTCCGGCAGATTCGTCATCACTTCTGCAAGACGTTCCTCGTTTTCAAAGTGCAGGATCAGGGTCCCCAACGATTCATTCGCCGCGCTGAAGCCGCCGACCTTATCCCCCGGAGCCACCCAAAGGTCCCGTTCCACGATATTGCCTTCAATGGACGGAGCCGTCTCCAGACGCTCAAAAGTCCCCGGTTTCTCGCTGTGAAGGATCACTTCGGCAAAATGTCCCCGGTACGGCTTTTGGGCAACATCATTCAGGGGCAGCCCGACTGCGTCCCGCACAACAGCTTCGATAAGATCCACGCCGGTCGCATAGCGCAGGCATTCCGCCAGACGGTTGCCGCCGCCGCGCGGAGATACCTCCATCAAATACGCCTTGCCGTCGGTTCCTTCGCGGCACTCGATATTGTAAAGCGCCGTCCGCATGCCGAGGAGGTGCAGCAGCCGCTGCAGTTCATTTTTCAGCTCTTCCTGATGCTCCCTGCTCATGGACGAGGGCCAGCTGAAGCCGGCAGGCGCGTACGGGTTCTCGCAGTTCGGGTCGAAGCGCTGGTTATTGAATGATACAAAGCGCAGCTCGCCGTTTTCCGAGAAGCAGTCGGTATCGGAAGAAAAGCCCTTCTGTGTGATGAAATCCTCAACGATGAACTCGCCGCAGTGGGAAAAATCAAGTGCATGCCGAATCGCGGCGGGAAGATCCTCCGGGCGCTCCACCTTGGTCACGCCCTTGCTGCCCGCGGAATCCGTCGGCTTGACGATCACAGGCCAGTGAAACAGCGAAGGATCGACTGTATCCCCCTGAACATACTGACAGGCTGTCGGAACCGTAAAGCCGTTCTCCGCGAGAAAGCGGCGAAAGCGTCCTTTATTCTGCAGGATGCAGACCGATTCATAAGGGCCGACGTTAGGCAGGCCCATCTTTTCCGCAACATATGCTGCCGTCACCACGCCCGGATCACAGGCAAACGAAACGATCCCGTCTATTTCAAGGCGCCTTGCGGCTTCAAGGGTAGCTTCCTGATCGATGATGCTTACATTGCAGTATTCATCCGAAAAGCGGTGCGCATAGTTGTCCGGAAGGTAATCGCAGGTGATCACATACAGACCGAGCCTGTGCGCCGCCTCGATCACCGGCAGCGCATAGCGCGAACCGCCCAGGATCATCAGTTTTTTCTGTTTTTGATTTATTGTCTCCATATCTCTGCAGCCTCAAATGATAAATCCGCCGTCCACGCCGAGGACCTGACCGGTGATGAAGGATGCGTCATCGGAAGCCAGAAAGCTGACCGCCGCCGCGACGTCTTCCGGCTTCCCCAGGCGCCCGAGCGGCGTCTGCTCCGCAAGGTCTTTTAAGGTTTCTGCCCCCAGGACCTTCACCATGTCGGTATCGATGACCCCGGGTGCCACGCAATTCACGCGGATGCCCGAGGGGGCCAGTTCCATGGCTAATGACCTGGTCAGGCCGATGATGGCGTGCTTCGTTGCGGAATAGGTCACCTCGCAGGAGGCGCCGTGATGCCCCCAGATTGAGGAAATGTTCACGATGCAGCCGCTCTTTTCGTGGATCATGTGCGGCAGGACCGCCTGGACCGTATGACGCATGCCGCCGATATTGACGGCAAAATAGCGGTCCCACATCTCATCTGTGACATCCTGGAACACGCACTGTCCGGCCACGCCGGCATTGTTAACAAGAAGCGTGATAGGGCCAAAGCGCGCTTCGCAGGCCGCTGCCATCGCGCGGACTGCCTCCGCATCGGCAACGTCCGCCTGGTATGCCATGGCGTCGCACCCTTCCCCGCGGAGTTCTTCCACAAGCTCCTCTGCCTTATCTTCTCGTTCAATATAATTGATGCAGACCGCATAACCTTCCCGGGCAAGACGCGCCGCAGCAGCGCGACCGATTCCGCGGGAGCTCCCGGTGATCAGGGCAACCTTTCGGGACATGATCTCCTCCGACTCTTATTATTTCGCTTTCCGGAACATAAATTTCCGGGCAACATTGATTCCCACTTTATACGGCAGCGGGCGCAGCGCCTTGTCGGCCTCCTTCAACAGTTTGCGGATCGGCAGACTCTGCGGGCAGTGCGCCTCGCATTTGCCGCAGCCGACGCACTGTGAAGGGAAAGCCGCTTCCTTCGTCATCCCCACTGTCTGCGCGTAGGCGTAGCGGGCCTTGGCCTTTGATTCGATGTACATTTCATTCCAGCAGCGGAACGCGCCGGGAATATCCACCCCTTTCGGGCAGGGCATGCAGTAGCGGCAGCCTGTACAGCCAACCTTTTCTTTCGCCCGGATCTCTTTCACGACCCGCTCGATGACGCTGAATTCCGCTGCTGTCCAGTCTCCTGCCTTCGTTTCATCCGCAATGCGGCAGTTTTCCGCCACCATCTCCGCAGAATTCATGCCGGAAAGAACCACGGTCACCTCCGGCTGATTGTAGAGCCACCTGAGGCCCCATTCTGCCGCACTCCAGCCCTTGCCGGACGCCGCCATGACTTTCCTCGCCCCGTCCGGAAGCATGTTCACAAGCTTTCCGCCGCGCAGCGGTTCCATAATGATGACCGGGATACCTTTCTTTGCCGCGGCTTTCAGCCCTTCCGCTCCGGCCTGCGAGACCTCATCCAAATAGTTGTACTGGATCTGGCAGAAATCCCAGTCATAGGCATTCAGGACCTTCAAAAACATATCTGTGTTGCCATGGAAGGAAAAGCCGATGTTCCGGATCTGACCGGACGCTTTTTTCTCCGCGATCCAGTCCGTGATCCCGATCTTCAGGAGCCGCTCCCACTGGAACAGGTCCGTGATCATGTGCATCAGGTAATAATCGATATGGTCGGTGCGCAGGCGTGAAAGCTCTTCATTAAAATATTTATCCACCGCCGCACGGCTGCCGACAAGGTACTGCGGCAGCTTTGTAGCAATATTGATGCGGTCCCGAATGCCGGTCCGTTCCAGGATCTCGCCAAGCGCCGCCTCGCTGCCCGGATAGACATAGGCGGTGTCATAATAGTTCACACCGGCATGAAATGCCTGCAGGATCTCCCGCTCGGTCTCCTCCATGTCAATGCTTCTCCCTTTCTGGGGAAAACGCATGCAGCCGAATCCGAGCATGGACAGCGGCTTTCCGGTCTTATCATTTCTGTACTGCATATAAGCTCCTTTTTGTGCCGGTCCCGGCATCCTGTGCGGCCATCTCTCAGCTTCTGACGTTTCCCCGAAAAACAATAAGATCCGAACCTGTCTTCAGCCGGAAACGGGTTCGGATCTTATTCGTCTGATGCCGGTGGTGGGACTCGAACCCACACGCCCTCGCGGACAACAGATTTTGAGTCTGTCTCGTCTGCCAGTTCCGACACACCGGCGGAACACGTCTAAGTGATTTTAGCACGAGCAGACCGGTTTGTCAAATCCGATGTGGCATCCGGCACTTGTTTTTAAAAATTGTCTATCATTTACTTTTCCGGATTTATTGACCTGCGCCGATCAGCGGAAAGCTCAGGATGACCTTGAACAGGTCGCCGTCCGCCGTCACGCTGAAATGGCCGCCCTGAAGCTCCGTCAGGCTCTTTGCAATGGCAAGACCGAGGCCGCTGCCTTCGGTATTTCTCGAAGCGTCGCCGCGGGTAAAGCGCTCCGTCAGCTCGTCCGCGTTCATGTCCAGCACTTCCCGGGAAGTGTTGCGGAAGGTGATCACGGCCGCCTTCGGCGCCTTTTCCAGGCTCAGGTACACCCTGCTCCCGGCAAGGCCGTATTTGACGATGTTGTTCATCAGGTTGTCGAAGATGCGCCACATGCGCCTGCCGTCGGCCATGATGCGGACCTCCTGCTCCGGCTGCTTCATGATCAGCGTCAGTCCGGCAGCGTTCAGTTTCTCTTCATATTCGCCGGCCGCCTGAGAGAGGAACACCGAGGCATCACAAGGCGTGGGCGACACGTCCAGGCTGCCGGAAGAGGCTTTTGAGGCTTCAACGAGGTCGTCGATCAGACGTTTCAGGCGTTCAGACTGCCGCAGCAGCACCTCGGAGTACTCCTTGATCTTTGCATTTTCACAGGGCTCTCTGCCGATCAGATCTGCATAATTGACAAGAGAGGTCAGCGGCGTCTTCAAATCGTGTGAAACGTTGGTGATCAGTTCGGTCTTCATACGCTCGCTCTTTAACTTCTGCTCCACCGCGATCGCCATACCGCTCCCGATGCTGTTTAAATTTTCTCCGTGCTTTTTCAGGTTGGAAGGCATGCCCTTCACGTTGGTCTGATAGGCCAGATCGCCTGCCGCAAGCGCCTCTCCGCCCTTCTGCAAGCGTCTGAGGCAGAGAACAAGGTACAGCACGGCGGGGATCAGGATGAGCAGCTTCAGCAAGCAAAGGAAGAACAAGGATTCCGACTTCCGGCCGACCACAAACAACTCGGCAGCGCCCAAAACGAACAGACAGACCGCGGTCTTCGGCATCAGCGGCAGGTTCCGGATAAGCATTTTCAGGATGCCGATCAGCCACGTAAAGGGTTTCGCGGCGAGTTTTAAGAGCCGCACTGTCAGCATATTGGACAGCAGCGTCTTTGTTTTGATGCGCGCAGCCGCGCTCATGGAAAGCCCCAGGAAAATGATGATGCAGATCACAAACGCACCGATGGCGAAATACAGCTCGGCCATGTAGTCGATTGGCAGGATCCAGTCGATCAAAGCCGCAAGGCCGATGAGCGCCGCTATACCTGCCGCAAGCAGCAGATCGAAGGGGAGCCTGTGCAGCGGTCCGGGAACAAGATCGTCCCGTCCGGGCTTCCTTGCTGATACCCGCAGCAGTGAGGTGTAGCAGACCACCCCCAGAATAAAGGAAGCAGCGGCGATCGCAAGGATCCACCAGCCGAGGCGGTAGGCAACACCCACCCAGTAACTCCCGAAATCAAGAACAAAAGTATTGTCCCTGAGGCTGGCAAAAACATCAATAGTCCTGTAATTCTTTTGATATATGGAGGGGATTTCGTCATTTGTCCATGCGATTCTGTCCTGATCCTCCACATGGTAAACAAAAAAGCGATACTTGTATTCCAGTGGCGTCGTTTTCGTCCCTTCATAAAGCCAATTTCCGGAGTCCGCATCCCAAATACGAATGTTGATATTGTTTAAATAATTGTAATCAAGTACGCCTTCGTTCAGCAGCTTTTCCAGCACATGCCAGGATTGTACCTGCAAATAATACTCCGTTTCGACAGGCTCAATGTCTCCCCTGGAGCGAAGGTGGATCTCCCCGTTTTCCGCCGATATCGTACAGGAAGCGCCCAGCATGCAGACTCCGGTAAGCAGCACCGACAAGGTGCAGACGATAATCAGGATCAGCTTGCCAGGTCCCGTTCTGAAAAATGACTTCATCTCCGATTTCCTCCTTCCATCTTATACCCCTGGCCGAAAACCACCTTGATGTAGCGCGGCTCAGCCGGGTCGATCTCAATCTTCTCCCGCAGATGACGGATGTGCACCGCCACCGTATTGTCCGAACCGATGGGTCTTTCTTTCCAGATCTCCCGGTAGATCTCCTTCGGTGAGAACACGCGGCCGGGCTCTGCCATCAGGAGCTTTAGGATCTCATATTCCTTCGGCGTCAACGAGATCTCCTCACCGTCTAACAGCACCTTCTTGGTCTTGTCGTCTAACTCGACCCCGCCGATGCGGAGGGCAGCCCCGCTGCTCGTTCCGCCGCCGAGCTTTAAATACCTTCGCAGCTGCGAGCGGACCCTCGCCGTGACCTCGAGCGGGTTGAAGGGCTTGGTGATGTAGTCGTCCGCGCCTACGTTCAGACCGAGGATCTTGTCTGTGTCCTCGCTCTTTGCCGACAGCAAAATGACCGGGACGTTGCTGACCTCACGGATCCTTGCAAGCGCCGTAAGCCCGTCGACCTTCGGCATCATGATGTCCAGTAGGACCAGGTGGATGTCGTTTTCTCGGAGGACCTTCAGCGCGCCTTCGCCGTCATACGCCTCAAACAGCGTATGATCCGGATCCGTCAGATAGATCTTTAACGCGTTTACGATATCCTTCTCATCATCACAGATCAATATGTTCGCCACAGCATCACCTCCTGACTGTCTTCATTCTATCCCATCGCCGATGAAGAAAAAAGGGGCAAAGGGTTTAAGATTTGATGAAGATATTATCTTAATTTTAGATTTTTGTTAGCACTCTTTAATGGTGAGTGCTAAAAATCGCTTGACTTTCGCTTTTTCCCCCTCTATAATAAGAGCAGAGGCTTAAAGAAGCCCCTGACGGCAAGCTTTACGGAGCGGCGCCGTCAGATTACTTTCAGAAAAGGAGGTTTGTGATGAATCTCGAAAAATATACACAGAAAACACTCGAGGCGTTAAAGGCGGCACAGGAACTGGCGCTTGAACGCGGCAGCATGGAGATCCGTCCGGAACACGTCTGCTACGCTCTGGTCACCCAGGACGGCGGCCTGATCGCTTCGCTTTTCGGAAAGATGGGGATCGACGTCCCCGGCTTTACCGCAGCGCTGGAAGACGCCCTCGCCCGCATCCCCGGTGTCTCCGGTCCCGGCCGCGAGCCCGGAAAGATCTATGTTTCTAATGATACTGAGCGTGTCTTAAGCTTCGCGGAGCGCGTCGCCAAGCAGATGAAGGACGAATACACCTCCGTCGAACATGTGATGCTGGGGCTCTTTGAACATGGAACATCTTCCCTGAAAGAGCTGTTTAAGCAGTACGGCATCTCGAAGGATGCCTTCATGAAGGCGCTCGCCTCCGTCCGCAATTTCCGCGTGACGAACGACAATCCGGAGGACACCGTGGACGCCCTGTCGAAGTACGGCACCGACCTCGTGGAGCGCGCGCGGAGCGGCAAGATGGACCCGGTCATCGGCAGAGACTCCGAGATCCGTTCCGTGATCCGCATCCTTTCCCGCAAGACGAAAAACAACCCCGTGCTGATCGGCGAGCCCGGCGTCGGCAAGACCGCCATCGCCGAAGGACTGGCGCAGCGGATCATGCGCGGCGACGTGCCCGAAGGCCTGAAGAACAAGACCGTCTTCTCGCTGGATATGGGGTCCCTGATCGCCGGCGCGAAGTACCGCGGCGAGTTTGAGGAAAGGCTGAAGGCCGTGCTGGAGCAGATCCGGAAGTCCGAAGGCCGCATCATCCTCTTCATCGATGAGCTGCACCTGATCGTGGGTGCGGGCAAGACCGAAGGCTCCATGGATGCCGGCAACCTGCTTAAGCCCATGCTGGCAAGAGGCGAGCTGCACTGCATCGGCGCAACGACGCTTGATGAGTACCGCAAATACATCGAGACCGACGCCGCCCTGGAGCGCCGTTTCCAGCCGGTCCTCGTGGACGAGCCCACGGTGGAGGATACCATCTCCATCTTAAGAGGCCTGAAGGACCGCTACGAGATCTACCACGGCGTGACCATCCACGACCGTGCGCTGATTGCCGCAGCCACCCTCTCCCACCGCTACATTTCCGACAGGTTCCTGCCGGACAAGGCCATCGACCTTGTCGATGAAGCCTGTGCCTCCCTGCGCATGGAGATGGATTCCATGCCTTCCGAGCTTGACGACCTGCGCCGCCACATCATGCAGCTGGAGATCGAAGAGGTCGCGTTAAAGAAGGAAACCGACAAGCTTTCTCAGGAACGGCTCGCAAAGCTCGGCGAGGAGCTTGCCGCCTGCCGTGATGAGTTCAACGAAAAGAAATCCGCCTGGGATCTTGAAAAGAACGCCGTGGAAAACACCAAGGCGCTCAAGGAAAAGATCGATCAGATGCATGTGGAGATCGAGGCGGCGCAGAGAAATTACGATTACGAGAAGGCTTCCCGCCTGAAATTCTCCGAGCTGCCGAAGCTCGAGGAGGAGCTCGCGAAGGCCCAGAAGGCCGCCGAAGACCGGAGCAAGGATCCCATGGTCCGCGATACGGTCACGGAGGAAGAGATCGCCGAGGTCGTGGCACGCTGGACCGGCATCCCGGTCTCGAAGCTGATGGAAGGCGAGCGGCAGAAGATCCTGCGCCTGCCCGAGATCCTGCATAAGCGGGTCATCGGCCAGGACGAAGCCGTTCAGGCCGTAAGCGATGCGATCTTAAGGTCACGGGCCGGCATTGCGGATCCTAACCGTCCGACTGGTTCCTTCATCTTCCTCGGCCCTACCGGCGTGGGCAAGACTGAGCTTGCCAAAGCCCTTGCCGAAGCCCTGTTTGATGACGAGCACAACATGGTGCGTATCGATATGTCGGAGTACATGGAGAAGTTCAGCGTGTCAAGGCTGATCGGCGCGCCGCCCGGATACGTGGGCTACG
>DJYD01000046.1 GCA_002449955.1 Lachnospiraceae bacterium UBA6987
GGAAGCCATGTGCAGGAGGGTGAAGTGTGGGGATAACGAAGACCGAAAAACTGGCCTTTGATATTCTGTATGCGGTAAGCGAAGCGGGCGGTAAAAGCCACCTGCAGTTAACGGATACATTTGCAGGGCACCCGGAGCTGACAGCGATAGACCGGGCTGCCGTGACGAATTTCGTGCACGGCACACTGGAAAAGCAGATCCTGCTTGACCTGCGTATTGAAGAGCTTTCGAACCTTCCCGTCAGAAAAATGAAGCCGAAGGTCAGGTGCGCTTTGCGACTCGGCTTCTACCAGCTGCTGTTTCTGGACCGGGTCCCGGCATCCAGAATCATTCGGGACTGTGTGGAGCTGACCAGAAAAAGCGGTTATGAAGGCCTGACCGGCTTTGTCAACGGCGTGTTAAGGAAAGCTTCCGTGAAGACCGACTGGAAAGCGGTGCCTGAAGCAGCTGCCGCCGGCTTTCCCGCCTGGCTGTGGGACAGGCTCGTGCAGGAATACGGCATTTGCGCCGTCCGGGAAATGGCGGCTTCTCTCGGCTCCAGGAACCCGCTGACGCTGCGCATTAATGTATCCCGCATGGCGCCTGAGGAAGCAAAAAGGCTGCTGGAAGAAGACGGCTGGATCTGTGAACCCACAGTGCTCGCCGAGGCGGTCTCCCTCAGAAGGGGTGAGGCTGCTGTGCCGTTAGAGAGGACGCGGCTCCTTTCAGGCGGCTTTGCCGTGCCGCAGGACCTTTCGAGTATCCTTGCTGTCAGGCTTGCTGCACCTGCGCGCGGTGATAAGGTTCTTGATCTGTGTGCGGCTCCGGGAGGAAAATCGATCCACGCTGCCGATCTTGTGGGAAAGGAAGGCTATGTTCTTTCCTGCGATCTGACAGAAAAAAAGGTGCGTCTTCTGGAGGAGAATATCCGCCGGAACGGCTTTGATAATATCTGCGCGAGACAGGCTGATGCCCTCGTATTTGACAGGGAGAAGGTCGGGGCTTATGACCTTGTGATTGCGGACCTTCCCTGCTCCGGGCTCGGCGTGATCGGCCGTAAACCGGAGATCCGTTTCCGCGTGACGGAAGAGGAGATCCGCTCCCTTGCCGCACTTCAGCGGGATATCCTGCAGCAGGCAGCCGCTTATGTGAAACCGGGAGGAAAGCTTTTATTTTCCACCTGCACGATGACAAGGGAAGAAAACCAGGAGAATGCAGCCTGGCTGAAGGAGAAGGCCGGTTTCGAACCGGTAAGTCTCGAGGGGGCCGTGCCGGAGCCGTTTGCCGGGGCACTGCAGGAAAACTGTCTGCAGCTGCTTCCTTCCGGGCTCTCCGACGGATTCTTTATCAGCGTCTGGCGAAAACCCAGGTAAGCATGCTGCCTCCGCAGGCAGGAGGCATAGCTTAGTTCCTAAAAGGAGAAAAACATGACAGATCTGCGATCGATGACAACAGAAGAAATTACGGCTGCCCTGAAGGAGATGGGCGAGCCGTCGTTCCGCGGGGCACAGATCTTTGACTGGGTGCAGGCTAAAAAGGTCCGTTCCTTTGATGAAATGAGCAATCTGCCGAAGCGTCTGAGAGAGGCTCTTGGCACTTCTTTTTCGCTTTCATCACTGGAGATCGCACGCCGCTATGTTTCGGAAGAAGACGGCACCCGCAAATACGTTTATGCGCTGCACGACGGACTGCTCATTGAATCGGTCTTCATGCCTTATTCCTACGGCAACACTGCCTGCATTTCCTCCCAGGCCGGCTGCCGCATGGGCTGCCGTTTCTGCGCCTCCACACTGGAGGGCCTGGCCAGGAATCTGCTGCCGGGAGAGATGCTGGAGCAGATCTACCGCATGGAGGAAGACACGGGAGAGACCATTTCTCACGTGGTCATTATGGGGAGCGGCGAACCTCTGGACAATTATGACAATCTCCTGCGCTTCATCCGCCTGATCACGGACGAAAAAGGCAAGAATTTAAGCGAGAGAAACATCACGGTTTCGACCTGCGGTCTGGTGCCGCAGATCAAGAAGCTTGCGCAGGAGCATCTGCAGATCACGCTCGCCTTGTCGCTTCACGCGCCGAATGACGCTCTCCGCCGCACCATGATGCCGATTGCCGAGGCGTACAGCGTCAAGGAAACCGTGGCTGCCTGCGATGCTTATTTCGCGGCAACAGGCCGCCGCATGAGTTACGAATACAGTCTTGTCCATGGAGTCAATGACTCGGACGCCTGTGCCGAGGAGTTAGCCATGCTCCTGCATGGCAAGAATGCGCATGTCAATCTGATCCCTGTCAACCCGATTAAGGAACGGAATTACAAGGCTCCGGGACATGCGGCAGCCCTGCGTTTCCAAAAAAGGCTTGAAAATCTGGGGATAAATGTTACTATAAGAAAGAAGATGGGCGCGGATATCGACAGTGCCTGCGGCCAGCTTCGTCTGAAGGTTAAGGCCGAACAAGGAGAGTAACATGCGTTTTTCCGCACTGACCGACCTCGGTCTCGTTCGAAAGAACAATGAGGATTCCCTGTTTGCCAGGGACTGCGCGGTCGGCCGACTGAACAATTTATTTATCGTCGCCGATGGAATGGGCGGCCATGTCGGAGGAGAATATGCCTCCGCCTTTGTCGTCTCCAAAATTCCGGAACTGCTGGAAAAAATCGATCAGCCGACAGGGATTCCGGAGCAGCTGCTCTATGTTACCGATCGGACCAACAAGGCACTTTACCAGCTGAGCCGCAACGACAAGCGGCTGCAGGGCATGGGATCGACACTGGTCATGACCTGCATCGAAGGGGACTGTGCCCATATCATCAATGTGGGCGATTCCCGTCTCTATCTGTTTGACGGTGAGCTGCATCAGCTGACACATGATCATTCTCTGGTCGATGAGATGGTGGCTAAGGGAAAGCTGACAAAGGACGATCCGTTCTATGCCGCCAATAAAAACGTCATCACCCGGGCCATGGGCATCAGTGCGAAAGTGGAACCGGACTATTTCCGCGTGCCGCTTCAGGCGGGCTGCAGGCTCCTGCTGTGCTCGGACGGTCTGTCGGGGATGGTGGATGACGAAGCCATGACGGCCGTGCTTGCCGGGATCGCAGATACACAGCAGGCGGCAGAAAAGCTGATGCTGTCAGCCAAGGAAAACGGCGGCAAGGACAACATCACCGTGATCCTGATCGATCTTGAAGAAGAGGATCTGACGGCAAATCTTTTTTAAAACGACGTATTACCGCGTGCGCGCGGTCTGACATATATCTGAGGGGTATTACATGCTAAGGGTAGGAACGATCTTAAACGGTCGCTATGAAATCATCAGCGCTATTGGCTCCGGCGGCATGTCTTTTGTCTACAAGGCAAAGGATATGACGCTGAAACGGCTCGTGGCGATAAAGGTACTGAAAGAAGAGTACAGCCGGGATCCGGGGATCGTGGCCAAGTTCTCGCGTGAGGCGGAAGCTGCGGGCGGTTTATCGCATCCGAATGTCGTCAGCGTATATGATGTCGGCGAGCAGTTCGGCACCTATTACATTGTCATGGAACTGGTGGAGGGCTTTACCCTCAAGAAATATATTGAAAAAAAGGGACAGATGTCGCAGCATGATGCGGTACAGGTGACCATGCAGGTGGCACGCGGCCTGAATGCGGCGCATGAACAGGGCATCATCCACCGTGACGTGAAACCGCAGAATATCATGGTGTCGCGGGACGGCAAGATCAAGGTCACCGATTTCGGGATCGCGCGCATCAATGACAGCCAGACCAGCGGCGCCAATACCATGGGCAGTGTGCACTACATTTCCCCGGAACAGGCAAGAGGCGGTGTCTGCGATGAGCGCAGCGACATTTATTCCCTCGGCATCACCCTGTACGAGATGGTGACGGGCCGGGTCCCCTTCGAGGGCGAATCCACGGTCGAGGTGGCGATCAAGCACATCAAGGAGCCGATCACGCCGCCCAGCACGTATGAGCCGGACATCAATCCGAACCTTGAAAAAATCATTCTGAAATGCACGCAGAAAAAGCCGGATTACCGTTACCGCAGCATGAGCGCCCTTCTGGACGACCTGAAGAGACTGCTGGCTACGCCGTATGAAGATTTTGTGATCATGCCGGCCATGTCTGAGGTCGGTGCGACCAAGATCATGAACAAGGAAGAGGCTGAGGAGATCCGACTGGCAACAGCCGGCCGTAAGGAGCGTACGGATGCCAAGGCAGCGGCGGCACTCCTTGCTGCAGAGAAGAGCAGCAAGAAGAATGCAGACCAGGTGAAGCTCCGCACGGAGCCGATCCGGGAGAAGAAAAAGAATCTCCTTTCCGAGGAAGATATTGCTGCCGAAGAGAAGGCCCAAAAGGTCGAAAAAACATTAAATTACATCATGATCGGCATTGCCATGCTGATCCTGATCGTGCTGATCGCCATTGTTTTCCGGGCCTGCAGTATCTTTAAAAAGCCTGCGCCGACAGCTTCGTCATCGTCAACACAGACGACGGAAGCGCAGCCGACATCAACAACGGCAGAGGAAACCACGACAGAGCCGGAGACGACAAAAGCAGAAGAAGTGAAGGTCCCGAACCTGATCGGGCAGCAATATATGGCTGCACAGGAATTGCTGCAGAGCCTGCAGCTGACCGCCGCCTTTGAGGCAGAAACCACCGGGGATTATCCGGATTTCACCATTATCAGACAATCTCACGAAGAAGGAACGCTGGTCCCGAAGGGCAGCGAGATCACCCTGTGGGTGGCGATCCCTCCGCAGGCAGGTGTCCTGATCCCGAATTCCATTGCCGGCAAATCCATCGCGGAAGCGACGGATATCCTGGCCAAGGAAGGCCTGCGGGTCTCGGATCAGTACAGCTATGTGCACAGCAAGATCGCGAAGGGCCTGGTCTGCGATTCGAATCCGACGATGGGCAAGGTCGTGGAAAAGGGCAGCCAGCTGACACTGCTCATCAGCCTTGGGCCTGAAAACGGCACGGTGCCGTCCGTCCTTGGCAGGAACGAGACGGAAGCGAGATCGGCGCTTGCCAATGCCGGCTTTGATTTGAACCGTGTCTTTACGGATTCCAATACGATTTATTCGGAAGCTTATGCAGCCGGGACGGTAGCCCGGATCTATACCTTCGACGGTGACCTGAGCGAAGGCAGTACCTTAAGCTTCTCGACTGATATTTACCTGACGCTCAGCCACGGGGCAACCTTTAACGTGGATCCGTCCTCTTTCCTGGGCCGTACGGACATCGACGCTGCCGTCAATGAACTGCAGACGCTCGGCCTCAAGGTGACGACGGTCGCTGAACCGCAGTCGACATACCCGAACGGACAGATCTGCTGGCTGACCGTGAATCCGGATTCGGAAGGCGTGACGGCCGCGCATGTGTTTAATAAAGGCGATACGATCTACCTGCATTACAGCACATACGAGGAACCGACCACGGAACCGGAGACAACAACGACCGAGGAAGCAACGGAAGCGCCGACAGAACCGGTAACCGAGCCGGTGACGGAAGAGGAGACAAGCACAGAGGAAGAACAGGGCGAGACGATACGCATCGATCCCAATGTCTACTATGGACGGACAGATGTGGACGCGGTCACAGCAGAGCTGCAGGCTCTCAGCTTTATCGTGGAAGTCAAGTCGGAACCGCTTTCCTCGTATCCGAAGGATCAGATCTGCTGGCTGTCAACCTCGGAAAATGACGGTGATATCACCGCTGACGTCGCGCTGCCCGTCGGATCGACCATCTGGGTCCATGTCAGTGCAAAAGAAGAGTAAAACAAGCGGGAGGGCCATAGTGCCCTCCGCGCTTTATCCGGAAAAATCAGGAAGGACATATGCAGGGGAAAATCATTAAAGGAATAGGCGGTTTTTATACCGTGCATGACGGCGCACAGACGGTGCTGACCTGCCGGGCGAAGGGCATTTTCAGAAACAGGGGCGAGAAGCCTCTGGTCGGCGACAACTGCGAGTTTTCCCGTATCGAAGAGGAAGAGGGAACAGGCAGGATCGACAAGCTGCTGCCCCGGAAAAATGAATTGATCCGTCCGGCTGTTGCCAACATGGATCAGGCCCTGATCCTGGTGAGCGCGGGAAAGCCGGCTTTTCATCCTCTGCTGCTTGATAATTTTCTTCTCTGGATGGGGATGCAGGGCGTCCCTACCCTGATCGGTATCGGGAAATGTGACCAGGACCCGGATGAGGCTGCGCGGATCGCGGCACAATATGCGGGGACCGGATATCCGGTGCTGATTTTCAGCGCGTTAACGGGAGAAGGGGTGCCTGAACTTCGGACGGCACTTGCCGGCAGGACGACGGTGCTTGCCGGGGCCAGCGGAGTGGGCAAATCCACACTGTTAAATGCACTGATCCCCGAAGCCGGTATGGAGACCGGTGAGCTTTCCGCCCGTCTTGGACGGGGACGGCACACCACCCGTCATTCCGAAATATTTTTCCTGGAAAAAGACAGCTTTGTCCTGGATACCCCGGGCTTTACCTCTTTGGATACCCCGGAACTGGAAATCTCTGAGATCGGCGGCTTCTATCCTGAATTCACCGAAGCGTCTAGGCACTGCCGTTTCCCGGACTGTCTGCATGACCGGGAGCCGGACTGCGGCGTAAAGGCGGCCGTTCGTGCCGGTGCGATCGCACGAAGCCGCTACGAGAGCTATCGCCGCAATCTGGAAGATGTTCGCGCGCGCAGACCGTATTAATACTCTGTCAAGAAAGGAACCCTTATGAAAAACATCCTTGCTCCTTCGATCCTCTCTGCTGACTTCGGTCATCTGGCCGATGCTGTCTCTGCGATTACGCAGGCCGGTGCGGAATTTGTTCATATCGATGTTATGGACGGGGCTTTTGTCCCCTCGATTTCCTTTGGCATGCCTGTCATGCGCTCGATCCGCCCGGTTACCGACGCGGTCTTTGATGTGCATCTGATGATCGAGGATCCGGACCGTTATCTGGAGGATTTTGCTGCTGCCGGTGCCGACATGATCACCGTGCATGCGGAAGCCTGCAGACATCTTGACCGGAGCATACAGAAGATCCACGACCTGGGGAAAAAGGCCAGCGTTGCCCTGAACCCGGCAACCCCGCTTAGCGCCGTGGAATGGGTCTTGCCGCAGATCGATATGCTGCTTGTGATGAGCGTCAATCCCGGCTTCGGGGGGCAGTCCTTTATTCCTTATTCTCTGGAAAAACTGCGCCGCGCCAGACAGATGATCGAGGCTTCGGGAAAGAGCATCGATCTGGAAGTGGATGGCGGCGTCAAATTAAGCAATGCAAAAGAAATTTTGGAAGCCGGGGCCAATGTGCTGGTAGCGGGCTCGGCAGTCTTCCGCGGGGATGCGGCAGAAAATACTGCGGCCTTCCTGAAACTGATGGGAGAGGTATAATGAAGCATTTGCGAAAAGCTGCCTGCCTGGCCCTTTCGCTGGTCCTGCTTCTTTGCAGCTGCGGCGGAACCAAAATGGGAGGGGACACGCTGCTTCAGATCGGAGAAGAGCGCTTCACCCGTCAGGAGGCAGCCGTATTTCTCCTGTCGCAGCACAGCATTTACGCGTGCGAATACGGAGAAGATATCTGGAAGGTACAGCTGTCGGACGGCAGCTTTGAGTCATATGTCAGAAAGGCGATGCTGGATTATCTGGAACGGCTGTTCCTCGTGGACTGCGCGGCCAGGGAAGAAGGCATCTCACTGAGCACCGCGGAGAAGGCGGCCGTGGAAAAAGCGGCTGACGCATTTTTCCGCGATCTGAATGAAGAAACGATAACAAAAACCGGCCTGACGCGGGAAATCTGCGAGCAGGCTTACACGCGCTTTGCGAGGGCGCAGATTTTCTACCGGCAGGTGCTCGGACGCGGCATGGACGAGATCAGCGATGAGGAGGCAAGGGCCGTTAAGATCCTGATCGTTTCCGTGGCGAAGGATCTGGGGATCGAAACGGCACAGGCCCTGCTTGCCAAAATCAAAGCCGGAACCTCTGCCATAGAGGCAACCAAGAACAAAGAAGGCATGACGATCCGTCAGGAAACGATCGTGCGGGGAACATATTCGGACAGCTTCGATACCCTGGTCTTTGCTCTCAAAAAAGATCAGTGGAGCCCGGTCATTACACTGCAGAATGACTACGTGTTGGTGCAGTGCCTGTCTGTCTATGAAGAAGAGGCGACAGCTGTGAACAAGGCTGTCATGGAGAAGGAAAACCGGGAGCGGCAGCTCGAAGAGGCCATGACGGCCTACGGAAGCAAGATCACGCTGGTGATGAATCCTGCGGCATGGGAGGATGTATCCATGAGCAGTTTGCAGGGACTTTCTCCGGCCAATTTCTATGACTACACTGCCGGGCTCGTGGTGAATTACTGAGCCGCAAAGGGGGAAGACATGGCTGCCATACAGGGTGAATGGCTGAAGGCGCTGGCACCGGAGTTCAGAAAGCCTTATTACCGCAAACTTTATGAGACCGTGAAAAAGGAGTATGCCACCCGCATCATCTATCCGCCGTCTGAGGACCTGTTTTCTGCCTATGAGGCGACGCCGCTTGAACAGGTCAAGGTCGTGATCCTCGGACAGGATCCCTATCATGAACCGGGGCAGGCACATGGCATGTGCTTTTCGGTGCGGCCCGGCGTGGAGATCCCGCCGTCGCTGCAGAACATCTATCAGGAGCTGCATGAGGACCTTGGCTGCGACATGCCGGACAATGGCTACCTCATGAAGTGGGCACGGCAGGGTGTTTTCCTGCTCAATACGGTGCTCACGGTGCGCGCCCACGCGGCTAATTCTCACCGGGGAATCGGCTGGGAGGAATTCACCGATGCATCGATCCGGGCGCTGAACGAGCAGGACCGGCCTATCGTCTATCTGCTGTGGGGGCGGCCCGCGCAGCAAAAAATGACCCTGCTTAACAATCCGAAACAACTGGTGCTGACTGCACCGCACCCGAGCCCGCTGTCCGCTTACAGGGGATTCTTTGGCTGCAGACATTTCAGCAAGGCCAATGCTTTCCTGGAGGCGCAGGGAATTACGCCTATTGACTGGCAGATCGATGACGTCGGATACGGACAGGGGCATATCTGAAACGCAGCATATATAAACGGACGACAATTGAATAAGGAGGTCTGCAAATGAAAGCGAGATCCATGAAGGCGTGGGCTGGTCTTGCCGTCTGTGTGGCGGCAGTCTTTTTGTGCATGTTCTTAGCCAACCGCATTCAGACGGATGGTGGGAATATCAAGATAACGGAAGGGAAGATCGTGCTGGATGAAGGGAATATCCGCTATAAGCTCTATACCCCGCTTACAGCCACGGAAACAAAAAAGGCTCCGGGCGTTCTGCTTCTGCACGGATATCAGAATGACCACGAAACCTGCGCCGCTTATGCGATCGAGTTAGCAAGGCGCGGGGCCGTAGTCATGGCGATCGACGAATACGGACACGGCGCGACGGAGCCGGGCATGCGCCTGCGCGGCTGGACCAATCATACGGTCAAGGTGAATTACGGCCTGGACAGCGAGGAGGCGGGAACCTTCAAAGTCATCGGCGGGCCGAATCGCTACAAGCTGCTGACAAATTTCTCCAATCTGACCTTCTTCAACGATCACTATGCAAAGGGGACAGATGGCAGCGCCATAGAAGACAGTTCGATGGGCGGCGTGGCTGCCTATGCGGTTCTGGCAACCATGGACAATGTGGACCCTGAGAGACTGGCGGTAAGCGGCCATTCCATGGGGACCTGGGCGTCCTGGACCGTATCGGCTGTCTATGCCGGCGTGAAAACGGAAAACGGCCTGGATATCACCCCGAAAGCGACCGTACTGCAGTGCGGCGAATTGTTTACGGATGATATTTATGATAAGTCTCCCATCTTCGGGAATCCGATCTATTTTAATAATGTCCTGCTGCTGCAGGCAAAATGGGATGAGTTCAACTATTTCCGCGACTATGAAAATACGGTGAGCGATGAGCTGCTTGCCTCTCCGCTGCGCCTCTCCTTCCTCGGAACAACCGGCAGGGCGGAATGGAACAAAACGTATGGAAGTTTTGAGGACGGCACGGCAAGACGCATGGAACTGCTCTATACGAACCACCGGCTGACGACCCACCACGCAGGCGGCCTCGCCGTGGCGCTGGACTGGTTTGACAACGCCCTTGACCTTCCCGATGATCTTCCGGCAGCGGATCAGACCGCGATGACAAAAGAGTGGCTGGTGCTTGCCGCGACGCTATTGGCAATTTTTTCCATGATGCCGCTTGCAGAGCTGCTGCTGGGCGTGCCCTTCTTTGCTGAGATCGCAGGACCGCTTCCGCCGGCTTCGGGCATCAAGCCGAAAAAGGCCTGGATCCGGGCTGCGGCCACGACCATTCTTATCGCAGCGTTCACCTATCCCTTTATGACGCAGTTAGGGCAGGGGCTTTTGCCGCTTCCGGAAATGACGCTTTTCCGCATGACCATAGGGAACGGTTTTGTCAGCTGGTACAGTCTGTTAATCATCATTATGATCCTCTTTACGGTCTTCGGGCGCAGGAAAGCCCGGAAGGCAGGCTTGCCGCAGACCTGGCAGGAGGCCGGATTTGCCGGCGCTAAGCAGCCCGAACGCTTCTCCTGGAAGCTGCTCGGAAAAGGCACCTTGCTTGCCCTGTGTATGACCGGCTTTATGTATTTGCAGGTGGTGCTGTGCGAGATACTGTTCAAGCTGGATCTGCGCTTTATCTGGCCTTTCTTCAAGAGCTTCAGCCTTGTCAGGTTCGGACAGTTCTGCGTGTACTTCCTCTTCTTTGAGGCCTTCTATGTGCTGAACAACAGCAAGATCTTCGCCGGGCTGCGAACGAAGGGCAGCTACACGCCCGGCTTTAAGGGCTTTATGAGCTGCTGGCTGCGCTACGCGCTTGTCATGGTGGGTGGAACGCTTCTTGTGATCCTGATCGAATATATCCCCTTCTTTGCAGGGATCGGCCCCGGCGCGGACCTGCTGTTCAGCCCGACTTTCGGCGGTCCGTTCATGAGCCTGCTGATCGTCTTTGCCCCGCAGGTGCTTGTTTTCAGTCTCATCGGAACGCATCTCTACCGGAGGACCGGAAACGTCTTCACCGGCGCGACGGTGATCGCGGCGCTCGCCTGCTGGATCGTGACCGGCGGCTCGGCGATGCTGTAAGGCGGGAAAATGACACGAAAAAGAGACGGTCTGCGGACCGTCTCTTTCCTTTTGCAGCAGGCGCCTTAATCTTTCGGCGCGCGGTAGAACTCGAAGGTTCCGCCACTGTTTGTCATTTCCAGATGCCCGGCGCTGTTGATCCGGTAAGTCGCCGTGCCGCTCGCCTTGCCCGGTGCGTTCTTGTCAAAATCGATGGTCAGCACGCCGGTCTTCGGATCGTAGTCGAAATACTTGATCTCCAACCAGCGGGACTTGGCGGTGTTCCACTGATCATAGTAGCCTTCGTATTCACCGAATTCGTTGTCCTCTTCCAGGTAGATGAGCCCCAGCACCCAGTCGCCGGGCTTGATCTTCTCCCAGGGGGTCTGGACCGGGATCCACATGTCGGTGAACTTGGCAAGGTCGTTTATCATCTCTCTGTGGATGGTAAAGGAGAAGGGATCGGAGACTTCGCCCATCAGCTTCGTTCCGTCTGCCGTCAGCACGTATTCGCAGAGCGTAAAGGAAAGTTTAATCTCATCCACGTCCGGCTCCGCGTCCTTGAAGAAGTCCTTTTTGGGCAGCTTGTACTCCTTCTTGAAGTAACTGTTGGAGATCTCTTTTTCGATCTTTCCGCCGCCGGGGGTTTGTATGGTCAGAAGAAAGCCGTCGATGACCTTCGTATTCGCCGCCGGGCTCAGTTCCGGGAACGTGAAGACCAGGTCGTCCTTGGCCTCTTTCATGGCAGGGGTTTTGGTCTTGTCCAGCACGTAAATGTAATAGCCGTTGCGGTCACCGACGTTGTTCAGGCCGGCCGTGAGCTCCAGAATGTTGCGGTGACGCTTTTGGCTGTCCAGGACGGAGTCGGAGAGCGCGGGGATATAAGCGCCCTTGGTAAAGAGGGTGAACGGATCGGCCGGGAGCAGCTGCGTGTCCGGCAGATCGGAGGCAAAGCCGCCGTCCGGTACCATGAGGAGGATCATCGGGGTGATCTGCTTCTGGATGAAGCCGCGGATGGCGCTCGAGTAAGGCCCTTCAGGCGTGACTTCCGTATGGTAGGCTTTGCCCTTTTCGATCCAGACGTAAGGATAGGGATCGTATTCCTTTTCGTTATCGCGGTACGTTTTGGATAAGGCGTTCTTGTTCGCGCGAATGAAGAGCTTGTAGCAGGTGGCGAATTCAGTCGGATTCAGATCGAAAAGCTTCATGATCGGCGCGGAGATGCCGCCTTCCTTAACGCTGCTGATCGCATTCATCATCCGTCCGCCCCACATGATCCTTCCGGTCCTTTCCTCCAGGAAGGCGATGAATTCTCCCAGGTTGTAACCTTCATGCTGCATCACGAGCGTATTGTTATCAGGCGCGTAATATTTATCAACAGGCAGCTTCAGCGTGGACCAGTAACTGGTGGGGTTCATTTCCATTTTGGAATCCCAGTCGATGATCCCTTCTGATTTGAAGTGAAGGGCGGCCCGTCTTTCGACCACGATCGCCGTCATCTCGTCATAACGCACGGAATCCGTCCAAAAGTAGCGGTAGCCGCGCTGGCAGACGTGCAGCATCTCGTGCACCATGGTCACCAGGAAGGTGTCCCGGGCTGTCTGTCCGCCGTTTTGGACAGCCCCGAGATTGATCTCCACCCAGGGGGTCTTGACCTTGCGCGACATGGCGGTGGCGAGGTTCCCGCCGGCCGAAGTGGAGGTGATCTCGACCACGTTCGTGGGGATCTTCATGTATTCCTCTTCCTTCAGATATTTGTAGGCCATGTCGATGCAGCCGACGGCATAGTCCACGGTGTCGGGAAGTTTGATCTCCTTCTGAAGTTTCAGGTATTCCGGATCCTTCTGAATGGCCTCCAGGACCACCTCATCCACGGTCTTGTTGCGGGAGAAAATGTTCAGGATATTCGACGCGTTAAAGAGCTTATCCTCTTCATACTGCTTGTAGAGTTCCTGCGCGCGGGCCCTGTATTTCGCGCTGATCTCCTCCATTTTCTTCATGTTGGCTTCTTCGTCGATGCCCAGATCGGCCGGCGCCCAGCGGAGGGTATAGGAACCGTACTTGTTCGAGCAGCTCAGTTCGGACATCTTTTTCCCTGCATCGTAAAAGTACTTCATGGGGGCCGTAAACTCCGCATTGTACCAGTTTTTGACGATGGGGTAACCATAATAGATGATGCCGGTCACGATGAGGCCGCGCAGGATCCAGTCGCCGACCACCAGCAGCGTGATGCTGTTCTGGTCCGCGCTGTAGATGAGTTTTCCGTTCTCCACGCGGGAGGCATACGGATAATAACTGCCGTCGTCTGCCACGCGGTACACGCACAGATAGTCATTGAAGACTTCGCTGATGCCCAGGGCTTTCAGATCCAGCGTCACGCTGTAGCTGCCGGGGATAACTTCGTCGTCTGCGAGCCCTGCGTCCACCTCCCAGCCGGCGATGGCCATGTATCCCTCTTCCTCCAGCGCGGCGACAGTGTTCAGAAGAGTTCCGTCAGCCTTGGTCAGAGGCGTCATTCTGACCTCGGTATCTTTCCAAAAGGCATTCTTCGGTGCAGTGACCGTGACGCCCGGGCAGGGGGAGGCGTTCACTGCCTTGCTGCTGCCGAGAACGACCGTATCGCCGGGATCGGGCTTTACGGAGGGCTGAGTATCCGGCAGCGTCGGGTCGATGACCACAGCCCCGGTGCCTCCGCCCGGACCTCCGCCGATCCCGCGGATCCATTTCGTGACGAAGCCGGGCTTAACGAAACCGGTGTAAAGGAGAGCGGCGACAAGTACGAGGGACAGGAGCTTTTTGAGGCAGCCGCTTTTCTTCTTAGGCGCGCGAACAGCCCAGGATCCCTCCTGGGCTGCTTTCTGTTCATTCCACTGCTGTGCCGCCTGCTGCGGCGTGGAGGCACGCTGTTTTGTCTGTTTCTTTGCTGCCGCCTCTGCGGGAGGGGCCTGCTGCGCTTTCTGCGCGGGAGAAGAACCCTGCACGGAGGGCTGGGGACTTCCGCACTTCGTGCAGAAGACAGCTTCGTCAGGCAGGGGGGTACCACATTTGATGCAGAACTTACTCATGGCTTGCTCCGTGCCTGATCACCCTCAGGCGGGGCGGTATTCATTTGTTGATGATCTCGGCTCTTTCGCAGTGGGCTTTGATATAGTCCCAGATGAAATCGAAGTCCTCATCCTCGCACCAGACGCGGTTGTTGCTCAGGCCTTCGCGAAGGACGATCGTGTTTTTCCTGCGGATGCCGGTTAGCTTTTTGGTCCCCTTGAACGCAGTGTACATGGCGTTCCGGTTCCCGTGCGTCATGCCGATGCCGATGGTGGTGAGGTTGCCGCTCGCCGCGCCGGCAAGCACCAGGAGGTCGCCGATGATGGAGGCCTTCTTCGCCTGCTTGGCCTGCTGCTCGTGCAGGACGCCCTTCTCATCCATGGTGAAGATGACGCAGTACTTGCCGCCCATCATGGCCGCATAGAGAAGGTAGCCGAGGATCGAAAGCCCCAGGAAGATGGCCGCCATGATGCCGCCCATCTTCAGGACCTCCGCATAATTGTGGTCCCCGAAGAGTTCGACGATCAGGAAAATGACGCAGCCGCCGAGGATGATGCCGCCGAAGATCTTGAGGATGGTCCAGAAGACCCACAGATTCTTAAGCAGGCCCATCTCATAGACCCAGCGGTATTTGCCGTCCGTGCAGAGAAGCACGTTCTTGCTGACGAAAGGATCGGAACCGTCAACGCCTTTCGGCTTTCCCTGCTTGGGGGCATAAGGCTCAGGGTCAACAGGGATGGCAGCCGGTGCGGGCTCGGCGGGAACCGGTGCGGCCTGCTGCGCCGGCTCATCGTTCGCAGCGGGCTGTTTTGTGCCGCATTTGCTGCAGAACACGGCTTCATCGGGCAGTTCATTTCCGCATTTAATACAATATTTCATTTCTGTCCTCCAATTCTGTGGTTCAAGTATTGGTTTGGTGAAGACCGTGCCTTAGCGGCTTAGGAAGGCTGGTCAGTGGGCTCAAAACGGATCACCCGGGCTTCATATCCGTCCGAAGTATCGAAAACGTGCCATTCGGTATACCCGCGAAGGTAAGAAGAAGGCGCGTCGACAACGGCCTGTACGACGCCAGGGACAGCTTCGTCTGCGGAGATGCGGTAGATCGCTTTCTCCGATTCGGTATTCAGTATCACTATGGGAGAGCCAGATCCACCACTGTAGGCGGTCAGTGTAACGTCGCTTCCGACTCCGATGAATCCGGGAGTAAACATTGCTTCCATATGGATACCGTGCATCATCAGGAGGTCTTTGTTGAGAGTCAGGGATCCGGATCCTTCAAAGACCAACCCGCAGTAGCTGGTATGGCCATAGGATGCACCAGGCCTGATTATGATCATCTCAACTTCATTTTGTCCTTCCAGGTGGATGGTCAGTGTGCCATTGATGAGGAGGCTGAGATAACGATCTGTTTGGAAATCTGTCAGGAACAGAGTACAGGTTTCCGGATCAAAGCGGAGACCGGGGATAGTATTATTCAGGCGAACTTCAGAATATGAGTCGTCATTGTATAATTCTATTGTATCGGAATCATTGTTGTTGTAATTGAGATCGTCGCCATTATAGAAGATATTACTGCCGGTAATCTTTTCCAGATATATAGAAGAACCAATTATCCCGTTAAAAGGATAATTGGATGTATCCGGATAACTTTGATCTGGCCCGACCGGGATCGCTCCTTCTGGCAGAGCCCTCGTATGCAGTTCAGTCTCAGGCGGTTCCTCACCGCCGATGTGGATGTGCTTTACCGGATCTCCGTTCGCGTCAACGGAGATCCAGGTATTATAACTGCCTGAGACTGTTCCGGAGGAATCTTCGTCGGTGGTTCTGATGACCTGTCTTACACCGTCGATCGGGTCGTCTGACTCATAGTAAACGCCTTTCGGTGTGGACGTGTCTTCGATCCAGAAAGCATAGTGATCACCGTACAGATCCATCGTGACCGTGCTGTCGATCATGACGCAGGTCGGGCTGTAGATGCCGCGTACGTAGAGCCCGGCATGATTCGTTGTACTGTTCAAATAGAGATAACCGTCACCGGTGAAGTGAATGCTGGCACCGAGATAATTACCCTGAATATGGATACCGTTTTCCAGTATGTTCTTTCCGACGAGCCGGATCTTGAAACCGTTGCCCAGGTTGTCGAGCTGCAGTTCATATCCGCGGAAATTATTCAATGTCAGTGTGTTGCTTGACGGATCGTAGCTGAGGCTGTTCGTATTTACCGGTCCGACACCCTGATCGGGCTGATAGATGGATTCGAAGTCGTCCATGCCTTCTCCGTCGATCCGAAGGATCTGCGGATCGCGTCTGAAGCCGTCCGGACTGGTTCCGCCCGGCTCCAGATTCGGAAGGTTCGGGTAAGAGGAATCGCCGCCGATCGGAAGGCCGGGCAGTTCGGCAGTCGGTTCTGTTTCCGACGGCGCTTCGGAGGAAGGCTCGGTATCGGTCCCGCTGTCCGGCCGGTAGCTGTTGTTGAGCTTGACGATAGTGGAATGCGTCTGCGCGCCGACCATCAGCCAGGAATGGTAAGTCTCGGGATCTTCGCGGACAAAGGAAGTGTCCTCGGCTTTCAGCTGGCCCTGATAGATTTCAGCCATGGGGTGCGGCGTCTTGTACAAGACGGGCTTTTCAGAGCAGGTAGACGTGACGCGGAAAATGCTGTGGGCGCCGCTGATGTCGAATTTGACGTTCTCATCCAGCATGAGGTGGGCCTTGGTCCACTGACCGATCACGTGGATGCCGTAATCGTAATGCTCACCGTCGTTGATGGTGATGCCGCCGTCGCCGGTGATGGTAACGGAACCGCAGGCCACCATCAGGTACTCGGACAGGACGCTGTCGCCCTCCAGCCGGATGGTGAAATCCTGGCCCATGTTGTTGATCATCAGGCCTTTGCCGTGATAGTTGTTCAGGGTCAGGGTGTTGGTGTCAAAATCGTAGTAGATCGAAGGACTTTCCGCGGAAACAATGTTTTCGGGGATGGACATCGGGATGGGACCGGTATAAAACTGAGGAGCTTTTCGGCCGTACCAGACGAAGCTTTCGACCATGGCCTGCTCGCCCATGGATCCGTTGATGAAATCCACCGCCGCGATGTACTTGTTGTTCGCGTCGACTGTCGTGTCCTGCGTCACCGTCCAGTCATTGTTGTCGAGCCTCGGGAAGACTCTGTCTCCGCCGAAGGGGATGAGATCGCCGTAGATCAGGTCGGGTTCGGGCTCGTCATCGGGTTCGTCATCGGGTTCGAGCCAGTGGTCGGGCTCGCTCGAGTGCACTTCGCCGAAGATGACGGAGTCGTTGAACAGACCGTCCAGACCCAGGAGGTCGATGCCGAAGGAGTTCGTGACGAGGACGACGGAAGATGCCACGGCCGCGAACTGCAGAAGGAGCGAGCGCTTTTTCCTCGCCCGGCGTTCGGCGGTCTGCTGCGCGTCGGCGGATGCCGAAGAAGCCGCGGAGGTCGTCAGTTCCTCCCCGGGCGCTTCTCCCGCAGGGCCTTCCTCGGCGAGGATCTCCGCAGCCTGCCGTTCAGCCTCATCCGGCTCGGCCAGATTCCGTTCCCGCACGCCGAAACGGTCCGTAAGCCGCCTTCCTCCGGAAAGCGTCGCGGACTGCTCCGGCGGCAGGCTGAACTCCTCACCCGGCCGCGTATATTCAGATTGGTCGTATGAATGTCTCATGGGACCGTTCAGTTCTCTCCCTTATGGACCACTACCTGCTGGAACGGGATCTCAATGCCGGCTTCATCCATGCCGATCTTGAACTCGCGGTTCATCAGACGGGCTGCCTTGTAGATATCGCCTTCGTTTACCTTCGCGATGAAGCGGAGGTTGACGGAAGAGGCGTCGAGCGTCTGCACGCCGAGGTATTCCGGTTCGGTGCGGAAGACTTCCGGATACTTTTCCGGAAGGGAGGACGCGATGGCTTTCAGCGCCGTCTCGGTATCCGCCAGGTTCGCGGCATAGGAGACCGGAATGTCGCAGACGGCGTTCGAATTGGTGCGGGAGCGGTTCAGGATGTTCCGCATGTCGGAATTATTGACCAGTTTGATGTTGCCGCCCGGATCCTGGATGGAGGTGACGCGGACGCCGATGTTGGTCACGGTGCCGCGGAAGCCGTTGTATTCGATGATGTCGCCCACGTTGAACTCGTCCTCAAAGACCAGGAAGAGGCCGGTGACGACGTCTTCGATGAGGCTCTCGGCCGCGAAGCCGATGATCAAAGCGACGATGCCGATGCTGGCGAAGATCGTGCTCAGGTTGATGCCGATGGCAGACAGGCACCAGATCAGCAGGATCAGTGCGATGGCGTAGCCGGAAAAGCTCTTGACCATCGAGTAGATGCTGGCTCCCTTGGGGGTCTTCGGTTTGATCTTATCCATTACGATCTTCAGGATCAGTTTCACGATCATCATGAACAGCACGATCACGATCACCTTGAAGATCCGGACCCACTGGATGTTGAGGACTCGCTTGATCTGGTCCACGTCGCCGAAGAGGCTGTTGTAGCCGTTCTTCATGGCTTCCCGCCAGCTCGCGGGCAGGAAGAACATCAGCGAGGGATTGGTGACGAGAAGGACGAGCAGCAGAATGACGGTCAGGATGATGACCTTCTTCCAGGGGTTGTGCTTGTCGAGTTTGTGCGCCTTGGGCGCGGGCTGTGCGGCATTCGGCGTGCCGTTCGGGGCGCCGTTTTCAGTGTTGCTCATGGGATGCTCCTTTATGATTTGGTTTCCGTATTTACAGCGAACGGTTCGCAAAGCCTTTTCCGAATGAAAATATCACTTTATCAGTTTAGCGCGTTCCCGCGCGGCTGTCAAAATTTATCCGTGACACAGGAGATTTTTGTGCATTATCCTTCTTTTTCCAGCGTGGAAATGAGTTTCGCGGCGAAATCCACGATCTCCGGATCGTCCGAGTACTTCACGAGTACCTTCAGCTGATCGATGATCTTTTCCTTCCCGGGTATGGTTCTTCCTTTGTCCGGGTCCAGGTAGTATCCGATGCAGCGCATCATCCGGATGACGTGTTCCGGGTCCTCGCAGTCGAGGATCTCACAGGCGAGGACAGGGTCGCCGTCCGGGTCGAAAAGGGATTCCTCCTCGAGCCGTCCGAAGGGGCCCGTGAACTTTCCCCAGGGGCCGTCTTCGCGGTCTTCCAGGCTTTCCACGGACTGAATGTCGTCCTTGTATATGAGGAGCGACGGCATCTGGAGGCCTTCCTCTTCTCTGCCGAATTCGTGCCCGTCGTACGATGCCGAATTGTGCGTGACGATACCCTCGTAGACGCTTCCGTCAAAGATCGTGATCCGCACATGTTTGTTGTCGTACTGAAGAATATCCATTTCGTTCCTCCGTGGGGCCGTCCCGCGCGGCTGCCTTTTAAAGGAATTATAGCGGTTTTTACTGAAAAAGAAAAGGGGCGAAGCTCAAAAATGCAAAGGAAGTCATTCAGTACATCCGTGAGATCGCCCGCATCCCCACCGCGGCGGAGTTCGACCGCTATTACAACAGCTGAGACCCGACAGGCGATATAAAGATATTCGTAAAAAACGTGTCATCCCGAGCGGAGCATCCCGCCCGGAACGGCACGTTTGTTTTTTGCAGCCCCTCTTCAGAGGGGGAAAGCTGCTTATTTCTTCGTGTAATCGTAGAAGCCCTTGCCGGCGTTGACACCGGTCTCGCCTCTGTCGATCTTTTCCTTCAGAAGCTTGCCCATCCGGTTTTCAAGCGTGCCTTCCACCTGGGCGGCCGGCTTCATCTGGTTGATGTTGTAGGCAGTCTCAAGGCCGACGATATCGAGGATCTGGAACGGGCCGGCGGGGGCGCTGGTCGCAAGTCTCCAGGTCAGGTCGATGGTCTCCGGATCGGCAACGCCGTTTGCCCACAGTGCCTGCGCGGCGGAGAGGAACGGGACCAGCATGGAGTTCAGGATGTAGCCGGGCTGTTCCTTGTGCAGCTGCAGCGGCACCATGCCGATCGCGGCGGCAAATTCCACGACCTTCTGATAGATCGCGGGATCCGTTCCGGGATGGCCCATGACTTCGCCGGTGTTGTTTTTCCAGATGGTGTTGGCAAAGTGCAGTGCGCAGTATTTCTCCGGACGGCCGGTATACTGCGCAAACATGCTCGGAAGCAGGGTGGAGGAGTTGGTGCAGAGGATGGTATCCTCATCCAGGAGGTCCTTCATGGCGTTGTACATGCCGATCTTGGCCTTCGGTTCCTCGGTCATGGATTCGATCACGATATAGGCGCCGGACAGCGCTTTCGCAAGATCCAGTTCGATATGGACCTTTTCCGCAAAGTTCTTTTTGCCCTCTTCGATCAGGGCATCGATCGCTTCGGCGGTGATCCCCTGCCAGCTGCGGATCAGCCCGCGGGGATAGAGCATGCCGCCGATCGGGTTGCCGATCAGGGCTTTTGCTTTTGCCAGGTCTTCCAGCATCAGCGCGGAATAGCGCTCGATCTTCGGCGTGGTCCTGCCGATGGAGCTTTCCGAGCGAAGCCAGAAGGTCGTATCAAAACCATGATAGGCGCAGATCAGACCGATTTGTGTTCCCAGTACACCGCCTCCGGCGATGACGACTTTCTTGTTTTCCATGTAGATGCCTCCTGATTTGATTTTGTGTCCGGACGTCTTTTTTTACGCACCCGGACGAGCCTTGCATAACAAGGCTTCGTCTGATATATTGATGTTACAATTGTACCAATGAACGGCGGACGCCGCAATATGCCGCCCGGAAAGAGTGACAAAGGAGGAGAAGTGTATCATGCAGCCCGGCCGCGAAAACCTGATGAATGAATATATCACGTCGGCGCTGCTACAGCTGATGCAGAGGAAACCCTTCTCCGGGATCTCCGTTACGGAGCTGTGCAAAAAGGCCGGCGTCTCCCGCATGTCCTTCTACCGGAACTATGAGAGCAAGGAGGACGTGCTGAAAAAGTGGTGCGCGGAGATCACGGACAAGTTCGTGGCGGAGTCGGGCATCAATTACCGCCGGGATTCGCTGCGCAGATACTTTGCCACGCTGTTTGCCCATGTGCTGCAATATCGCGAAATGTCCTTCGTGCTGCGCCGGAACGGCCTGCTGTGGATCGTCAGGGACGATATCGACCGCGTCTTTTTTGAGACGTACAAGGACGTGTACGACGAATACAAAATGCATTTTATCACCGGCGGGATATTCAACGCCTACACGCTGTGGGTCGAAAACGGCTTCCGCGAAACGCCGGAAGAACTGGCAGCCCGCTTAAGCGAGATCCTGGAAAAGTAAGGGGAGTACGCCCTCAGGGGGCGATGACGATAAAAGGGAAAGCAGGAGGAGAAAATGAACGGGGAGGTGCGGAAGACTTATATTGCCATCGATCTGAAATCGTTCTATGCCTCGGTCGAAGCGGTCGAGCGCGGGTACGATCCTCTTGACGTGAACCTTGTGGTTGCGGACGAGAGCCGCACCGATAAGACCATCTGCCTTGCGGTCTCGCCGGCCCTGAAGGCGCACGGGATTTCAGGCCGGGCAAGGCTGTTCGAAGCCAAGGAAGGAATCCGCAGGGTGAACCGCGAGCGCTTAAAGAAGGCTCCGGGAGGGCGCTTTGCGGAAAAGTCCGTGCTGGCCTCGGAGTTAGCCGCTGATCCCTCACTGGAACTGGACATGGTCGTGGCCACACCGCGCATGCGCTATTACATGGAGTATTCCCGGAGCATTGTGGAGATCTATCTGAAATATGTGGCAGCAGCAGACCTGCTTGTCTATTCGGTGGATGAGGTCATCATCGATGCGACGGGCTATCTGGACCTGTATCAGCTGAGCGCGCACGGCTTTGCCATGAAGCTGATCCGGGAGGTGCTGCAGAAAACGCATATTACGGCGACCGCCGGCATCGGTACAAATATGTATCTGGCCAAGGTTGCCATGGATATAGAGGCAAAGCATATCCCGCCGGATAAAGACGGGGTACGCATTGCGGAGTTAGATGAGATGAGCTACCGCGAAAAACTTTGGTGCCACCGGCCGCTCACCGATTTCTGGCGCGTGGGCAGGGCGACCGCGAAGAAACTGGAGGCGCATGGCCTGTATACGATGGGCGATATTGCGCGCTGTTCCGAGGGCAGAGAGGATGCCTATTATAACGAGGACCTCCTGTATAAGCTTTTCGGCGTGAATGCCGAGCTGCTGATCGATCATGCCTGGGGCTTTGAACCGGCGAAAATTGCCGACTGCAAGGCCTATAAGCCGGAGGCAAGGAGCTTATCGGCAGGACAGGTGCTCGGCGAGCCCTATCCGTTTGATAAGGGCAGGATCATCATTCAGGAGATGGCAGACGGACTGTCTCTGGATCTTGCGGCAAAAGGCCTTCTCACGGATCAGGTGGTGCTGGACGTGAATTACGATACGGAAAACCTGACAGATCCGAAGCGGGCTGCTGTCTATAAGGGGCCTGTTGTATCGGACTGGTACGGGAGGACTGTGCCGAAACCCGCGCATGGCTCACAGAATCTGGAACGGCCGACCTGCTCAACCAGGCAGATCGTTGAAGCTGCGGCAAAGATCTATGACAGAGTGGTGGACAAAAGGCTCCTGTTAAGACGCTTTACACTTGCCGTTACGCATCTGATCACGGAAGAAGAGGCCGCCAGGCGGGAGGAAGACAGCCCGGAGCAGCTGGATCTGTTCACGGATTATGAGGCCAGAGAGAAACAGAAGAAGATAGAGCAGGAAGAGCTGCAGAAGGAACGGCAGGTACAGAAAGCGCTCTTAAATATCCGGGAACGCTACGGAAAAAATGCCGTGATCCGGGGACTGAATCTGGAAGAGGGCGCGACGGCTGTGGAACGGAACAGGCAGGTCGGCGGTCATAAGGCATGAGGGAAACGCAGAATGGAAGCAAGTGAAGCGAGAAAAAAATACGCGGACATCATTGACAGAGAACACCATGAGTCTGCAAGGCACCCGCGTATGGATAAATTATCGAGGACAGCGCAGTTCTCCCCTTTTGCGGCCTTAACGGGCTATGATGATATGATTCGTGAGTCTGAGCGTGAAACAGACAGTAGGCCTGAGCTGAATGAGGACAGCAGAGAACTGCTGAACCGCAGGCTCCTGCAGCTTCTGCGGCATCTTCCCTCGCCGGAGGCAGCCTTTACCTGCTTTGTGCAGGATGATAAAAAGAGCGGCGGCGAAACGGTGACGTTTACCGGGCGAGCCGTAAAGTATGATGCGTCTGCGGAGTCCATCCTGATGGACAGCGGAAGAAGCATTTTTGTCAGCGATATTCTGCATATCGAGAGTGACGCGCTGCAGGATGCGCTGTGGTGAGTTCTGCCTGCAGAGAGGAGGAGATATGTATCTGGAATCTTTTACGCTTCCCGTGGAGCAGGAAGACAAATTGATCGTAGACCGTATGGCAAAGAACGGCAATACGGATGCGAGCCTGACCTGGAAATACGGCTATATCGACAATACCTATCCGTGCGGAATCTTCGGTCCGAAGGCATTTAAGGAAATCTGGTTCCGGAAGGTCACGATTTTCTACGGCGGGAACGGCTCAGGGAAGAGCACTTTGCTGAACCTGATTGCGGCTAAGCTGGAATTAAAACGCATCGCACCGTTTAACTCCAGCGAGCTTTTTGATGCCTACGCGAATGCCTGCCGCTATACGATGGACTTTGACGATGAGGGCTTCCGATACAAGGTCCCGAATGGTAGCCGCATCATCACGAGTGATGATGTTTTTGATTATATGCTGGCGGTTCGGACGAACAATGCCGAGATCGAAGAAGAGATCGAACGCGGCAAGGACGAATACAAACGGCTGAAATACGGGGAGACGGTCAAATTTAACAGCATGGAAGACTATGACGCGCTGCGGCTGCAGCTGCTTGCCAGGTCAAAGTCCGTAAGCAGACGGCGCTTTCTGCGGCGCACCGCCGGGACAGAAGTGCGCCTTGCCAGCAACGGCGAGACAGCACTCGAATATTTTGCACAGAAGCTGCAAAATGATACGCTTTACTGCCTGGATGAGCCGGAAAACAGCATGTCGCCGGCCATGCAGCTGGAGCTGCTGCAGATCCTTGCTAAGAAGGCCCGCTACTGCGGATGCCAGTTCATCATCGCAACGCATTCGCCCTTCCTGCTGTCGATGGAAGGCGCGAGGATCTATGATCTGGATGCTTCTCCGGTGGAGATCCGGAACTGGTGGGAACTGGAAAACACGAGGATTTATTACGATTTCTTTGCACGGAATAAAAAACTGTTTGAGGAAGACCGGCAGGGGTGATTCCTCAAACAGTTTTATGAGGACCCGCGTTCGTCGCGCTCCTGTAGCGTTATTCCCGCTCCGGGATTTCGCCACCGCGGTAGGCTTTGAGCAGATACATGAGATCGATGATATTCTGGCGGAGCTGCCTTCCGTTGTCGGTGTCGCCCACGGTCACGCGGTCTTCGAAACGGTCGATTAGGGTGGTCTCCGAATGAATATCGTTGCCGGTGCGGATGGCATCCTCCGTGGAGGTGAACGGCTCATGCTCCACAAGCTTCATGCCGTGGGAGTTATAGGTCAGCGTGTAGCCGGCAATGCCGGTCGTGGACTGGTAGGCTCTCGAGAAGCCGCCGTCGATGATCAGAAGCTTGCCGCCGCATTTGATCGGGCTCTCGCCCTTCTTGCGCTTCACGGGCACATGGCCGCTGATGATCTTGCCGTGCTCCCAGTCAAGACCGAATTCGTCGAAGATACGGCGCACCATGCTTTCGTCTTCGATCAGCTTGTAGTAAGGGATCTTCGGCTCTTCGTGGGTGCTCTTGTCCAGAATGAACTGCCGCTCGAAGGTGGTCATGCGCTCCTTGCCAAAGAGCGGGCTCCACTCGCCGCTCCAGAGATAATAGATGAGGTCGGTCGCGTATTCCTTTTCCGGCCCCTCTGCTGCGAAAAACGCCTTGCGGATGTAGGCATCGACCGCATCCAGCAGGGCTTTTCCTTTGTAAGGCTTTCCTTCCAGCATCATCGTGTGGAAGCTGCCGTCGGGATCGACCGGGATGCAGGCGTGGTAGAGCAGGTTGCCGTTTATCTTTAAGTACAGGCTGCCCTTGTTTAACAGGAAGCGGATGTGCCGCTGCAGCTTTTCGCTGTTCTTGAAGGCAAATGAGATCTGATCGATGACAAGCCGCTCACGGACGGTAAGCTCGTAGGGATTCTCACGGTCGACCGTCGGGAAATCCGTATCCTCCATAGGCCAGACGACGCCGTCCACAGTGACGGTTTTGTTCTCATAATCGATCTTGTCCAGAAGGAGGCGGTGCTCCATCTCATATTCGGGATGGCGCTTCACCCACTGACCCTCCAGCTTGAACTGCAGGATAGCCGCGGCCTTGTGCATGCGGGCGTCAAGAGTCAGATCCTCACCAAGGGAATTCGCGCCGCTCTTCACGGTAAAAGCGTGAAAATCGCTGTCGCCGTATTCGTCGATCGCAAGGCGCATGAGCGGGATCAGGTTAATGCCGTAGCCGTCCTCGAGGATATCCAGGTTGGCATAGCGGGCGGAAAGCCTGAGGACCGTCGCCACGCAGAGCGGATGGCCGCAGGCGGCGCCGACCCAGATGATATCATGGTTGCCCCACTGGATATCCAGGGAGTGATAATGCATCAGGTCTTCCATGATGAAATGCGGGCCTGGACCGCGGTCGTAGATGTCGCCGATCAGGTGCAGATGGTCCACGGTCAGGCGGATGATCATGCTGGAGAAGGCCATGATGCAGCTTTTCGCCTGTCCGGTCGCGATGATCGCTTCGAGGATGCCTTCATAATAGCCGGCCTTGTCCGGAATATCGTTGTCTGTCATGAGTTCTTCGATCAGATAGCGGAACTCCTTGGCAACTGACTTGCGGACCTTGGAGCGGGTGTATTTGACCGAAACGCGCCTGGCCACACGGATGAGGCGCAGCAGCTGCATGCGGTACCATTCGTTCATATCCGTGCCGGCTTCTTCAACAAGCGCCATTTTTTCCTGGGGATAATAAATCAGAGTCGCCAGTTCGGTCTTATCTTCACGGCTCAGCTCGAAGCCGAATTCCAGATCGATCTTGCTGCGAACGCTGCCGGAGCCGTTTTTCAGGATATGGGCAAACTGCTCGTACTCGCCGTGCACGTCACTGATGAAGTGCTCGGTGCCCTTCGGCAGGTGCAGAATGGAAGTCAGATTGATGACTTCTGTCGAGGCTTTGGCAATGCTCGGATACTGATAGGAAAGCGCTTCCAGATAGCGCAGGTCATTTTTGTCCATATGGATCTCCTCGGGACTTGTGATACCTTTATTCTATCGTGAAAATGTCCGTTAAGCAAGCGAAATTCATAGGCCGGGCCTTTTTGCTTTTGCAGCAGGAGTTGATTTTTTTCGGGGGGGTTTATAATAAATATATCTCAACTGGCAAACAGGAGGACTCGACAAGTGAATAAACGCCATGCAAAGATCATTGCTACAGCAATGATGCTGATCTTCGTTCTCACTGCCTGCGGTCAGGCAGCGCCGGATCCGTCTCAGACGGACAGCAGCATGAAGACAGGGACTGAGGCTGAGACAAAGGGGACAGAGCTTCCCGCCACAAGTACTTTCGAACCGCTCGGGGATCTTGTACTTACAGTGGATAAACCTTATGTTTCGGAGAATGACAAGGTCGTTTTCAGTGTTCAGATCGGGCAGGAAACCTCTTTGCAGGCACCGCTGGAGCTGCTACGGGACGGAGAAAAGATCGGCGAATTGGCTGATGAGGGGGCAAACGGCGATGAGGAAAAGGGCGACGGCGTTTATTCCCTTCTTCTTGAAAAGCCGGTTCAGAACAGCAAAGCAGCCTCCTTCAGCGCAAGATACGGAGAGCAGCTCAGTGAGAGCCTTTCCGTCAATCTGTTTACACAGCCGACAGAGGAAGAGATAAAAAAGACACAGGAAGCGCTTGGATCGCTCCGGAAAGAATTAGGAGAGATCACGGTCCAGGATTGGACGGATGAAAAGAAACACGAGATCGATGATCAACTGAAGAAACTGCAGGACGAAGGTCTCCTCCGGCTCTATACGGTAGATGACGACGGTTTCTATGCGAAGATGGAGTGCGGTCTGGGAATCATATTTGATCCCGCATCTGAAGGCACACAGTCGTCCGGTGCAGGCTCCGAAGTGCAGATCTGCATTTATGAGGCCACGGATTTTGGTAAAGAATATCCGAATGAACCGGCTGAGAATATCGACGGCCTTCTTCCGAATTATAAGCTGGGAAAGGTCTACCGGGACAGTGACTGCAGCAGAGAAGCAATCGAGAATATAAAAGCCAACCAGATGATCCTTTGGAACGGACACGGAACATATAAGAACTCTACTGGGCCGTGTCTTATGCTGGGGGAGGAATTCAGCTGGGAATTGTTTATAACGGATGCGGAATATTATCTTGCCTGTATTTCGGATATGATGTTGAATGATGTCGGCTATTGGCTTTTCACGGAGAATAGTGGCCGGGAGTTGTGGAACTATCAGAATGGAAATCTTTGGATAGCGCCCACGTATATCTATATGCACTGCGGCGATATCTCAGGAAGCTTCATCTTCCTTTCCGCCTGCTACAGTGCGAAAACAGAGCTCCTGGCGTCTTCTTTTATCGCGAAAGGAGCAACTGCAGTTTTCGGTTATACTGACGAGGTGCTGGTTAAATATTCCGGACCGCTGGAATCCAAAATTTTCCAGAAGCTTACGGAAGTCGATCAAAAGACCAATGATTTCTATACCCTTAAGGAGGCCGTAGCGTTTGCGGCAAAGGAATGCGGCGCTTCTGACAAAGCCGCAGGCGGTAAGGGTGCAGCACCGAAGATCATCGGCGGTTCAGCTGCTGAAAATTATCGGATTGCCAAAGCCGGTGCGGTGTCCGGTATCATTACGGATCAAGACGGGAAGACCATAAAGGGCGCTGAGATCTCATTCAAAAGGAGCGATGGAAAAACAGACTATCCGATCTCTTCGCAGCCGGCATCCGATCAGTCCGGAAAATATGAGGTCTGGCTTCCTCCGACAGAGTTTGTTCTTCAGGTAAAGGCAGATGGATACGAAACTTATTCGGAAGAGATCAGCATCAGTGATGGTGAAAAGCTGGAAAAGAACATAAAGCTGGCCGAGGTGAAGAAAGGCGAGTGGATCAATACGAATACCTTTAGCTTGTTCTGTCCGGATGGGTGGACAGCTACTAAAGAATATGACGATACACTCGGTGACAAGGTTTTTTTTCAGGATGCAAAACAGTCTGCCTTTTGGGAGGTCTCGTTAGATCCTGATAATTACTGGGGAATGTTTGCAGGAACGGGAATGAGTTATGCAAGCAACTATAAAGAAATAGAAATAATTCACCTGGATAATGTATACTACCATGGAATGATCTTCGACTTTGAACAGGATGATTGGAGAAGCGTGATCGATTTGTCTGTAGACTACAACGGCGTAAGGTTTTTGGTCGTAGGAGCTATACAGGGATCCTCTTCTGATGCTTTGGCCGCTCTGAATGATAAAAACTTCGTTGCGATCCTGAACAGTTTAAAAACAAATTAGAAGATGCCTGTAGTCTGGAGTGCTTCAAGCGTAAGACTGCCTACTAACACAAATAGTATGATTAAAAACTCCTCTACCTGTGGCAGAGGAGTTTTACTGTTTACAGATGTCAGATTGTGTGTTATGATGCCTTTGGGTCTGAGGGAGAGTCATCTCCCTTTTTTTGTGCGTGAAATGAGGAAATGCAGCATGAAATGCGGGAGCAACAGGTGAAGGATCCTCCGAAGGCGAAGGCGGCATAGGCGGCGGCCGGGATCCTTCCCGGAGTAAGTCACGGAAACAGAAAGGAAAACATGTACAGTAAAATCAATGCTATGGCTCTCTTCGGAATGGAGGGGGTTTTGATTCGCGTGGAATGCGACGCCTCCTCGGGCCTTCCGGAAATGTCCATGGTCGGCTTTCTCGGCGCGGAGGTGAAGGAGGCAAAGGACAGGGTTCGGACAGCCCTGAAGAATACAGGCTTTACTCTGCCGCCGAGGCACGTGACCGTGAACCTGTCCCCGGCGGATATCCGGAAGGAGGGGACAAGCTTTGACCTTGCGGTGGCATCGGCTCTGCTGCTGTCGGCTGAGCTGATCGATCTTGGCCGTCTTCCGGAGGAGGCGGTTTTCATGGGGGAGCTTGGCTTAGACGGGAGCCTGATCCCCGTAAGCGGCATCCTGACGATGGTCAGCGCGGCAAAAGCGGCCGGCTTCCGCGTCTGCGTGGTGCCTGCAGGCAATGCTGCGGAAGGGTCGCTCGTCGAGGGAATCGACGTCATCGGACTGAAGGATCTTACGGAGCTGCCGCTGCTTGCGCAGGGAAAGCTCCCCGCCCTGCCCTGCCGCGTGAGGGAACGGCTCCAGGAGGCGGCAGGAAACGATGAGGTGGACTTTGCCGAGGTCAACGGACAGGCGGTCATGCGCAGGGCGGCCGAGATCGCGGCGGCCGGCATGCACAACCTGCTTTTTGTGGGGACTCCGGGCTCGGGAAAAACGATGATTGCAAGACGCATTCCGACGATCCTGCCGTCCATCAGCCTTGAGGAGGCCCTTGAGGTTTCGAAGGTCTATTCCGTCTGCGGGCTCCTGAGCGAGGAGCACCCGCTGATCTTAAGACGCCCTTTCCGTTCGCCGCATCATACGGTCTCGCCCTATGCTCTGGTCGGGGGCGGCAGCAAGCCAAAGCCTGGGGAGATATCCCTGGCTGATCACGGCGTATTATTTCTTGATGAGCTGCCGGAATTTCAGAAGGCGGCGCTGGAAGCGCTAAGGCAGCCGTTAGAAGACCGGGAGGTGCACATTGCGAGGGTCCAGGGGTCCTACCGCTTTCCCGCGGACGTGATGTTAGTTGCGGCCATGAATCCCTGCCGCTGCGGGTATTATCCGGACCGGAACCGCTGTCACTGCTCCGATGCGGAGGTGTCTTCTTATCTCAGGCGCGTCAGCAGGCCGCTGCTTGACAGAATCGACCTGTGCGTGGAAGCCCCGACGCTGCTTTATAAGGATCTGGTCCGCAAAAAGGAAAATGAACCTTCGTCTGCGATTCGGGCACGGGTGGAACAGGCGCGTGAGAGACAGACAAAACGCTTTGCCGGGACCGGGATCCGCTTTAATTCACGCATGGGCGGAAGGGATGTCCGGCTGTACTGCCCTCTGGACGCGGAGAAGGAAAAATATATGAAGCGGATTTTCGAGACGAAAGGCCTGAGCGCAAGAGCTTATCACCGGATCCTGAAGGTGGCACGCACTATCGCCGATTTGGCCGGAAGAGAGAATATTTCCCTGGAAGACATAGCTGAAGCAGCCGGATACCGCGGACCGGAAGAAAAATTCTGGAGGTGAAGGATGGAACAGCGGGATTATTGGTATTTGCTCGGAGTGACGGAAGGGTTTGGCGCGGTGACGGTAAAACGTCTGATGAGTCTGTACGGAAGTCCGGATGTGATCTGTGCGACAGAAACGCTTCCGATCAGCAGCAGGCAGCAGGAAGCGCTCCGGAAAAATTTGCGGGAGGCTGAGCGTCTGCTTGGGGAGCGGGATGCCCTGGAGAAAAAAGGTATACGCTGGTGCTGCCAGGGAGACCCGCATTATCCGGAACGCCTGCGCATGATCCCGGATCCGCCGGTGCTGCTATATTACAGGGGAGAGCTGCCGTCAGAAGAAAAAAGGACGGCGGGCATCATCGGTGCAAGGCGGTGCAGCTCTTATGGCAGGTCTATGGCGGAATACTTCGGCAGAGAGCTGGCAAAGGCAGGGCTGCAGGTGATCAGCGGCATGGCCATGGGGGTCGACGGCTATGCACAGTCGGCTGCCCTTGCCGCCGGAGGCCGTTCCTTCGGAATTCTCGGCTGCGGTGTGGATATCGCCTATCCGATGGTCAACCGGCCCTTGTATGAGCGTCTGCAGGAACAGGGCGGCGTGCTCAGTGAATTCACACCGGGAACGCCGCCGCTTCCGCAGCATTTTCCGTTGCGAAACCGAATCATCAGCGGCCTTTCTGACGTGCTGCTTGTCATCGAAGCCAGGAAGGTGAGCGGCACGTTAATCACCGTGGATCAGGCACTTGAGCAGGGCAAGGATGTCCTCGCGCTGCCGGGGCGGGTAGGAGATCCCTTAAGCGAGGGCTGCAATCACCTGATCAGACAGGGAGCAGGCATCCTGACCGGAACAGACGAGGTCCTGCAGCTGCTGGGAATGCAGGCGGATCCTGACGGGACAAGCGTTTTAAAAGGCGCAGAAGCATCCCCCGCAGACAGACTTTCCGAGCAGGAAAAAAAGGTGTTAGGCCTTCTTTCTCATGATCCGGTGCATCTGGAGGAGCTGATGAAGCGTACGGGTCTTGGCCTTGGGACTTTAAGTCTGATCCTGCTGTCCCTCGAGGAGGGAGGCCTTGTCAAACCGGTCAGCGGCAATCAGTATATCCGGGTATTTTGACGTAAATATGCACATTTGTCCGAAATTATCCAAAAATAGGCTTGCATTCCTTAATTAGATAGGATATAGTGCATTTCACTGCTATCATTAGAGGAGTGAAGTATGTCCGCACGACCTTTGATTATTGTGGAATCTCCCACGAAAGTAAAAACCATCAAACGTTTTCTGGGCTCAGGCGTGGATGTGGAAGCCTCCGGCGGCCATGTCCGTGATTTGCCGAAGAGCCGCATGGGTATCGATATTGAGCATGATTATGAACCGAGTTACATCGCGATCCGGGGCAAGGGCGACACGATCCGCAGTCTGAAGGAAAAGGCCAAAAAGGCATCGCATGTCTATCTGGCAACCGACCCTGACCGGGAAGGGGAAGCGATCGCCTGGCATCTGCAGACACTACTGCAGGGAGTGAGCAAGGACTGCCGGCGCATCAGTTTCAATGAGATTACGAAAAGCGCCGTGAAGAATGCCATCGCCTCGCCGCGCGACATTGATCAGAATCTGGTCGATGCGCAGCAGGCGCGCCGAGCACTTGACCGTGTGACCGGCTATTCGGTGAGTCCGCTGCTGTGGAAGAAGGTTAAAAGAGGCCTGTCTGCAGGCCGCGTTCAGTCTTCGACCCTGAATCTTATCTGCGTCAGAGAGAAGGAGATCGAGGATTTTGTTCCGGAGGAATACTGGAGCCTGGACGTTTCCCTTGCGGTTTCGGGTCGAAAGGAACGCCTGACGCTGCAGCTGGACACCAAGGAGCATCCGCTGCCGGATGAGGCTGCGGTAAAAGCAGTCCTTGCCGGGCTGGAGGGCAAAGCATTTTCCCTGACGGAAAAGGAAACGCTGCGCAAGCATACTCATGCGCCGCTTCCTTTTACGACCAGCACCATGCAGCAGGAAGCTTCCCGCGTATTAAATTTCTCTCCGTCAAAGACCATGCGCATCGCGCAGAACCTGTACGAAGGCGTAAAGCTTGAGGAAGGTACGGTCGGTCTGATCACGTACTTAAGAACCGACAGCACACGCATCTCGCAGGAGGCGGACAGTGCCGCCCGTGCGTATATCGGCGAAACGTACGGCAGCCGGTACATCGGCCGGAGCGAAAGCAATGCCAAGGCGGGAGAGCATATTCAGGATGCCCACGAAGCCATTCGTCCGAGCAGCATTGAGCGGACGCCACAGATGGTCCGCGGGAGCCTCGGCCGTGATGAATACCGGCTGTACAAGCTGATCTGGGAACGCTTTACGGCAAGCCGCATGGCGGATTATGAATACGATTCCACCCGCATTACGCTGACGGCAGGCGCGTATGACTTCCATGTGACGGCAGCTGTGCCGGCATTTGACGGCTTCCACATGGTTTACTCCGTAGAGGATGATAAGGCCAAAAAGGATAAGGCACTGAAGGATATCGGCGAAGACTCCGTCTTTACTGACCCGGTGTTTGATCCGAAGCAGCATTTTACGCAGCCTCTCCCTCACTATACAGAGGCCTCCCTGGTTCAGGCGATGGAAGCCTGCGGCATTGGCAGACCCAGCACCTACGCACCGACGATCGCTACGCTTACGGAACGCCATTACGTGCTGAAGGAAGGCCGGAATCTGTTTGTGACGGAACTCGGCGAAGCGGTAAACGGGATCATTCTGCAGTCTGTTCCCATGCTGGCCGACAAGGATTTTACCGCAGAAATGGAAAAAGAACTGGACAAGGTGGCTGAGGGCGGCATGGCGTGGAAGGAAGTCCTGCGGGAATTCTGCCCGCCCTTCCTCGAGAAGGTGGATGCAGCGTCCAAGGCGCTTGAACGCGTGAAGGTCGCGGATGAGGAAAGCGATGAAATCTGTGAGCGCTGCGGCCGCAGGATGGTGATCAAGTTCGGACCGCACGGCCGTTTCCTGGCCTGCCCCGGTTTCCCGGAATGCCGCAACACGAAGCCGCTTCTCGAAAAGGCCGGCTGCAAATGCCCGAAGTGCGGCGGAGAACTGATCATCCGGAAGACCAAAAAGGGCAGACGCTTCTACGCCTGCGAAAATGCCCCGTCCTGTGATTATATGAGCTGGAACCGGCCTAAGTCAGAAAAAGTCGAAAATAAAGCTTGAAAAGTGAAAAAATCGATTTTAACGAGAATGAAAAAATAAAATATCTATTAAAAACTGAAAACAGACAATAGGCCTTCTTAAATAACTGAAAATTCGGTTGAATTATTTGCAGGTCGGCGTTATGATAGTACAATAACGCCGGCCTGTTATACTGCCTGCCAGATAAGCATAAAGGAGAACAAGATGAGCGTAGAATTACTCGACCGTATACGTAAGATCAACAAACTACTGCACAACAATACTTCAAATGTCTTTGTGTTTAATGATATTTGTCACGCCTTAAGCGATGCCATGAGCTCCAATGTGATCGTGATGAGCCGCAAGGGGAAGATCCTCGGCATGGGGAATACCGATCCCGATCTGATCGACGACAGCTGGAAAGCCGCATCGGTCGGCGTATTTATTAATCCGAGCCTGAATGAGCGCCTGCTGAACATTCTGTCCACACAGGAAAATGTGCATCTGGAAACCCTGGGCTTCGATGCCGAGGCCAATAAAACCTACCGCGTGATTATAACACCGATCGCCATTGCCGGTGAACGGCTTGGCACCTTCTTCATTTACCGCAAGGGAGAAGAGTATGGTATTGATGATATTATTCTGGCGGAATACGGAACTGCGGTGATCGGCCTTGAGATGGTGCGGGCCATGGATGAGGAAAATGCTGCCGAGCTGCGCCGCAAACAGGGCGTGCGTTCTGCGATCAGCACACTGAGCACCAGCGAGGTGGATGCAGTCCGGTATATTTTTGAGGAAATGACCGGGAAGGAGGGGATCCTGGTAGCGAGCAAGATCGCAGACCGCGTAGGGATCACTCGTTCCGTCATTGTCAATGCGCTGCGCAAGCTGGAAAGCGCAGGCGTGATCGAGTCGCGTTCTTCCGGCATGAAGGGAACCTACATCAAGATCAAAAACGATCTGATCAGGGAAGAAATCGAGCGGAGCGCGGAGGAATAAGCCCTAAAGCGTTTTAGGAGAAAATGGGACGGTTATGGCTTTTCTGAGCTTACAGAACATCGGCAAGATCTATGTATCTGCCGGCAATGTGGCGGTTGGCATCCGGGGCGTCAATCTTTCCTTTGAAAAGGGAGAGTTTGTGGCAGTCACCGGAGAATCCGGCTCTGGCAAATCCACACTGCTGAATGTCATCAGCGGCATGGATTCCTATGAGGAAGGAGAGTTGTCCATCGAAGGCAGGCCAACCTCACATTATCTGGAACCGGACCGTGAAAAATACCGCGAAAAGTATATTTCTTTTATTTTCCAGGATTACAACATACTGGAATCTTTTACTGTACTGCAAAATGTAGAGCTGGCGCTCATGTCTTCCATCGAAGACCCGGTGAAGCGGCGCGCCAGGGCGATTGAACTGCTGCAGCGCGTGGGACTCGGAGATAAGCTGCGTCAGCGCGGAAGCCGGCTTTCGGGCGGCCAGAAGCAGAGGACGGTCATTGCCCGCGCACTGGCAAAGGACAGCCCGATCATCCTGGCAGATGAGCCGACGGGAAACCTGGATTCGGAGAGCGCCAGAGAAATCATGGCCCTCCTGAAGGAGGTTTCGAAGGACCGCCTGCTGATCGTGGTGACCCACAATGTGGAAGAGGTGGCGGGCTATGCCACCCGTGAGATCCGCGTCTTTGACGGGGCCGTCACCGCGGACAGAAGGCTTGCTGCGCCTGCGGGGGCAGATACGGAAGCTGACGGAGCTTCCGTATCTGCTGCAGAGCAGACGGATGATTCTGCAGAGGCAGAGGTCAGGTCACATGCGGGGCTGCGCACGGTCTGGAACGGCATCACGCTCGGCAGGGCAATGTTCAGCGCTACGCCGAAGCTTTCCCTGTTTATGTGCCTGCTGATGCTGCTTGCATCCCTTGGCCTTTTATCCATCACGGCACAGTGCGGCAAGGTACCGAAGCTCCTTGCCCAGCCGACGATGTTTGCACCTATGGACGGCCGTCTTGTTGTGACGCGTACGGACGGACTGCCCCTTGGCGAAGAGGAGCTGCAGACGCTTGCGAAAGAAACGGGTGCCGAAAGCACCCTTCACTATGATTATCTGCTGGATGCCTTCCAGAATACGGTGCGTATGAATACGGAGTTTGCCGGCAGCAATACGCATTACGGGCTTCAGCCGGTGTATGGACAGCATTTTAACGGCAGGCTTTACGGCCGTGAACCGTCATCCGAAAAGGAGGCACTGCTCTATCTGCCGATTTCCTGCCGCCCCGAGGTCGGTGCCGGCGAGGATTTTCGCCGTGAGGTCAGCTGGTGCGGCCTGGAATATGAAGTGGTCGGCGTGCAGTATTATTACGACAATAATCTGACGCCGAAGATTCTGCTGACAGAGGACGGCTTTGCCTGCGCTCTGGCGGCCTTTTTGCTGTACGATGCGGACAAAACGATACGGGTCGGGTTCACAAGAAACGGGGAGAACAGCAGTCCCAAACGCGTGAACCTTTTGCTGCCGAGCTTTGCGGTTCCTGCTAACAAGGTCTACGTGAACCAGGAAGACTTTACCGATGAACTGGATGAGAAAGTCTCGGCAGGCTATACTCCCTTTGTTTCGCTGAAACTCAACATCTATTATCATTTCAACAACAGCTTCTTTTCGGAGATTCTCGGAACGCAGCAGGCGTTTGAGATCGATGAGACGGTGCCCGGCGACTACTATATGAGAGAGCAGCCGGAAGGCTTCGGCGAGATCGTCAAAGCCAGACTTGCCTCCGGCCCGGTCATGCTCGTGAATCCGGTCACGCTCAGCCTTGCCATGGAAGCCGCCTTAGCGGAACAGTATACGCAGGCATCCCTCTTTTATGGTGATGATAAAGAGGCCGGAGCCGCCTGCGAGATGCTGCGCGGCAAGGGATACATTTCTTCTCTTTCCACAGATAAATATTCACCGCAGGCTTACGAGACGGTGCTAAGCAGTGCCAACGGTGTGCTGCTTCTTTTTCTCTGGCTGTTAACGGTGATTTTCATGGCATTTTTTATCAATCTCTGTACCGGCAAGGCCGTGGGGGCGTTCAAGCACGATCTGGCAATTCTGCGGTCCATGGGCATCTCGGTAAGGACAGTGATCTCGGGCTTATTCACCCGTCTGTATCTCGCCCTTCTTCCGTCCGTGCTTTTTGTGATTCTGCTTGCTTTGGTGATTTACCGGACGCCGAAGGGCAACGCGGCATTCCCCTACCTGTACTGGTGGCAGTATCTGATGATCTTTGCCGGCATGGTGCTCATGACCGCGCGCGTAGGCAAAAAGCAGGTCAGAAAGCTCTTCGGCGAGAGCGTGCGCGAGGCGCTGCGGGGAGGTGATGAGGCATGATCCGTATCAGTGAACTGGATAAATATTACAATAAAGGCCAGGCCAATGAACTGCATGTCCTGAACCGGATCTCTCTGGAACTGCCGGACAAGGGCATGGTGGCGGTGTTCGGCCGCAGCGGCTGCGGCAAGACGACGCTGCTCAATGTCTGCGGCGGGCTGGATAGCTTTTCCGGCGGCAGCGTGAACGTGAACGGCGCGGATATCCGCAAGGGTACCGATGCCCTGCGGAACCGGGAGATCGGCTATATCTTCCAGAACTATAATCTGAATCAGCTGGAAAACGTACAGGAAAATGTCGCTGACGCTTTGCGCCTTGTCGGTATGAAGGACGAAAAAGAGATCCGGAGGCGGACGGAAACGGCTCTTGCCGCCGTCGGCATGGCCAAGTATCGTCTGAGAAAGCCGGGTACCCTTTCGGGCGGACAGCAGCAGCGTGTGGCCATCGCGAGAGCTATCGTGAAAAATCCTCCGGTGATCCTGGCCGATGAGCCCACGGGCAATCTTGACGAGGCGAACACTCTCCTGGTCATGGATATGCTCAGGAGTCTTGCGGACGAGCATCTGGTGGTGCTTGTGACGCATGAGGCGAAGCTGGTTGATCTTTACTGTGACCGCGTGATTGAACTGTCAGACGGGCAGATCAAACGGATCTATGACAATGAGCACGTCTCCGGGCTGGATGCAGCGGGGCGTGATGAAATATGGCTCGGCGGCATGCCGAAAAACGAGACCGTCTGGCGCTACGCGGATGTGGAATACTACGGCGAGGCGCCGGAGCAGCCGCTGCATCTGATCGTGGTCAATCAGAACGGAAGATTTTTCCTGAAGGTGGAAAGTCCTGAGGTTCAGGTGCTGGATGAAAACAGTGAGATCCGCCTGCACGAGGGTGCCTATGAAGCCCGTCCCGAGGCAAAGCAGCGCAGCCTTCTTGATCTGTCGGAACTGCCGCAGGTCAAGGCCGGTATCTGCGGCAGACTGTTTCATCTTAAAAATTCCCTGAAAAGCGGCTGGGATGCGATCTCGGCCAAGCAGAAAAAGAAGGGGAACCGCCTGCTCAGGGCGCTCATGCTGATGTTTGCTGCGATTATCGTGCTGATGTCGGCGAGCTTCGGTACGAGCTTCAGGGAACGCGCCGAGGCGGAGGCATCCGTCGCCGGAGATCTTTATTATATGGACATCGGTGGCAGCAGGCAGCTGGAACGGATCAAGCAGGCAGCCGGACCTGAAAACGGATTTGACAGCCTGTATTACCTCAAAGGATACGGTGATATGACGCAGCCGCCGGAGTTTACCCTTGCACCGGGACATTTCATCACTTCCGCGGCCATGGACAGCCCGCTTACGCTTAAGGCTTTCCCGATGAACCGTGATCTGCTGCCGGAAGGCATCACGCCGCTTGCGGGAGATGTGAAGGCCGAGGGCGCCATCCTGACAAGAGCAGCGGCCGATGAGCTCCTTTCTGCTTCTACGGTCGGGTATATCCGGAACTACCGGGATCTGATCGGTCTTGAGTTATCGGGAAACCGTTACCGTGAAGACGGAGTGACGATGAAGATCGCTGCCGTTGTGGAAGGAAAGAGCAAAACCTTTTACACGGAGAATCTCCGGATCGCAGAATGGCTGATGAACAATGATGAAGACCTTCCGCTTTACAGGGCTTCTGCGCTTGAAGGGTATGAGGCGGATTTACGTCCGGGCCATGTGACGGTGCTTGTCTACCTGCCGGAGCAGGCTTCCGGCGTCAAGGCAGGGGAAACCGTCTGGATCCGCGGTGTGGAGCTTACGGTTGACCGTGTCATAAATGCCTCGGAAAGCAAGAAGGAGCCGTTTTATATCCCTTATGATGACGGAAGCGACGACGTACACTACGAGCCGCTGGTTTGGTATGATGTCTGCTACCTGCTGACTGATGAAGACTATGCACGGGTGATGCTTTCCCTTGGCCGCACAGATAAGAGGGTGACAACGATCCCGCTTTATGACCTGGACAGCAGTCAGGATCCCTTCCAGCGCTGGACAGCGGTCCTTCATGCAGCAGATACTGCCGCAGCGGACAAGGCCGCGGCAGCGCTCGAGGAAGACGGTATTGCTGCCATCACGCCTTCCGAGGCGCGCGAAGCGGTTATGAAGGAAGTCCGCGCTTCCACGAGAAGCCGTCTGATCTCGCTCGCGGTCATGTTAGTCATCATGTGTCTGTGCATGTATTTCATCATGCGGGCAGGCCTTATGAGCCGCGTGAAGGAGGTGGGCATTTACCGCGCGATCGGTGTGACGAAGGGGAACCTGATCTTCCGTTTCCTGATCGAGGCCCTGGTCTTATGTGCGGTGACCGTGCTCACAGGCTTCCTTGCCATGAGCCTTTTAATGCGCCACTGGGTCACGCATTCCGCACTGATGAAGATCCTTTTCCACTACCCGCTGTGGATGATGCTGCTCCTTTTCCTGCTGCTGGTCTTTCTCTGTGCTTTCTGCGGCGTACTGCCAGTTATGCTGCTGCTCAGGAAAACCCCTAGTGAAATACTGGCAAAGTATGATATATAATAAGTGACCGCCAGAGGGCGTACCATCAAATGATAAACTTGGAGGATGCGATGAAAGACAGTATCGTTAACTGGATCAGAGAGTATTTTGTTGCGCAGGGGAATCCGCCGGCCGTGGTCGGGATCTCCGGCGGGACGGATTCGTCGGTGACGGCGGCACTCCTTTGTGAGGCGCTAGGCCCGGACCGGGTCTACGGCGTGCTTATGCCCTGCGGTGAGCAGCACGACATCGACGTGTCGCTGGCGCTCGTTAAGCATCTGCAGATGCCATACCGCGTGGTCAATATTGCGGAACCGGTAAAGGCTCTGGCGAGCCTTGTCGGGGCGGCTATGGACTGCGATCCGAACGAGACGGATGCGTATAAAACAAATACCCCGGCCAGGGTGCGCATGACGGTGCTTTACGGGATCTGCGCACTGCTCGGAGGGCGCGTGGCCAATACCTGCAATCTGTCGGAAGACTATGTCGGCTATTCGACCAAGTTTGGCGATGCTGCGGGTGATTTCGCTGTGCTTTCTACCTTTACGAAGACAGAGGTCCGCGAAATCGGACGCGAGCTCGGCCTGCCGGCACTGTTCGTGGAAAAGGTACCTGAAGACGGGATGAGCGGCCGATCGGATGAGGAAAAGCTCGGCTTTACCTATGAAGTCCTGGACCGTTACATCCGCACCGGCGAGATCGAAGATGAAGCCGTCAAGGCTAAGATCGACCGCATGCACAGAAATAATCTGCACAAATTACTGCCCATGCCGGGCTACGGCAAGGAGGAAACAAAATGAAACTTGACCCTATCGTTGTATCGCTGCTAGATACTGATCTCTACAAGTTCAATATGAATCAGGTGATTTTCCACAAGCACACCAACCTGGTTGGGGAGTATCATTTTAAATGCCGCAACGAAGGCGTGGTTTTCACTCCGGAGATGCTTGAGGAAATCAATGCTCAGATCGACCATCTCTGCAGCCTGAAATTCAGAAAGCCGGAGCTCGACTATCTGCGCAGCATCCGCTTCATCAAAAATGACTATGTGGAATTCCTGAGGCTCTGGCATCCGATCCGTGACTACGTAACAACCTCGCTGTCTGAGAAAGGGGAGCTGACCGTGCATGTGGACGGCCCGCTATTCTCCGCGATGCAGTTTGAAATCTATCTGCTCGAGATCATCAATGAAGTCTATTTCCGCTTCAGTTATGATTACGAGGAGCTGCTTGCCTCGGCAAAGAAGCGCCTGGAAGATAAAATCGAAGCCTTCCAGGACAAGAAATACACGTTCAAATTCGCAGAATTCGGCTGCAGAAGACGCCTCTCCCGTGAGTTTGAGGGCTATGCGATCGAGATGCTCGCGAAGGAAACACAGAATTTGGTCGGCACCTCCAATGTCTACTTTGCCTGGAAGCTCGGCCTGACCCCGATCGGAACCTACGCACATGAATACGTGCAGATGTACCAGGGGATCGATTCCATCCCGCTTGCCTATACCAACCACTATGCGATGGAGGACTGGTACGATGAGTACCGGGGCGATAACGGAACGGCACTTACGGATACGATCACGACGGATCTGTTCCTGAAGGATTTCAACCGCAGCATGGTCAACAACTATTCCGGCGTGCGCCACGACTCCGGCGATCCCTTTGCCTGGGGCGAAAAAATGATCGCCCACTACAAACGCTACGGCGTGGATCCGCGCACGAAGACGCTGCTGTTTTCAGACAGCCTGAATTTTGATAAGGCGCAGCGGATTTATGATTATTTCAAGGACCGCGTCCGCGTTGCCTTCGGCATCGGAACCTTTGTGGCCAACGATACCTTTGCCGAGCCGCTCAACATTGTCATCAAGCTGCAGTATGTCAACGGCAGACCGGTTGCCAAGCTCTCGGATGCACCGGGCAAAACGATGTGCGACGATGAAGCTTATGAGCAGTATCTGGAAAATGCCGTGCGCTTCCGCATGGAACGGGAAAAGAAAGTAGGCAACACGTGAAACCGTATCATCTGGGGCTGGTCCTGGGGCGTTTTCAGGGCCTGCATATCGGCCATGAGGCGGTCATCCGAAAGGCGCTGTCGCTTTGTGACAGGGTCATCGTGTTAATCGGTTCGGCGGATAAATCCGGGACGAGTCACGATCCCTTTCCGGAATCGCTAAGGAGGGAAATGCTGGAGGCGGTATTTCCGAGACTGTCAAAAAACGGCAGACTGATCCTGCAGCCATTGAATGATCTTGGGGTGGGGAATGTGCCTGCCTGGGGCGATTATGTGTTAAGCAGCGCCCGGGAAGCGGCAGGGGAAGTTGACTGTGTCGTCTACGGCGATGAGGATAAATGCAGAACCTGGTTCCCGAATCATCCGGACTTGAGATATGTTTCTCTGAATCGGTCGCTTATCGACGTGAATGCGACAAAACTGAGGAAAATTATCCTGGATGGCGATGAAGCAGCCTACCGGAAATACACGGCAAAGGGACTGCATGCGTATTTTCCGCAGTTAAGAGGAATACTGAGGGAAATCGCAGAAAAGGAAAAGATGAGTCCCGCTCCCGCGCAACAAAGCTATGCCTGTGACGACAAAGTGTAGCGCGGTGTTGCATAAAAGCTGATTCCGCATCTGCGGAGGTATGATACAATTTTATCTGGGTACATGAGGAAGATGTCATCGGCGGAAACGCCGGCGGCATCTTTTTGTGTGCGCAGAAGCAGGGGTAAGACCCGGGGGCGCGGTATCAGGCAGAAAGGGAAAAGCTGCGGGTGAACCATATGACGATCCGGAAGAAAAGGAAAAAGGTAAAAAAACGGCTGGGCTTTATGACGGCGCTCTGGATGGCGCTGCTGTCCCTTTGCCTGGCAGCCTGCGGCAGTAACTCTGCACGCGGAACGCAGCAGGAGAGCAACCCGCAGGCGGAATGTGAGGCGTCGCAGGCGGACCACATGGAAGCGGAAGAGAGCTGCCTGTCGGGGGAAATGACAGAGCCGCCCAAGGATACGGCGGACCTGTCAGTGGGTACTATGGATCCGTCAAAGGCATCAAGGCAAACGGAAAGAGACCTGTCACGGGCGGAAACCCTGCCGCCAGGAGAGGAGACCCGGCTGTCACAGGCTGACTCCGCGGCCGTAAATGCAGATCCGTCTGCGCATATGGCGGACACGGTAACGGAAGCGTCACTTCCTGCATCCGAGGCGCGGCCTGCCGCGTCAGCTCCGGCGGCACCTCCCTCCGGGGCAGCGCCGGCAGGCCCGTCATCACCCGCACCTCCTGCTGAGACGGCAGCGGCAAAGCCGCCTGCCCCTGTTCCCACATCCAAGGCGGCGCCGGAAAGCTCGTCCGTCTCTGCGCCGGTAAAGCCGCAAATTCCAGCGCCGACGACACCGCCGCCTGCACCGTCTCCGTCTGCATGCCGCCATCGATACCGAAGTACGGTGATCCGGGAGGCTGGCTGCGCTTATCCCGGCCTGCGTGTGTACAGCTGCGCAGAATGCGGAAAACAGTATGAGGAAAATATTCCGGCGACAGGCCTTCACAACTGGCGCGAGCTCACGAAAACCATCCACCATGAAGCGCGCACGCACATTGTCCATCATGAAGCGCAGAGCCATACGGAGTGGATCGTGGATGAGGAAGCCTGGGAAGAGCCGGTCACGGAGCTGCACAGCTTCTGCAACGGCTGCGGCGAGGATCTGACGGTTCTGTTGAAGACCGGGCAGATCGAAGACTACAGCGATCATGCCATGCAGCATGTGGAAAGAGGGGAGATGGCTCCCGGCTATCACATGGAGGAAGTTGTTATCCGGGTGATTTATCACGAAGAGATCGGGCATGAGGAAACGGTGATTGATGTTCCGGCATGGGACGAAACGGTCATTGATGAACCGGCCTGGGATGAGACGCAGGTCTGCGGCCATGAGTGCACCGTCTGCGGAAAGATCACAGAAGAATAATTTTACATAGAGAAAAAGGAGAAGCAATGAAAACCAGACCAAAGGGCAAAAGAAATCTGCGGGCGGCAGCGCTCATAATGCTCATCATTCTGACGCTGTGCGCTCCGGCAGCTCTCGTAAAAGCGGCTGACGGCGACATCAAAGCCAATCATGGTGCAGTCAAAATCTACAATTATGACTACGATAAGCTGGTCACCCGCCTTGCGAAGAAATACCCCGCCGTGTTCAAGTCGGCTACGGTATATAACGCGGCAACACACGCGGAGGTGGGAACCGTGACAGCCATGCGTGTTCTGATCACGAATTCGAAGAACCATACACAGGGCGGAAACTCAGGGGTTACCGTGCAATACATTAACGGTACCTCGCGCAGTACGAGCAACTGGGCGCAGGGACTCGGCAACTTTGAAGCGAAGGAATATTTCATGGTCAACGGCCATCCGGGCTATTGTTTTGACTGGGCAACGCCTTCCGCTGCCGGCTCACATGTCCTGAGCGCCACCCTTGCGGATGCCGGGATCACAGTCGGCACCGGAACAGATGTGATGAAGCTTGCGCAGGCAGCCAAGATGCTGACAAAGAACAACTATGCCCTGATTACGGACAACGCCTCAGCCATCGCAAAGGGCATCAGTATTGCGGCCTACAATGACCCGAGCAATCCGGGCCTTTCCCATGGAGCCGTCAGCATCGCCAAAAATGACGTGGCTTCGCTCCTGAAGGACACGACGGCAGACGGGCTTGCCTTTAAGCGCGCCCTGGTACAGATGTTAGTCTGGGGAAAGATGAATGCCATGTCCTTCGGCGATTATTTTTATTCTTTCTACGGGGCGGAATCCTATGTCAATAAGGAAGGGCAGGTCATAGAGGGGGAAACCACGGTCATGCTTCCGGCTATCGGCTATGCCAGCATTATTGATCTGGACAGGATGTATACGATCGGGCTGAATGCATGGGAGCAGCAATCCACGGGATCTTCCGCGGATTATCAGTATGAGTATGCGCTGACAGTCGGCAAGCCCTTTACGGTCCCTGCAGCTGATACCGGACGCATCGTCAAAATCATCGAGGCAAACGGCGGAAAGATCGAGGCCGGCGGCTCGGTGAAGGTCAGTGTGAGCGCCGATAAAAAGACCGTGACGCTGACGGCTACAAAGGAACTATCTGACTGGACGGGCTGGCTCAGCGCCTCTGATTCATCCAGCATGATCTATTCGTCCAAACCTTATAATCCCTCTGCCCCCGGCAAGACGGGATCCGGGCAGTTCATCGTTGACGTATCGGAAATGGTCTATATGCGCGCCCGCGTGAAGGCGGCGCTGCCTGTTGGCACGGTAAAGGTCGTGAAATCATCTGCAGATGCGGCGATGACAGACAATAATCCCTGCTATTCTCTGGCCGGGGCAAAATACAGCATTTACACCGACAGCGCGTGCAGCAGTCCTGCCAGGGATGCCGGCGGAAAAAACGCCGTCTTAACGACCGGGGCAGATGGCAGATCGGACAGCGTCACGCTCACAGCCGGAACCTATTGGATCAAGGAGACATCGCCAGGCAAAGGCTACGGGCTTTCCGCGGGGTCGTACAAGTTTACGGTAGCAGACGGCGAAGAGAAGACGCTCACGGCGTCCCAGAGCGCGGTCTTCAAAGATCCGCCCTTAAATGACCCTATGGGGATCATTCTGGAAAAGACGGCCGCAAAGACTTACGAAGGCGCCGATTTCGACCTGTCCGGAGCTGAGTATACCGTCAGATTTTACGCGGGACAATACACGAAAGAAACCCTTCCGGCTGCAGCGGATGCAAGCTGGGTCATTGCGACAAAAAAGGTCGGAAATGCATACAGAGCCATGCTGCGGGACGGATATGTGCTGTCCGGAAGTGCGGTGTACGGAACGGATGCCGCAGGGTATTTCATCATCCCGCTAGGAACGCTAACCATTGAGGAGACGAAGGCACCTGCCGGCTTTAAGCTTGAAGGCTCTTCGCTGCAGCTGATGAACGGAGACGGCTCGGATGCATCGGATGGTCTGGTACTGTTTAATCTTATCTCACAAAATGATTCCGTTTATGTAAAAAGCGGCAATGTGACCGACGATACGGAAGAGGGCATCCGGATTCTCCAGAAGGAAACGGTGGCCTCTGCCGTTGTGAAGCTCATGAAAACTTCGGACGACGGAGCTGTGTCCGGGATCTCCTTTACGCTTTCCGGAACGCTCACGGCCGGCGGGACGTACAGCGAGACAAAGACAACGGACGATAGCGGCACCATTGATTTCGGCGAGCTTCCCTACGGCACCTATACGCTGACAGAAAACCTGAGCAAGGCGCAGGCAAAGTATTATGTGGCTGACGCGCCGAAGACGTTTACCCTTGACGCAGATACGGCCACCCCTTACACCGTAAGCTTTCACAACAGCCTGAAGCGCGGTTCCCTAAACTTTACCAAGACGCTGGAGAGCACAGGAGCGCCCCTTGCCAATATCCCGTGGAAGCTGACCAACACCGAAACGAATGAGACGCATTATTTCCTTACGGATGAAGACGGTGTATTTGACTCGGAACGCGGTACGCACAGCAAGGATACGAACAGTGCGGATGGGGTTCTCTCCCGCTACACCCCGGATACGGATATCGTTCCGGATGCGGTGATTCAGGAGCTTGCAGCGGGCGGAGCGGCTTCCTATGGCGTATGGTTTGGCAAAGGAAACCCGGACGATACGAAGAAGGCCCTGCCTGTCGGCAGCTACAAGCTTGAGGAGATGAAAACCGAACGCACGAAAACGCTTGTGATGGCGTCTGTGACCTTCGACGTGACCGAAGACGGCCAGGCCGCAGCCCTTGGCAGCATCGTGAATAACGAGCTCAGCATAGGAACGGAAGCCACCGACTCTGTGAGCGGAACGCACAATGCTTACGCCGCAGCGCATACGGTCATTGCTGACACTGTGACCTACAGCGGCTGCAAAATCGGTGAAACCTATACGGTAAACGGCGAACTCATGCTGATCGGTGAGGATGGAACGGTGACCGCACTGGATGTGAAAGCGTCCGAAAAGTTCACGGCGGAGGCTGCTTCCGGAAAGATCGCGGTCCGCTTTGCCTTCGATGCATCCGGGCTTGCCGGCAGAAAGATCGTTGTGTACGAGACACTGCTGACGGAGACCGGGCAGTTTGCGGCGGAACATAAGGATATGAACGATGAGAAGCAGATCATTTCCTTCCCGAAGATCGGAACCGCGGCAAAGGATGCCGAAACCGGCACTGGCATATCCGAAGCGGATAACAGCGTCACGATCATCGATACAGTAAACTATGAGAACCTGATTCCGGGAACCGAGTACAGTCTGAAGGGCGAGCTTTTTGATAAGGAGAGCGGCAAATCTGCCGGGATCACCGCAGAGAAGAAGTTCACGCCCTCAGGCGCCTGCGGCAGTGAAGAGCTTCGCTTCAGCTTTAACGGTACGGCCCTGGCCGGCAAAGCGGTCGTGGCTTATGAGACCCTTTACATCGGATCTCACGCGGTCTCGGAGCACAGAGATCTGCAGGACGATGCCCAGACGGTATATCTGCCGCAGATCGGGACTGTGCTAAGTGATAATGCCACAGGCCTGCATCAGGCCAAAGGAGAAGGCACGTTCACCCTTACCGACACCGTGACCTACAGGAACCTTCGTCCCGGCAGGACTTATACCCTGAAGGGCGAGCTTTATAACAGGGAGACCGGAGCTTCGACGGGCATCACAGCGGAGAAGACGTTCACCCCGCAGTCCGCATCCGGTACGGAAACCCTGCCCTTTGTCTTTGATGGGGACGCACTTAAAGGGACGGTCGTTGTTGCGTATGAGCGCATTTATCTTGGCGGCGCGGAAGTCGCGGTACATGCGGATATGCATGACGCGGCCCAGACCGTATACATCCCGAGGATCGATACGGCGGCCACGGCCGAAGATACGAAAGCCCATGTAACGGGACCGAATGAAGAGGTCAGCCTTGTCGACCGTGTGGATTATCAAGGCCTTGAAGCAGGCAGAAAGTACACGGTTAAAGGAGAGCTCTACGATAAGGAATCCGGTGAATCCATGGACATCACGGCGGAAGAAAGCTTCATCGCAGAGGCTTCCGAAGGCTATGTGGAGCTGACTTTCCGCTTCGATGCGTCCCTCCTTTCCGGAAAGACTGTTGTTGCCTTTGAAACCCTGTTTACCGAAGAGAAGGAAGTCGCGATCCATCATGACATCACGGACGAGGACCAGAGTGTGCATATCCCGCAGATCGAGACGGATGCAGCAGACAGCGAAAGCGGACTGAATCATGTAGAAGCGAAGGCGGAGGCCTCCGTCACAGATACCGTCCGCTATAAAAACCTTGTCCCCGGCATGACCTATGAAGTTAACGGCGAGCTGTACGACAAGGAAAGCGGCGAGGCCACCGGCGTGACTGCGGCTGCCACATTCACTCCGGAGCAGGCGAATGGGACGGTGGAGCTTCTCTTCACTTTTGATGCCTCTGCCTTTTCCGGAAAGGCCCTGGTCGTGTTTGAAACCCTGTCTTATAACGGCGTCAAAATCGCCGTTCATGCGGATATTGCAGATGAGCGCCAGACCATATACATACCGATGATCACCACGGAAGCTAAGAATGACGAGACCGGAACCCATGAAGGAAGCGTTTCTGAGAGGCTCACCATCACCGACACCGTGACCTATACCGGCCTTGTTCCCGGCGAGGAATATACCGTCAAAGGCATTCTTATGGATAAAGAAACCGGGGAGCCCCTGCTTGCCGAGGGACAGGAGGTGACGGCGGAGAAGATCTTTTCGCCTGAAGAAGCTGACGGAAGCACTGCGCTTTCCTTTACCTTCAGTTCCCTGGCTCTTAACGGCAGGACGGCCGTCGTATTTGAAACGCTTTATTGTAAAGAGGCGGAGGTCGCGGTCCATGCCGACATCGCCGATGATAAGCAGGCTGTCATTTTCCCCGGCATAACCACGGCGGCAGCGGATGCGGAAAGTGCATCTTCCACGCTGAGCAGCGGTGTGATTGCTGATGAGATCGGTTTTACCGGTCTGACTGCCGGAAGTAAATACAAGATCATCACGACGGTCTATGACAAGACGGACGCAGCCATGCTTGACGTGAAGGATGTCTTTCATTTCACGCCGGAAGCAGAAAGCGGCAGCATAACGGTGAAGCTGAGCGTGGATACCGCCGCGCTTAAGGGGCATGCGCTGGTCGTCTATGAAGAGCTTTACCGGGTCAGTGAAGAGAGCGATATCCTCTGCGCGCAGCACAAAGACCCGGAAGCAAAGGAGCAGACGGTCCATGTGCCCGCATTCACGCCGTCTACCGGGGATGACAGTAAGCTCCTGCCGGCCTTTGCGGTTATGGCGGCAGCGGGACTTGGGATCATCGCGCTGGTCCTGATACGAAAGAAAAAGGCATAAAAGGAAAAGCCTCGCATCCCTTTGCTTTTCTCCTGCGGCTATGGTATAGTATAGCTGGCTATAAGCCGCAGGAGGATCATATGCTTGAACTGCAACACGTCTCCTACGAAGTGGAAGAGGATGGCGAAAAAAAACAAATCTTAAAAGATATCAATCTGACCATTGAGGATGGAACCTTCTTAGTCGTGACCGGCCCGAATGGCGGAGGGAAATCTTCTCTTGCCAAGGTTATTATGGGCGTTAATAAAGCTTCCGGAGGGAAAATTCTCCTTGACGGCGAAGATATTACAGACTTAGGGATCACAGAAAGAGCAGCGAAGGGGATCAGTTTTGCCTTCCAGACGCCGGTGACCTTCAAAGGGATACGTGTCGTTGACCTGCTCAGGATGGCATGCGGAAAACAGATTTCCATCATGCAGGCCTGTGACTATCTTTCGCAGGTCGGCCTCTGCGCCAAGGATTACATTGAACGCGAGGTGAACGGATCGCTTTCCGGCGGTGAGCTGAAACGCATTGAGATCGCCACCGTGCTCGCTCGCGGAACCAAGCTGTCACTCTTCGATGAACCGGAGGCCGGAATCGATATCTGGAGTTTCCAGAATCTGATCCGGGTCTTTGAGACGGTGCGTGAGAATGTCAGCGGCTCCGTGATGATCATTTCCCACCAGGAACGGATTCTCAGCATTGCGGATAAGATCGCGGTGATCGAGGACGGCTGTGTATCCCGCTTCGGAACCAGGGACGAGGTCCTGCCGAAGCTTCTCGGGACAGCTTCCGCGGTAAATGCGGCCTGCAGCAAGCTTGACTAAGGAGGGAAATATGTTAGATGCGATCCAGAGACATTTGATTGAAGAAATAGCCGACCTGCATACGGTTCCCGAAGGCGCTTACAATATCCGTGCAAACGGCAAGCTTGACAGCCGCAGGACGACAGCCAATATCGATATCATCTCAAAGACAGATAAAAGCGGTATCGACATCCGCATCAAGGACGGCACGAAGAAGGAATCCGTCCACATTCCGGTGGTTTTAAGTGAAAGCGGCCTGAAAGAGACGGTGTACAATGATTTTTATATCGGCGAAGACTGCGATGTGGTCATCGTAGCCGGCTGCGGCATCGATAACTGCGGCGTACATGACTCGGAGCATGACGGCGTGCACCGTTTCTTTATCGGGAAGAACTCCCGGGTGAAATATGTCGAGAAGCATTACGGCCAGGGCGACGGGACAGGCAAGCGCATCCTGAACCCGGTCACCGAAGCCTATCTTGAGGAAGGCGCACATGCGGAATTCGAGATGGTCCAGATCAAGGGCGTGGATTCGACCGTCCGCACCAACATCGCAAAGCTCGCTGCCGGCGCTTCCTTCGTCGTTCACGAAGCGCTCATGACGCACGGACAGCAGACCGCAAAGAGCGTATACACCGTGGATTTAGACGGGGAGGATTCCTCGGCTGACGTGGTTTCCCGCTCGGTTGCCAGAGACGACTCGGTGCAGGAGTTTGAAGCCTGCCTGGTCGGCAATACGCTATGCAAGGGCCACGCGGAATGCGACGCGATCATTATGGACCGGGCAAAGGTGACTTCGGTACCCAAGCTGGAAGCCAATTCGGTCGATGCGGCGCTCATCCACGAGGCGGCCATCGGGAAGATTGCCGGTGACCAGCTGATCAAGCTGATGACACTGGGCTTATCCGAAGAACAGGCGGAAGAGCAGATCATCAGCGGATTCCTCCGGTAAAGTGCTATGAGCGGAGGCGGAGTGCAGACAAAATCTATGGTTCAGGACCTGACGGAGGGGAGCATCACAAAGCTGCTCCTCCGTTTTGCGTTGCCTCTTCTTGCCGCCAATGCGCTTCAGGCGCTTTATAATTTGGTGGATATGGTTGTCGTAGGCCAGCATATCGGCGGCATGGGCATGTCTGCGGTATCTATCGGCGGCGACCTTCTGCATCTGATCACCTTCATCGCCATGGGCTTTTCCTCTGCGGGGCAGGTGCTGATCGCCCGTGATGTCGGAGCCGGACGCATGGATCAGGTAAAACGCATGATCGGCAATCTGTTCGTTTTTCTGTTTTCGGCGTCGGTCCTGATCGGAACGCTCTGTCTCATTTTCCGGCGTCAGATCCTGGAACTTGTCAATACACCGGATGAGGCTTTTGACGCCACCATGAGCTATTTTGTCACCTGCGCGTTCGGCCTGGTCTTCATCTACGGCTACAACTGCGTCAGCGCCATCCTGCGCGGTATGGGGGACAGCAAAAGACCTTTCCTTTTTGTCGGGATAGCCGCGGTACTGAACACCGTCCTGGACATCCTTTTCGTCATCCCCTGCGGCATGGGCGTCTTCGGCGCGGCATTAGCGACGGTGATCGGCCAGGGAGCAAGCTTTGTGCTCTCCATCATCTATCTGTACCGTAAACGCGAAGCGTTCAGTTTTGATTTTAAGCCGGCCAGCTTCCGCCCGGACGCCCGAACCATGGGCAGACTCGTCAGCCTCGGGATCCCCATGTCGATTCAGTCGATGGCTGTATCTTTTTCAAAAACTGTGCTAATGAGTTGGATTAATGGTGAAGGCTTGACATATTCAGCACTTGCAGGGATATACAATAAAACACATACGATATTCAGTATTGTTTATAATTCGTTTACTACAGCAGGTTCAGCTATGGTTGGACAGAACCTGGGGGCAGAGAAAAATGATCGCGTTCCAATGATTTTGAAAACAATATTAGGCGTCGGTATAACTATAGCAACAGGGATAGCTCTTTTCATTCTTTCATTCAGTGAACCAATCTATAGACTTTTCACAGGGGATAATACTGTTTTGAAGGTAGCACACATCTTGACTGTTCCGATCATTATAAATTTGTACGGAGCTGCTACACGCTGTACAGGCTTCTCTCTCATAAATGGAAGTGGGAGATCTCGTCTTAATCTATTTGTGGCAATATTTGACGGCATGATTAGTCGGATCGGAATTGCAGCACTACTTTACTTTGTCTGGGACATGGGTGCACTCGGCTGCTGGTATGGTGATGCACTGGCAGGTTTCATGCCGATCATCATCGGAGGTGTTTTTTTCCTTAGTGGTAAATGGAAGGCTTTGCCACGGAATGAACAGTAGATAATCATCAGAAAACTTTGAATCACGCTTATAAGTAGATAGAGCACAAAAAAGGAGGCGTAAGCCTCCTGAACAATATGGGTATCAGTGAAAGCAATAGGACTATGCTCGTAACTATTTTGTGGCAATTCCGATGTTAGTTAATCTTGTATTCCAAAAAAAGAACCATTTTCACGTTGACTTAGGATATCTGCACGTGCAAGGGTGAGGTGCTGGCTAACCATTTCCATAGCACCTTTCCCGTCTCGCTGCTCAAGTTTTTCTACAATATGATAATGCTCGGGCATACTCTGTTCAATACGCGAATGCAGATTAGTGGTCAGATAACGTATTCGTTGTTGCTGATCATTAATCCGATCCATCCAATTTTTGAGGACCTCATTGCCAGAGAGTTCAATGAGCTTATTATGGAAATTTAAATCTGACTGAAAGTATTGATTAAAATTATGATTGTCATAGTTTTTCTGCATCTCATCAACAATGGTTCTCATTTCCTGAAGCTGTGAGACAGAGACAGTTTCTGCAACAGTTTGTGCGGCTAACATTTCAATTGCTTTTCTGGCGTCATAAATATCAGATATCAGCTTCCAAGTAATTGGTTTCACTCGAAATTTTCTTCCATCGGCATCTTCTAAAAGGCCCTCGTCTCGTAGACGAACCAATGCTTCTCGCACGGGGGTACGACTAAAACCATACTTCTCAGAAAGATGCTGAACAATTAAAATTTGACCAGGCATATACTGAAGAGATACTATTTTATCTTTGAGTAATGCATATACTTCGTTTGTCTTAGGATCTTTTGTTTCAACCATTTCAAGTCCTCCCACATCCACGGTATACGTTGTATAGTATAGCAAACGTTTTGCGATAAGTGCAATGGATTGTTTTTTGTTTTCGATAGATTTTTGATGCTTTCTCTATAATTGTTCCACTTGTAAGGCACAATGCTATTTGATCCAATAAACCTTGATTAGGAATATAAAAGAAAGTTATAAATTTGTCAATAAAAAAATGTATGCAAATTTAAATTTGATATTGCAAAACAATTGTTGTGGTGCTATAGTAAAAAACGTAAACAGTTATTGAGCTGAAAAAGCATGGATCTTGCCGCGTATGAAGTCGTTACTTGCTGGTGCAAGCGATATGGCGGTCGAAGGACAAAGATGATAGTCTCAGCTAGAATGAGGAATACCAATATCGAGTCATATTAATACAGTTTTAACTGTTTATTAAAAATGAGCATGTAAGGAGGAACAATCGAGAGTGAATAAGAAGGTGGTTATCTTTCACACAACTTTTGGAACTGTCTCGCCGGTTGAAAAGGCTTTTAAAAGACATTTTCCGGAAGTCCAGTTGATTTCGTTGGCTGAAGATGGTGTTCTGCCTGAGGTAATTGCCAATAACGGAGTACCGACTCCTGCAATCATAAAGCGATTGATTGGATATGCTGGAATGGCACAGGAAGTGGGAGCATCGGTATTTGTATGTGTCTGCACTACTCTTGGTATGGCGATGCGGGATGCGCAGAAAGCGCTTTCTATCCCTTTGGTCATGATTGACGCTGCAATGTTGCGCAAGGCGGTGACACTTGGTAACCGTATAGCATTGTTGATTACTTTTCCTCCTACTGAACGCGCATCGCTGGCTGCCGCAAAGGAGTTCGCAAAAGAAGCAGGTCGAGAAAATGTTTTGATTGACATTATCACGGTAGAAGGTGCTCGCGAAGCAATGATGCAAGGCGATTTGGCAACGCATGACCGATTAATTGCCGAAACCGCCCATAAAGCCGCGCTGGATCATGATGTTATTGCCTTTGCACAGGTCAGCATGTTAGACGCGGCCAATCTTTGTAGGGATTTGAAAGTTCCGATTTTGACAAGTCTGGAAGATGGTATCAAGCAGTTGGAGGAATATTTGGCATGAGTAGGAAAAAAGACCTGACGGTGACAAAGGTTGAGGCAATGGTGCTGAGGTATCAGTATGAAAAGGGAATTGCCGATGCACAAAACTTCTTTTCTGCACGTAGTGCTGTGATCGTACAGGTACATACTGCTTGCGGGATAACTGGGATCGGAGAATCTGCGTCCTTTGGAGGTCCTGCAGAAACCACGAAGTATATCATTGAACATGAGCTTGCTCCTATTGTTATCGGAGAAGATGCATCATCAGTCAGTCGGATTTGGCAAAAAATGTTTGACCGGACAAGGCAACATGGACGCAGTGGTGTAATTATGGCAGCCATGAGCGGAATTGATATCGCACTGTGGGACGTTGTGGGAAAGCATGCGGACTTGCCTGTTTATAAACTTTTCGGTGGCTATACAGACAAAGTGGTTCCTTATGCTAGCTCGGGGTTCTATTCTCCTGGTAAAACTGCATCAGATATCGCCGAGGAATGCCGCAGCTACTTCAAACGTGGATTCAAATATGCAAAAATTAAAATTGGACGCAACCCAGAGATGCTCTTGACGCCTTTGCACAATATGGCTTATGCGGAAGAATGCCAGTATTCTGTGGAAGAGGATTTGGCCCGAGTAGAAGCGTGCTGCAATGTGGCAAAAGAATACGGCGCCCGGATCATGGTGGATGCCAACAACACACTGACCACATACAGCGCGATTCAGATCGGAAAGAAGCTGGAAGAACTAAATGTCTTCTGGTTTGAAGAGCCGGTTCATGTTGACAATATAAATGGATCTGCAGAGGTTGCCGATGCCCTGTCTATGCCGGTCTCTGGATATGAATCAGAAATTGGAGCTTACCGTTTCCGAGAGTTAATTGATCGCAAGGCAGTGGACATTGTTCAGCCTGATGTAATATGGAGCGGCGGCTTTACGGAATGCAAACGAATTGCAAGCTATGCAGCCATGCATAATTTACCGTGTAATCCACATGTTTTCTCATCTGGAATCAGCCTGGCAGCCAATTTGCATTTTCTTGCGTCGCTTTCTAATGGAGGACTGCTTGAAATGGATCAGAATTATTATCCGCTCCGGGACGATCTGTTAACGCAAAAGATCGATATTGCAGAAGACGGATTCGTATATGTTCCTCAGGGACCCGGATTAGGTGTGGAGCTGAACCCGGATACAGTCGCCAAATATTTGGTTAACTCATAATGTGCATTAAAATATTACTCATAAATGAACTTAAATGAAGGAGGAAATGTAAAAAATGATTATGAGAACACTTGGCAGAACAGGTATGTCTGTATCTGCATTAGGACTTGGTGGTTTTCAGTTTACTGCTCAATTTGGTGTATCGCCTCAGGAGGCGGATAATATTATTGATTATGCTGTCGATCATGGGATCAATCTCATTGACACTGCGCAGATTTATGGTGCAGGCGAAGGTGAAGCCATAATTGGCCGTGCATTGGAACGTCATAAAAACAATAAACCCTATATTTGCGCAAAAGTCGGGCATTTTGAGCATGCTGGCATTCTTGCCTTCAATCATGACAAAGCGATGCAGGCTTATCAGGATCCTGATGAAATTATGCGGACGCTTAAGCATTCGTTGTGGCTTCTTCGTGAAGATCATTTCGATATTATGATGATTCATGAAATCGAGAGGGAATGGAAAGTGAATTTCCCCTCCGGTGACTGTGTCGTCCTTGAAGTTCTGGAAGACCTGAAAAAACAAGGTGTAGTGAAAGCAATCGGAGCATCTTCATGGGATAGCGTAACCCTCTCGAAGATGATCCGTACCGACCGTATCGATGTGGTATTAATTGCTGGAGGCATTAGTTTGCTGACAAGGGGAATGTTTGATGAACTGGTGCCTGCAGCCAAAGAACATAATGTTGGAGTTATTGTTGGAGGAATATTAGGCCAGAATACTCCTGGCTTGGTTGTTAAAAACCGTGATGCCCTTATTCCGTTTAAAGAATCTGATGATACGAAACTGAATGTTTTAGCACATAAGCTGGAAGGCCTCTATGACCTTGCGGACGAATTAGATCTCAGCATGGTACAGCTTGCGGAAAGATATGCGCTTTCGTTCCCTGATATCCATTCTGTGACTATGGGAGCAAGAGAAGTTGCCCATGTCATGGATAATATCCGTTCTGCCGAAATGGGACCGTTACCGGAAGATGCAATTACAAGAATCAATCAGATTCAGGATGCAGGCGATACATTTGATTTCAGCACAATCGTCCATAAGAGAATGGAAAACCTGGTCAACAAATAAGACAGAAGAGAAAGGAAAGTTACTATGAGTGTGAAAACCATTCCAAACGGTCAGCCGTTTTTTACCATTCGCTACATTGAAAATGAAAAGGATTATCGAATTGAACCCTTTAGCATTCTGATTAATATGGCGATTGAATCTAAAGCGAATATTATGATTGACAATATTCCCCAAGCGCCTCTGCACGGAGCAATTGTCGGAAATATTACAATTCCGGAAATTGAGAAGGCTATCCTTATTGAGGACTATGCAAAATATACGAAGGAACCTGATTTCTTCGATAAGGTAAAGGAAACATGGCCTCGCATGTATACGATCCGGCCGGAAGAGCGCTTCCGTGATGCGCAAATGTATGTGGCACAAGGTGATGCACATATCACACCGCATATTGAACTTGGCGTGTGTTGCGTTATGGGCGCGAACTATTCAACCGGTCTACACAAAACACATCCCAGAAATATCGATGAATATCATGTGCAGATTGCGGGTATTGGCAAAATGCAGAAGTTTTATGAAAATGATGTCAATACAATGTATCAGGACATTTATATGGCTCCTGGTATTGTACATGAAACAATCTTTGATGCAAATGGAGTTTATCCGTGGCATCAGTATAAAACTGTAACTGACGTTGTTTTTATGGGCATTAAGATTGATCGGTGAGTATCCCTGCATGAGTGCAGGTTCCTCAATTAATACACAAAGCCAACAAAAAACGAAAGGAAAAATCAAAATGAAAAAGACAGTAGCACTTGTCCTCTCCGCCATTATGTGCCTGACACTCTTCGCAGGCTGCGGCAAGGAAACGCCCTCATCCACTCCTGCAGCAAGTCAGGGATCTGAAGCTCCGACGACAACGAAAGCACCATCTGCTGACAAGCTTACCCTTAAGCTTGACTCGGGCTTTACGGCTGGCACAGTGTTGGCTGAGATCCCGCAGGAAATTATTAAGCGGGTGACGGAAGCCTCCAATGGAACCATCGAAATCCAGGATTTTCCTCAGGATGCTCTGGGAACATCGCCTGAACGTGCACCTATGCTAATGGCGGGTGAACTTGATATTTCGGTTCATGCCTTGTCAGTCTTTGACCAGTACAATCCGAAGCAGACGATCTTAAATGCATTCTTTATGTTTGAAAGCTGGGATCATTACAAGGCCTGCCAGGAAACGGATATTTATAAGGGTATCATTTCCGATCTTGAAAAAGCTATCCATGCCACCGTGGTATCTGACGTGTACCTTGGCAGACGCAACATGCTCTCCAAGAAGCCGATTGAATCCTTGGAAAGCCTTAAGGGTATGAAGTTCCGCGTTCCCAATGAACCGATGCCGATTGCTGCAATTAAAGCCCTTGGTGCTGCTGCTACACCTATTGTTGGACCTGAAGTCTATACTGCATTGCAGAATGGCACTGCTGAGGCCACAGAAAGCCCTGCTGCTGAAATTGTGAATCGTGCATTCTATGAAATTTGTAATTACCTGACCTTTACTGCTCACCAGTATCAGACATACTGCTTCTTCATCTCTGATGCTGCAAAAGCCCGTATGACGGAAGATCAGTACAATTTGATTACAAAAGTCATTAAAGAAGTCTGTGATGAGTACACCGTCAAGCAGCAGGCCTCTGAAGCTGAAGCCGAGAAGTTCCTTCGTGAGAAGTGCACCTGCTTCGATATCGACCTGACTGAAATGCGCAATGCCGTACAGTCCATCTACGATGATTATGATGATGTTTGGGGTGATGGCGCATGGGAAGCCTTTAAAGCTCTTGCCAAATAAATTATTTGGTTCTGAGCCTGCGGCGGCAGTGGTAACTGCTGCCGCCGCAGATTTTCTACCAAGCAACTCATTTGCCAGGAGGTATTAATATGATGTTAGACAAGTTTCGCCGGTTTGCGAAGCGATGGGAACAAATCGAGCTTTCGATATTAACGACTCTTTTTGCAATCGCTTTTGTTGTTATCATTATGCAGATCGTGAGCCGGTATATATTTAATAAACCGATCATTTGGACCGATGAATTCTCCTCGGCGTTACAGATGTTCATCGCTTTTTTGGCAATCGGCTATGGTGTTCTTTCAAAAAAACATATCAGAACCGGAGGCTTTATGGGAAAAGCTCCCAAAGCGGTTAAACACATTATTGCGATCCTCTCGGATATTCTTTTTATTTTTGTATGCTATAAACTGCTTACCACAACTATTCCGTTTGTGCGTTCTGAATGGAATATTCCGTTTGGAACGTTTCCGCTAGGAAGAGGCAAAATGTTCATTGCTGTTCCGATCGGTTACGGTACATCGATTATTTACTTATTGATGGAAATTATTGAGCATATACTTGAATGGATCTCTGAGCAAAAGGTAAAAAGTATAGCAAAAGATCCTGATTCATCCGAAGCGGGAGGTGCAAGTACATGTCACTAAATATAATTTGGTTATTTGTCATGCTGTTTGGCATGATGGCCTTGGATATTCCGGTTGCCACTTCAATGCTGGTATCTGCTGTTGTATATATGTTGGCCTTTGATATTCCTATGCTGAGTGCCACAATACAATCCATCTGGAGTCCAATGTCTTCTATTCTTCTTTCAACCGGCTTTTTCATCCTGGCAGGAAATCTGATGAATAATGGCGGTGTGACAAAGCGTATTTTTAACTTTGCCAATACGTTAGTTGGCTGGGTGCCTGGTGGGTTAGGTCATGCCAATGTAGTGGCAAGTGTTATTTTTGCCGGCATGAGCGGTACTGCCGTTGGTGATGCGGGTGGCCTCGGACAGATAGAAGTCAATGCTATGACAGACAATGGCTATGATCTTGACTTCTCACTTGCTGTCACCGGCGCCTCGTCGATTCTTGGACCGATTATCCCGCCTAGCGTCCCTATGGTTATGTATGCGCTGGTTGCTGGCGCTTCGATCGGCAAAATGTTTATGGCAGGTATTATTCCGGGATTGATTTCAGCCGCAGGAATGATGGGCCTTGTTTATTATTTTGCAAAAAAGAGAAATTATACCAAACTGAAATTTCCGACAGGAAAAGAGTTTTGGCAAAGCTTCCGATATGCTTTCTTCCCGCTGCTTGCTCCGATCATTATACTTGTCTCCATCTATAGCGGTGTAATCACTCCGTCTGAATCCGCGGTTATTGCAGCTGTTTACGCTATGGTTATTGGTGTCCTCAGCAAAGACCTTAGTATTAAGGCAATTCCCGGGATTTTTAAAGAATCGTTCCAGCTGTTCGGTTCCATTCTGTATATATTTGTTGCTTCAAAATTTTTCGGCTTTGTGGTTGCCTATGAGCAAGTGCCCAATTATCTGGCAAAGTTTGTTGTAGATAATATCGGGGATAGTCCGGCTCTGTTTTTCCTCTGCGTGATCGTTATCCTGCTTATTTGCGGGTGCATTATGGACAATAATGCGACCATTCTTATTATTACACCGGTATTAGCTCCTGTGGCGGCATCCCTAGGAATTGATCCTATTCACTTTGGCTTGGTCTTTATTTTCACCATGATGATCGGCGTTGTAACTCCGCCAGTTGGTATCATTCTTTTTGTGCTGCAGGGCATGTCTGGTATCTCATTTGGCAAACTGTGTCGGGCTATCGCACCGTTTATCATTATGCTGATTGCATGTGCATTGTTGTTTGCTCTGGTACCTGCACTGAGCACCTGGCTTCCGAATCTTCTCTTCGGGTGACGAAGAAAGAATTGGCGAATACAAATAATTAATAAAGAGAGGTTGACGTATATGGAACAGATTCAAAAAGAGACGGCAATAATAAGAGAACTTGAAAAGTATTCTACTTCCACAATAGCAATTTGCATGCAAAGAGGCAAAGACTACCAAAAACGTGCACAACTGTTTGATTCCCGCAAGGACAAATGGTATACAGACGCTTCTTTGCGTGTACAATCCCCTGAATTCGGTCCACGTGCCGGATATGCTGTAACCATGCGTGTTGGTTTGCCGGTTGAAGGATATGTGCCGCCGACTCGTGCGGAATTGCTGAAACTGATCGATGCATCACCCAAGCCGGTAGTTCTGGTCATGCAGGTGGATGAACCGGAAGCGATGCGCCTGTCTGACAGTAACTTTGGCGGTCAGTTCGGTTATCTGTGCAAGCAACTAGGGATGGAATCTCTGGTCAGTGACGGCGCGATCCGTGATATAAAGGAACTGCAGGATTTTGGTATACAGCTTATGATTCCCGGGTCTATCGCGGCAACAGCACCGTCTGTTATCTATGAACTGAACGGAACGGTTAATGTAGCCGGCATGGAAGTGTCTGCTGGCGACATTGTTCATATGGATCTCGACGGCGCGGTGAAAATGCCCAGAGAAGCGGCTGAACAAGTGCTGGCTTGTGCTAAAGTGCTGGAAGAAGAAGAAAAAGCCAGTTATGAGCGTATTGATAAAGCACAAACTCTGGATGACTACCTGCAAGTCTTTTATGACATGGGATATGGCCTTAACAAGAAAAAGGATGATGAGCAATAAGGGGAATTGACGAGAATCTATTCGTTGTTACCGGAAAGGATTGTTCAAATGGAAATGATTCAAAAAGAGAACGCGGTGATCAGAGAACTGGAAAAATACTCGTCTCATGTTATAGCGAACTGTGTGCAAAAGGGAAACGGAGGCGCAGAGCTGTTTGATGTTTTTAAGGATAAATGGTTTACGGATGCCTCATTAAAGGTACAGTTTCCGGAGTTCGGTTCCCGTGCCGGCTATGCGGTAACCATGCGTGTCGGACTGCCGGTGGAAGGGTATATACCGCCGACCCGTGCCGAATTGTTAAAGCTCATTGACGCTTCTCCTAAGCCGGTGGTTCTGGTGATGCAGGTCGATGAACCGGAAGCAATGCGGCTTTCTGATAGTAATTTCGGCGGTCAGTTTGGCTATTTATGTCAAAAGCTTGGGATGGAATCTCTGATTTGCGATGGGGCTATCCGTGATATAAAAGAGCTGCATGATTTTGGCATACAGCTTATGATTCCCGGATCAATTGCGGCAACAGCACCCTCTGTCATCTATGAACTGAACGGAACGGTTACCGTTGGTGGCATGGAGGTTTCCGCCGGTGATGTCGTGTTTATGGATCAGGACGGTGCCTTGAAAATCCAGGCGAAATCAGTGGAGAAAGTTCTGGCCTGTGCGAAAAAGACAAAAGCTGGGAACATTGATCCGAACAAAAAGTTAACATTGGATGAGTGCCTGAAAATCTTCAGCGCAATGGGGGCACATTCTGAACCGGATGAGGAAAACAGCGAACAGCCGTAAAATGCAGGAGCAATGAAAAATGAAATACAAATTTGCGTTATTAGCTAAGGACATGCATAATTCCGTGCTGCCTCGCACTTATGATTTCTATGGTAAAAGCCTGGGATATGAAGTTGATTTCAATATCATAAACGTTAATGAAAACGAACTTGCTGAAACTTTGGAAAAGATGAGATCAGAGCTTGATGGCTTTACGGTTACAATGCCATATAAAGTTAAAATCATGGAGTTCTGCGATGAATTGGATGTTTCGGCTGAAAAATGCGGATCATCCAATACGGTATTAGTGAAAGACGGCAAGTTCATTGGCTATAATACCGATGGCTGGGGAATGGTTAAATGTCTTGCGCTGAAAGGATACAGTTTTGAGGGCAAGAATGTCGTTTTGGTTGGCGCAGGAGGCGTAGCACTGTCCATTGCCTACAATCTTTCCATCAATAAGGTAAAGCATGTGGATGTGCTCAATAAGTTTCCGAACGAAACAGAGCGTCTCCTGGCCCGCATGGATGACCGTTTTACCGGGTATGACCTGACAGATGAAAATCTGAATAAATGTTGCAAAGGTGCGGATTGCTTCATTAATGCAAGCATTTTGGGACAGGTGGGCTTTGATGATTGGACGAATCTGGACTTTCTTAAAGCGCTTAATGCTGACGCACTGGTCTATGATGTCAACTATTCTAAACCGGGGGCTAATCTTCCCCGAGCAGCTGAAGAACTTGGATTCAGACACTATGTTGGCAAGGCGATGAGCGCCTGTCAGGGGATTCGCGCGATGGAAATCTGGACAGGAACGGCACCGAGCGATGAAACAGCGCGGGAGTTAGTGGAGCTTATCGAAAATAATCGTTAACGAGAAGCAATTAAATGGGCGCGTTGCACAATGAATAGTTGGCAACGCGCCCTTATGTATTTATGAAAAGCATAACTAAAACTTATGAACGCATCTCATTTCTTTGCCCTCTTTTTTGATCAGGGCAGTGCAACCTCCGCAGGTGGCACACGGCTTTTGGATTTTTCGGCCGCATAATATTTCGTTGGCAAAGCCTGGATCTGCAACCCATTGCCGCCCAAAACCGGCCAGATCGAACCAATTGTCTGAGATTCCACCTGCAGCGACATTCGCGGCAAAGTCACGCAGCCAGGTAAAGCCGGAAGCGACAACGAGGAGTTCAGGATACTGTGTTTTGACTTCTTTTGCGGATTGTAGCAGACGTTCTACTCCTTCCAAGGGATGCTCATTAGGAACAGGCCCGCCCATGTCGTAAGGCCGAATCATATAAGGCGTTACGGCCCCTATTCCGGCACTGATGTTTAATATGGAAACGCCAAGTGCACGGAGTTCTCCAATCAACCGAAGAGGTTCTGTCATATCCTGTACCAACTCTTTGCCGGGACGACACCCCCAACCATAGGGGTAGGGCATCCCGTCGAAAACATTGAGCCGTACGGCAACAGTGATATTACTTTGTTCACGGATGCGGCGTACAATATCCTTTACTAACCGGGTTCTGTTTTCATAGGAACCGCCATATTTCCCGGAGCGGTTATAGGCAGAGAATAATTCATTTAGAAGATAGCCATGACAGCAACGGATGTCAATGGCATCAAAACCGGCGCGCTCTGCAAGAAGAGCGGTTTTTACATAATCGTCGGCCAGTCTGTCTAACGCTTCGTCGTTGATGATATAACTGTTTTCTTTAGGGATCAAAGGATTTTCAATGGCACATGCAACGCTTTTACTGTATCGGCCGGAATGAGTGAGCTGGGCAACAATAAAAGGATTCTCGTGTTCGTGGATAGTGGTTACAAACTGTGCAAATTGTTCTGTGTTTTCCTCAGAGAGACGCATTTGCCGGTTATTAGATTTGCCTTCATCGTTCACTGAGATTGATTCCATCCAGATGGTACCGACGCCGCCATCAGCTAATGATTGGTAGCGTTCAAATGCCCTTTGAGAAGGACTGCCGTCTTCATTGGAATCAAAGCCTTCTATAGGTTGAGCAAGCAGACGGTTTCGGATTGTCTTACCATTCACTGAGAGGGGAGTGGATAGCACAGAGGTTTCCTTCGAAAAGGGGAGGCCTTGCGACAGTTGACCGGCATCTGCTAAAAAATCATTCACGGAAGAGTATGCGTAACGTTGGTGTTTCATCATTGGTTACCGTCCTTGATGATGTTGTTTTTAAAGTAAGTCAAATAAGCTGTGAAACGTCAAGTCTATGTATTTAGTCTATGACAAAAAATAAAAATTGTCAATATAAAAATGTATGCAATTTTAAATTAGATATTGCAAAAAATGAGGTGCAGTGCTATAGTGAGAATAACAAATCAACGCTGATCTGCGGATAAACTGTTTAAGGAAAGGAAGGTTCTATTTATGGGAAAATTGGTATGCTTTGGCGAAATCATGGGGCGCTTTAGCCCGCCTGGTTATTTGAAAACGATTCAGACCAACAGTTTTCAGCTCTCCTTTGCCGGCGGCGAGGCAAATGTAGCAGTATCCGTTGCCAACTATGGCGGAGATGTTAAATTTGTGACTAAACTTCCGGATAATGATCTATCCCGCAGATGCATTCGCATACTTCGCGGTTACCGTGTGAATACAGATGATGTTATTTTCGGGGGCGACCGCATGGGGATTTACTTTGTGGAAAAAGGAGCTTCGCAGCGCCCTTCCAAGATTATTTACGACCGCAAGTATTCCGCAATTTCCCAAGCGGATCCCTCAGAATTCGATTGGGATAAGATTTTTGAAGGTGCAGAATGGTTCCATTTTACCGGAATCACCCCTGCTCTTTCTGAAAACATGGTGTGCGCGTGCCGTGACGCGGTAAAAGCAGCCAAGAAAAAAGGTATTACAATCTCCTGTGATTTAAATTATCGCAAGAATCTTTGGAGTTCAAAGCGTGCTGGCGAGGTCATGAGTGAATTGATGCCGTATGTGGATGTCTGTATTGCCAATGAAGAAGATGCGGAAAAGGTTTTCGGAATCAAGGCGAGTAATACAGATGTGACGTCTGGTACACTTAACGAAGAAGGTTACCGGGAGGTGGCGGACCAACTAATTCAGCGGTTTGGTGTAAAAAAAGTGGCGATTACGTTGCGTGGAAGCATCTCGGCCAGCGATAACATGTGGTCGGGCATACTGTATGACGGAAAACAGTTCTATCATTCCAGGGAATATAAAATCCACTTAGTAGACCGCGTTGGCGGCGGTGATTCTTTCGGCGGTGGCCTTATTTATTCTCTTATGAGAGGCGATGATGACAAGACTGCGATTGAATTTGCTGTTGCCGCTTCCTGTCTGAAGCAGGCGACGGAATTTGATTTCAGTGAATCATCTGTGAGTGATGTTGAACTTTTAATGAACGGTGACGCATCCGGCAGAGTGCGCCGTTAAGTAAGTTGGCACGTTAAAAGCTGAAAAAACTCTGCGTGAAAAGAAAGGAATAATATGACGAGAGAAACCATTATTCAGAGAGTTTACGAAGAAAAAGTCATTGCAATAGTGCGGGGGATTGAGAGTGATGCTCTTCTTAAGCTTGCAGACGCACTTTACGAAGGGAATATCTCAATGATGGAAATAACTTTTGACCAGGCGCGCCCTGAAACATGGGAGAGCACTGCGGCCTCGATCGCTTTCCTACGGGAAAAAGTGGGAGATCATATGGCGATCGGCGCAGGCACGGTCACATCTCCACATCTTGTGGAACTGGCGATTAAAGCTGGTGCTGAATTTATTATTTCACCGGATACACAAAAGGAGGTCATCGAGAAAACGCGGGAGATGGGGGCGGTTTCGATGCCCGGTGCAATGACACCGACTGAAGTCCTGGAGGCCTATAGATACGGGGCGGACTTTGTAAAAATCTTTCCGGCAGCAGACCTTGGTGTGAAATATATTAAGGCACTGCGCAGTCCGATAAATCATATCCCTATGCTGGCGGTCGGCGGTGTGAATGAAGAGAACTTGAAGGATTTTCTTGATGTCGGAATGGTCGGTGCAGGTGTAGGCGGAAACTTAGTTAATAAAAAATGGATTGCGGCGGGAGAGTTTGATAAAATCACTGAACTCGCCAAAAAGTTTAGACGTGCTGCATTGAATTGAAGAGTTCTAACATGATCTGAAGATTAATAGTATAATATTGCTAAGGAAACAAACAGGGCGGGACAATATTATTTCTCGCCCTGTTTGTTTGCACCGTTGGAAAAAGAAATATATACAACCGTATTCAATATTGTAGAGCTTTATATTTTTCTCTTTACAGATTTAGTCATTTGTTGATAGGATAATTAAGAAAGCATGAAGAACAAAAGGGCGCCTCTGAGAGTTGAAAGGAAACAGAGCCCCTGCATAATAATTATCAATTTGCGGGAAAAGTATGAAAACGATCAAGATTTTAAACTGGATACTGGGTGTGCTGGGGGCATTTATCGTAATCGCTTTGGTCATTGTGATCCTTCCCTGGAAGAATCATGAGACGGACAATGCCGCCAATGCTGACGCCGGGAAGGCGGAGGCGACAGCGATGTCTGAGGCGGCCGTGCAGACGGCGCCAGCGGTGCCGGAGACGGCTTCGCTGCAGAATGCCGTCCCCGGTGACTGCGTTATTTTCGGGCGCTATGAGCAGGATAATGATGAGGCAAACGGCAAGGAAGAGATCAAATGGCTGGTGTTGGAGCGAAGGGATGATCAGCTTTTGCTGCTGAGCCTTTACGGGCTTGACTGCCAGGCTTATCACGATAAGACACGATTTGTTTACTGGTCAAATTGCGTGCTCAGGCCATGGTTAAATGAGACCTTCCTTCAGACCGCTTTTACGGAAGAGGAGCAGGAGGCTATCCTGGAGACAACGGTCACGGCGGATCCGAACCCGATGTTTAATACGCCGGCAGGGTCGGCTGTGGAGGAAAAGGTCTTCCTGCTGAGCCTTGCGGAGGCAGACCGCTATTTTGCCTCCAATGCCGAGCGGCTCTGCCTGCCGACGGAATATGCGAGGGCGCAGGGCGTCTATGTGAAATCGGGTTTTGTTGCCTGCTGGTGGTGGCTGCGTTCGCCCGGAAGGTACGGTGATCATGCGGCCTGCGTGGGCAATTTGGGTGATTTTTACTATGTCGGACTGGGGGTCAAAGCCGGCGATGTGGCTATCCGCCCGGCAATCTGGATAAAGACCGGGACATAAAGAAAAGACGCGGTTCATATACGAACCGCGTCTTTCCTTTATCCATCGCCCATCAGGCAGAGCGCTTCACAGGGCTTATTTTTCAACCACGGCAAGCTCGCCGCCTTCGACCCTGACCTCCACGGTCTCGCCCTCGGTCAGTTCGCCCGCGATGATGGTCCGCGCGATCAGCGTCTCCACATGGGACTGCAGATAACGCTTGATCGGCCTTGCGCCGAACGCGGGATCGTAGCTGTGGTCGATGATGTAGTCCTTGGCTTCGTCCGTGATCTCCAGCTTCAGGCTCTTTTCCGCCATTCGTTCCGCAAGGGACTTCGTGAGCAGATCGATGATGCTGTACATGTTGTCCTTCGTGAGCGGCTTGTAGAAGACGATGTCGTCCAGCCGGTTCAGGAACTCGGGACGGAAGGTCCGGTGCAGGAGAGCGGTCACATTATCCCTTGCCGCCTGCGTGATCTCACCGTTCGGCCCGATGCCTTCAAGCAGAGCCTGCGAGCCCAGGTTCGAGGTCAGGATAATGATCGTGTTCTTGAAGTCCACGGTCCGTCCCTGCGAATCGGTGATCCGCCCGTCGTCCAGCACCTGGAGCAGGATGTTGAAGACGTCCGGGTGCGCTTTTTCGAT
>DJYD01000042.1 GCA_002449955.1 Lachnospiraceae bacterium UBA6987
TTTGTATATGGGAACGTAGGAGCCTAAGACCGTACTTCTTGGGGCTGGTCCTTTCCATTCGATGCGAATTAGGTTTTTTACAAGTACGCCGTGTTGAATGCCAACATAATGTGTGTTAGAATACACTGTAAAGCGTACGATGGAAATTCTTAAAATGAGTTTATTGCTAAATACCCCGCTCAGAGGTAGAGGAGAGAAATAAAAGGACAAAGTATGAGAACTATAATTTACAACAAGCTTGTCCGTGATCGTATCCCAGAGATCATCGAATCTTCCGGCAAGACTTGTGCTACGGAGATTCTCTCCGATGAAGACTATCTCCGGATGGTCGATGCAAAGCTGGATGAAGAACTTGCAGAATACCACAAGGATCAAAATATCGAGGAATTGGCTGATTTGTTGGAGGTAATCCACGCGGCAGCTGTAGCACGTGGGTATACTCTGGAAGATTTAGAACGGGTGCGTGCGGAAAAGGCCGCCAAGCGCGGCGGATTTGATAAGAAAATACTGTTAGTTGAAGTGCGGGAGGGGTAATATAATATGGATATTGCATATGCTAAAGAATTACTTGAAATGCTCGCAGACGGAGTTGATCCTAGAACTGGCGAAGTGCTCTCAGATGGTGATAGCTGTAATCAACCGGATGTCATAAGAGCATTACACCTTGCCGTGGTCGTCTTAGAGAAAGCGGAAAAGGCAGAAAAGAGAGAAAAGAACTTGCCTGAAAACGCGGGAAAACCGTGGTCACAAGAGGCAGATGACAGGCTGATTCAAATGTTTGAGGAAGGCTTTTCAAATAAAGATATCTGTAACGAGTTCAAAAGGACAGAGGGCGCTATTGCATCTCGCTTGGCTCGTTTGGGGAAAATTCAGGACCGCGATGAATTTAGAAATAGAAATAGGTGATTCACCATGCCTGAATACAGATCAGCCTCCGGCAGTGCCGCCGAGGATCTGTTTATAGACCTTTTCGCGGATACCTTCGGGGCTGAAAAAGCTGGGTATCTGTATTCACAGTACCCGTTTTACGACATTTATCAGAATGCCCGATTTGCCGACTTCGTGCTGGAAAACGGCGCGACTCGCGTGGCCATTGAGATCGACGACGAAGCCTCCCACAATCCGCGCCTGATATCGCAGGACAAGTTCTATGATGATCTGCTGAAACAAAACAGCATGATCCACCTGGGCTGGGACGTGTACCGCTGGGCGGTCCGGCAGATGCAGAAGCAGCCCGAAACGGTGAAGGATGAGCTGCGCGTGTTCCTCGGCAGCGATCCGCGGTTCAAGGAGATCGAGGACTATCTGCCTACCCAGCAGGGCCGGGCGCTGAAAGCTGATCAGCTGGAGCTGCGGGAGTACCAGCAGGAGGCACTGGATTCGCTGGAGGCCATGCGGCAGAACCGGGAGACTATCGCTCTGCTCTACCATGCTACCGGTACAGGCAAAACCGTTACCGCAGTCATGGACGCCAAACGCTGCGGCGGCCGGGTGTTGTTCGTGGCGCACACTATGGAGCTGGTCAACCAAGCCTATCACACCTTCCGCGACCTGTGGCCGGAGGTGACTGCCGGCAAGTTCGCGGATAACCTCAAGGAACCGGACACCCACGTGGTGTGCGGCAGCATCCAGAGTGTGGCCCTCAATCTGGATCAGTTCCGGGAGGACGCTTTCGACTATCTGATCATCGACGAGGCGCACCACGCTTCCGCAGATACATATCAGAAGGTGCTGGCCTATTTCAAGCCGCAGTTCACGCTGGGGCTCACCGCCACACCGGAGCGGGCGGACGATGTAAATATCCTGGAGATCTTCAAGAACACCGCCCACAAGCTGGATATCCAGACCGCCGTGGAGATCGGGGCCCTGGTTCCGGTACGCTGCATCCGCATCCATACCAACATCGATATGACCAAGGTGCGTTTCAACAGTGTCCAGTATAATATCCGTGATTTGGATGTAAAGATTTGCGTGACCGAGCGAAATCAGCTCATCGTAGATACCTGGCTGGATTACGTGAAGGACAAGCGCACCGTCGTTTTCTGCGCCTCTGTGAAGCACGCCGAGCAGATCGCGGAACTGTTCCGGGTGGCGGGCATCGCTGCTATTGCGGTCTCCGGCAGTATGAAAACTTCCGAACGCAACGAGCAGCTTGCCAAGTTCGCCAGCGGTGAGATCAAGGTGCTCTGCGCCTGCGACCTGTTGAATGAAGGCTGGGACTGCCCGCAGACGGAAGTGCTGTTCATGGCGCGCCCCACCATGTCGAAGGTGCTGTATACGCAGCAGCTTGGCCGCGGCATGCGCACGGCAGAGGGCAAGGATCATCTGATGGTCTTCGACTTCGTGGACAACGCCAGCCAGTACAATATGCCCTATTCGCTGCATCGCCTGTTCAAGCTGAACGAGTATCACGCGGGCGGTACGGTGGTCGGCAAGAAGGGCCAACGCGAGGCCGAGGACGATCTGTACCGCAAAGGCGAGAAGCCGGACGCGATCATCGACTATCCCGTGGATGCCACCGATTACGAGCTGGTGGATATCTTCAATTGGCAGGAAGAAGCTGCCGGGATGATCTCACAGATGGAGTTTGTGCGCCGGGTGGATGTGCAGACCGAGACCATCGAGCGCTATGTGCGCGAGGGAAAGCTGGTGCCAGATCTGATTGTGCCCATGAGCGAGCACCGCACTTTCAAGTATTTCAAAGAGGAAACTCTGCAGACCTATGCCGAGCAGTACGGCTGGAAGCTCATCGATGACAGCAACCGCAAGCAGCTGTTCATGGAAATGGTCGAGCAGATGGACATGAGCTATTCCTACAAGCCGGTGCTGCTGAAAGCGATCCTGATCTATGCGGATGCTGCCGGACGGGTGAAGATCAGCGATATCGTCGTTTATTTCCGCAGCTTCTACGAAGCCCGCCGCACGGCCGATTTGAAGGTGGAGAAAGCCAACAGCATTTTCGCCAAGGGAGGCTACACCGACAAGGAAGCCGAGCGGAATATCCTTTCTAACCCCTTCAAACGCTTTGAGGACATGAACATGATGCGCCATACCAAAACGCTGGGTATCATCGAGGTTGACAGCACCGTGTGGAAGAAGCTGAGCGAAGAAGAGAAGAAGCGAATTGAGGAAATCTGCGACGAAAAGCTGGAAAGATACTTTGAAAGATGCTAGTAATCTGCTTTTTCGCTTTCGATAAAAAGTATAATTAATAGAGGAAAAGATGGGGAAGACAAAAAAGGAACATTTTATCCCTCGTGCAGCGTTTCTTAGGAAATTCTCGGACACAAGGTTTCAAGATGATAGGAAGAACAAACTTTTGGCTTATTCAAAAGCTGAGAACCGAGTTATTCAGACAAACGTTTATGATAGTGCGGCCGTTAATTCGATTTATGAGAACGCGATATTTGAAGATAATCAAATTGAAAATACATTTTCAGAGCTAGAGCAGGATCTGTCTGTCTTTTTTGAGTTGCTGGAAGAGATCTGTACGAATCCAGCAAACAAGGATGCATTAATCCTGCACAGTTTTGATGAAAGAGATAACTTAAAGTTCTTTGTAGTATGGCAGTTCTTTAGAACCGAGAAGAGAAAAAAAGAAACTCAGGAGAAGAGTGACAGTTTAAACGCAGGAACCTTAGATTTTTTGTGGCGTCTTGTTGGAATCGACTCAGATAATACTTCTGTACTCGCAAAGTGGAAAGACACGTTAGTAAGCCATTATTTTGTGTTTGAACGAAATCTAACTGAGATTCCGTTTGTTCTCCCAGATGATCCTGTTTTTGTCTTTCGTTCTGAACTTGATCCACCAAAGGCAGTTAATTTTCGATTCCCTTTAACTCCACTAGTTCAAGTCCTTTTAATTGATCCATCTAGTTCTGAGCACGAAAAAATGAAGCACTATCGAAATAGAATAAGATATTGTGACAATGAATCATATATCAATCAATGGAATAACATGAGCATTAGTGAATCATACAGACATGTTTATATTACTCCAGGAAAAGAAAATAAGGTGTTAAACGAAATAAGAAAACGTACAAAAAAATGAAAAGGATTGATTGACGCAAAGAATAGATTATTGTAATCAATGTTATAGATTGTTTTAAAGACAATAAACAGCACCGCAGGTACCCCCTGCGGTGCTGTCATTTTACTTCCGGTTCTATGTCTTTGAACAGATCGTCATTGAAAAAATCAATGATCGTGATCCCCAGGCCGTCGCACAGCTTTTGCAGCGTGGAGACGGTGGTGCTGTTGTTGCGGCCGCCGACTACATTGTTCACGGTGGACTGCGTGACGCCGCTGATCGTGCTCAGCTTGTTAATAGTCAGGTCTCGCTCTGCACATAATTGTAATATCCGTTCTTTGACGGCTTCGCCAATCGTCATGGTAACACCTCAATTCTAACCTTGAGGATAGCGAAAGCCACTTGAAAAGTTTAACTCTTTTGAGTTAAGATAACTCAAAAGGGTTATTTCTTAGAAGGAGACAGAGACATGACCAAGACTTGTGCCGTTATTGGCTGTTCCCCAATGTGCTTCCCATGGGGATTTGACGAGGAAGACGAGGGCTGCGCGGCGCTGAAGCTGATCCTGATAAATCAGATCACCAGGCTGCGAGGGGAGGGCTGCATGCGATTCGCGGTCAGCATGGACTGCGGCGTGGGGTTGTTTGCGGCGGAGATCCTTCACGGGCTGAAAGGATCTGATGAAGAGCTCGAAACGATCTGCTACGTTCCCTATGAGGAGCAGGCGACCAAGTGGACGCCGGAGCTGCGGGATCGGTATTTCAACGCCCTGGCTGCCTGTACGGAAGTCATAAACGCGGCCTATGAGAAAACCGTGGGCTGCGAATTCAAAGCGCACCTGGAGGCTATAAACGAAGTCGACACGGTGATCGCGGTCTACGATCCCGATGATCCACTCTGCGAGCGGGAGACCGCGGCCGCGGCCGTCGCGGAGGTGCTAAACAAGCGAGTCCTTGTACTTGATCCCAAGGCCATCCGCCTTTCCTAAAAGCACGTTATACCCTGTTATACCCTATTGATGCATAGGATGTAACAGGGTATAATCATGTCAGAATGTAGAGCGGGAGATCAAAGCCATGAAACAGGAAACGATAGCGCGGATTCGCAAGTTCTCGAAGGAGCGGGATTGGGATCAGTTCCATACACCCGCGAACCTGGCAAAGTCCATCTCTATTGAAGCCAATGAGCTGCTGGAGTGCTTCCAGTGGAGCGATACGGATTACGACCTTTCCCACGTGGGGGAGGAACTGGCCGACGTGATGGTGTACTGCCAGAACATGCTGGATGCGCTCGGACTGGATGCCGACGCGATCATCAACGCGAAGATGGATCAGAACGAGGCCAAGTACCCCGTTGAGAAGAGCCGGGGCAGCAACGCGAAATACGATCAGCTTTGAGAGGCACGCCATGATAAAGCTCCGATACGGCAACACCAACACGTTTTATATCCCCGGATCGGACGGCGGCCTGCTGGTTGACACGGACTGGGCCGGAACGCTGCCGCTGTTTTTCAAGGCGATCAAAACGGCAGGAATCGAAATGAAAGCGATCACGACCCTGCTGGTCACGCATTACCACCCGGATCACATGGGCCTCGCCGGTGAACTGCAGCGGCTCGGCGTGAAGCTTCTGGTCGTGGACGTGCAGCGCCTGTTCGTGCATGCCTCGGACGAGATTTTTGCCAGAGACAAGCACCTGTCTTATCGTGCGGTCGATGAAAGCGCGGCGACGGTGATCTCCTGCGCGGAGAGCAGGGACGTGCTGAAAGGGCTTGGCATCGACGGTGAGATCCTCCACACACCGAGCCACAGCGAGGACAGCGTTTCCCTGGCTCTTGACGACGGAAGCTGCCTTGTAGGCGACCTGGAGCCGCTTGCGTACTTGGCAGGATACGAGGAGAACCCCGCGCTGAAAAGCGACTGGGAACAGCTCATGCGCCGACGCCCGAAAAGGATCCTGTATGCCCACGCTAATGAACAGAAGCTGTGAAGGGTGAAAGAAAAAGAGAATATGATACTTCTGATTTTAGCGGCGATCCTTGCCGCAGCAGCCATCCTGTGCGGCTATACGACCGTCCGGCTTCCCGTCAGACGCAAAGATGGAAAACAGCATATCGCCTTCGTGGGGGACAGCGTGACCTACGGCTGCACGCTGCCGATGTTCTTCATTCGCCGATATCCTGCCGTGCTTCAAAAACTGCTCGGATCGGAGGCCCAGGTCGCAGCCTTCGCCGTCAATGACAGAACGCTGCAGAGCACCGGCAACAAGCCCTATCGCGAGGAAAAAGCCTTTCAGCAGAGCAAAGCTTTTCTGCCGGATGCGGTGGTCATCCTGCTTGGCACGAACGATTCCAAGGACGCTAACTGGATCTCCGACGAGGCGTTCCGGCAGCAGTACCGGGAACTGATCAACGAATACCGCGCGCTGCCGAAAAAGCCGCGCATCCTGCTCTGCACGCCGCCCTTCGCATTTGCGCCGATCAACCGTTTCTTCTATATCACGAACGACGCGAAGCTCGACCGCATCCCGGAGATCGCGGCGCTGGTCAGAGCCGTCGCGGAAGAACAGAACCTTGAAACGGTCGATCTCTACGCGCAGACCGAAGGCAGACGGGACCTGTTCGGCCCGGACGGCCTGCACCCCAACGCCGCAGGCGCGAAACTCATTGCCGATACGGTGTATCGAGCCCTGAATCATCAAAACGACTATGATTAAACCCATTATGAAAGACCCGATCTTCCTCGCGCAGAAATCCGCTCAGGCTACGGTGCTGGATCTGCCTGTGGCGCAGGATCTGCGGGACACGCTCGCGGCGCACCGGGACGGCTGCGTCGGTATGGCGGCCAACATGATCGGCGTTGCCAAGCGGATCATCATCTTCGACGACAACGGCAGCGCGACCGTCATGTTCAACCCGGAGATCGTCAAATGCTCAGGGCCATACGAGGCCGAGGAGGGCTGCCTGTCCCTCGCCGGCACGCGAAAGGCCAAGCGGTATCGCTCAATCAAGGTGCAGTACCAAAACGAGTGCTTCGAAACGCGCCTGAAAACCTACACCGGCTTTACGGCGCAGATCATCCAGCACGAGATCGACCACTTAGGCGGCGTGCTGATTTGAGAGAGGACGATTCGACCATGCTGTATCGTTATCAGGACAAAGAGATACGGGTCACGACGGAGGACGGCTCCGTGTTCACGGGGATCGCGGAGGTCTTTCCCTCCGGCTACGGCCTCCACGAGTTTGACCGCGAGGAAGAGGGGATCCAGTTGGACGACGTGGTCCTGTTCAAATCGGATGTCCGCAGCATCGAGGAGCTGCCGCAGGCCGCATCCGAAACGGCGGACCCGCGCAGATTCGACGACTTGATGGGCGCTCTGCTGGAGGGCCCGTATTGGATCGTGGATATTCTGCCCGAGCAGGTGCCCGCAGACGCCGCAGGGCAGTACTTCGCCGTGGAACGCTACTTCCTGCAGCCGGAGCGGATCGTCCCCCTGCGCCGCAAATACGCCGAGCTCCTTCTGCGGCTGAACTGCTATGCCGACATGGCGGTGTCCTTCGACTCCTGCGCGTCCTGGGAGACGAATCCCGATCCGGAAGCCTTCGCGGAACGGGTGGCCGGGCTTTCCGGGAACGAGTTCCTCCGGGCCGTGTTTGCGGAGCAGCATGCGATGATCGACTACGACCACAACGACACGTATCTGACGGTTTATGACCCCGATGCCAAGTTGATCGATAAAGTCCGGGCGCTGTCCTCCGCGGAGGGGCTTTTTCTCTGGCAACCGCCGCAGGAAGAAGCATAAGGAAAGGTCAGGAGGTGTGCCGCTTTGATGGATAAAAAACAGGCATATCAAGAGCTTATCTCCGATGTTAAGGAATACTACAAAGCGCAGGAAGCGACATACAAAGATGATCCTATATTTCTGACATGGTATGACGATTGCGAAGAAATCAATCTTTGGACATACTGGCAGGGACGGGGAAGCCTCGATGCAAAAATCATGCTCGTCGGGCAGGATTGGGGCAGCCCGGCAGATGCCGCTAAAGATTACATGGCACAGTTCGCCGAAATCAACGCTGGAAGCAGGTCATCGTATTATTTGGATGGAGCGAGTATTACCGATAAAAACCTGATCAAGCTGTTTTCATCGATTGGCTATGATGTTTCAAGTGGAGCGCCTTGGAACTCCGATCTGTTCTTTACCAATTTCGTCTTGGGCTATCGCAATAAAGGCTTCTCGGGGAGTTTTAAAACACGCTGGCTGAATGAAAATAAACAGTTCTTTTCCCGGCTTGTAAATATCATCGAGCCGAAAGTTATTATCTGCCTTGGCCGTCACACCTTTTGCGGTGTGATGATGGCGTTTGATCGGGAAGCTAAGATCGGAAACTATAACGCCTTCATCACGGGAAAACACAATCCCGTTGAAGTATCTCTGTCATCCGGACAAAAGGCATATGTCTTTGCGGAAGCGCACTGTGGCGCGATGGGAACGCTGAACCGCAGCCGCCTTAATGATCCGGCTGGAATAAATGGAATCGCACTGCAGGTGAAAGATTGGACAAGAATAAAGGATTACATAGCGGAAATGAAAGAATAATTCCGGAGAGAAAAAGGAGAGGGAACCATGACCATTCGGGAATACATTGACAGCCAGGACGAGAGCATCCGGCCCCGGCTGAACGCGGTCTATGACACGATCCGCGCTGCGATCCCCGAGGCGGAGGAGCGCCTGTCCTGGGGCATGCCCACCTTTTGGAAGGGCCGCAACATCATCCACTTCGCTCCGGCGAAAAACCACATCGGTTTGTACCCTGGCGCAGAGGCGGTGGCGTTTTTTGCGCCGCTCCTGACAGAATACAAGACCAGCAAGGGTGCGATCCAACTCCCAAATAAGCGCGAGCTGCCCCTGGAGCTGATCGTCGAGATCGCCCGCTGGTGCTGGGAGACGAACAGAAATTGAGCGGAATGAAGCATGAATACGACGCTATGCTGCGTGAGGAGCCTGACAGCGGTTAAGGCGATCCGCGAGACGCGGACCGCGGCGGAGGGGCTTTTCCTATGGAGCCCGCGGCAGAAAGAAAGGTGAACATCCTTGCAGTTTCACGAATACGGCGCCGAACAAAAGGAGACGATCCTGCTGCTCCACGGGGGCGGCCTGTCCTGGTGGAACTATCGGCAGGCCGCGGAAAAGCTGCAGGAAGACTATCACGTGATCCTTCCGATCCTGGACGGCCACGCGGGAAGCGACCGCCCGTTTACGACGATCGAGGACAACGCCTCCGAGCTCCTCTCCTTCCTTGACGAGCGCCTCGGCGGCTCCGTCCTGCTGATCGGGGGGCTGTCGCTGGGCGGGCAGATCCTGCTGGAAATGCTGTCACAGCGCACGGATTGTTGTTCGTATGCCTTGGTCGAGAGCGCGGCGGTACTCCCGTCCGGGCTGACGAACGCGCTGATCACTCCGGCCTTCGGCGCAAGCTACGGACTGATCCGAAACAAGGCCTTTGCGAGGCTGCAATTCCGGTCTCTGCACATCAGACCGGAGCTTTTCGAGGACTACTATCGGGACAGCTGCCTGATCCAAAAGCAGGACATGATCGCCTTCATGAAGGCAAACACGTCCTATACGCTGAAAGATTCTTTCCGGGATTCTGCGGCGAAGGCGCACGTTTATGTGGGGGAAAAGGAGACCGGTGAGATCCTGCGCTCCGCGGATGCGATCTGCCGCGCGCTTCCATCGGTTAGCCTGCACCGCCTGCCGGAACTGCGGCACGGAGAGTTTTCGCTCAACCATGCGGATCGCTACGCGGACGCCATCCGGCAGATCGTTCGCGGGGAGCAATCGACAAGCGATTAAAACGTCGAGCAGAACAAAATGATCCTGACAAATCGGTATTTATAGAGGTGTGTAAGATGT
>DJYD01000059.1 GCA_002449955.1 Lachnospiraceae bacterium UBA6987
TCATGTTAAAATTTGATCACAGACCAAGAATCCATTGCTGACTTCTTTGTCCGTTATTTACCTTGTATTAGGTCGTTTTTTCGTTCCTTGAAATTTCTTCCCGACCGCTTTGCGCGGCCCGGGATAAAGAATCTTCAGGGTTGGATTGCATCATTTATTTGTCAAAGTGCGGCTGCCTTTTTCGAGGCGCATTGAGTACTCTACCACGCTTCTACTCCCTTGTCAACAACTTTTTTAACTTTTTTTCAACTTTTTTTTGGCTTGTGGTTCGGGAAAAATCACCCTACTACATCTTGTGGTTTTTCTCCGTTTTCCCTCATTCTGCCGACCTCTGCTCCGTGCCTTCAGGCGCTTTTTCGGCCTCCCGGGCAGCCTGATCGGCTTCTTCCCGCGCATAGGCATCCACCAAAGTCAGGCCGGCCGTGTCCGTAACGGGCAGGGAAAAGACGATAGACTTCGCCGGCGAGTTCATCCCAGCCTTCTCCATGATGGCCTGCATGATCCTGTTTTTTTCTTCCGTGCGGGTCACAATGAACAAAATGTCCTTTGCCGACTCTAATGACACGCCGAAGAAATGCTCCGCCTGCTTCATGCCCGTGCCGCGCGCGCGGAGTATCGTCCCGCCGCGGGCTCCTGCGCTTTTTGCCGCGTCCATAACCAGTTCATTATATCCTTCATTGCTGATCACCAGCAAAAGCTCGCGCTCTGTATTTTTCATGCTTTCCTCCTCACCGCGTTCAAAACCCTGTCCATCCGTCAGAAACATCAGCTCCCGCTTGCCGCCGATGCTGCTGAGCGGCATTTTAAACGCAATGCCTGTTCCCGGCACGTCAATCTTAAACTTCGACCGCAGATCTTTTTTCAGCTGCTTCCAGGTCTCTCCCGTAACCAGCGAAAAACAGACGGCCTTCTCGACGTTTTCCATGCCGAACATATCCTGCACCTCGCCCTGCGCCGTTCCGCGCCCGAGGGAAATCAGGTTCACACTTACCTTTCGCTCTTTCATCAGCTGCAGCAGCTCCGGCAGACGGCCGCGCCCCACCACGCTGATCATCAGACTTAATCCATTCATAGCGGCACCTACAATTCAATGATTGCGTTATCGTCAAGTTCGGCAAACAGTTCCGTTCCGGATGCAGCCGCGGGCTTCCGGCTTCTTTCTCCCAGGCGGTAAACCAGGCCGAGCAGCTGGATCGTGATGAGCGGCGTCATCGCTACCATCGCCACCACACCGAAGGCGTCGGTAACCACATTGCCGCCGACCGCCGCGCAGGCCCCCATTGCAAAGGGCAGCAGGAAGGCCGCCGTCATCGGCCCGGAAGCAACGCCGCCGGAGTCAAAGGCGATTGCGGTGAACATTTTCGGAACAAAGAACGAGAGGAGCAGGGCAAGGCCATAGCCCGGCAGTAGGAAATACAGGATATTCAAGCCCGTCAGCACCCGGATCATGGCAAGGCCGACGGAAACGGCGACACCAAGGCTCAGGCTCAGCCCGAGAACGCGGCCCTGCACGGCGCCGCTTGTCATTTCCTCAACCTGTCTGCGCAGCACGTAGACCGCCGGCTCCGCCTTGACAATAAACCAGCCGATCAGCATCCCGATCGGAATTATGATCTGCGGCACACGAAAGCCTGTCAGCGCGCCGCCCAGGTAATAGCCCGCCGGCATGAAGCCGACACCGGCGCCGGTCAGAAACAGGACCAGGCCGATATAGGTGTAAAGGAGCCCGACAGCCATCTTTTTTAAGGACTGTTTGCCGCGCCCGACAAAAATGATCTGATAAACCGCAAAAACAAGGATGATCGGCAGCAGCGCGCGGGCGATTTCCTTAATATAGGTAGGAAAGCCTGCAGCAAAGAGTCTGCCCATTTCGATCGACTCCGATACGTCCGGCACGAGTGCGGCAGCATAGTTCGTGTTTTCCGGCTGGTAAATCAGGCTCAGGATCAGGACGGTCAGAATCGGGCCGACAGAGCAGAGCGCGATCAGGCCCATTGAGTCGTCCGAAGCCGCATGGTCGCTTCGGATCGCCGCAATACCCACACCGAAGCTCATGATGAAGGGAACCGTCATAGGGCCGGTCGTCACGCCGCCGGCGTCAAAGGCGATCGCCAGAAAGTCTCCGGGAGCAAAAAAGGCCAGAAGGAAAATGACCGTATACAGGCCGATCAGCAGGTACGCAAGCGGCACCTGCAGCAGAATTCGCAGGATGGAAATCGCCAGAAAGATGCCCACCCCAATACTGATCGAAAGGATCAGCGTGCTGTTCGGGATGGACTGCACCTGGCCGGCCAGCACCTGCAGATCCGGCTCGGAAACCGTGATCAGGGTGCCGAGAACCAGTCCTCCCGCGAGAATAAGCGGCAGCTTTCGCGTCCCGATCAGGGCACCCCCGATGCGGTTGCCCATGGGTTCCATGGAAAGCTCAGCCCCCAATGTGAAAAACATCATCCCGACAACAAGCAGCACGCTCCCAAACAGGAAGGTCAGCAGCGTTCCGCTCGGCACCGGCACGATGGTCAGGGAAAGCAGCAGCACGATAAAGGCGATCGGCCCCACCGCGCCTAACGCTTCTTTCAGTTTCTCCCGCAGTTTACTTTGATACATCCGCTTCCTCTTCGCGAAGCATATTCTGCAGTTTCTTTAATAACTCCGCGCGATTATTGACTTCAAGTCTTGCAAACAGTTCCGACACCAGTGACTCCGCATCCTTCCGGCTGATCAGCAGTCTGCCCGCTAATTCACCTTCCGTTTCGCCGCCGGCATATGCCCTAAGGACGCTTCTCTCGTCCTCGTTCATGATTTCTCGGATTTTCTGCTGTCCGCAGAGCGCATCCAGATCCAGCTCCGCTGTATTCAGCTGAAAATCCTGCTGTGTGTTCATGACCGCAGCCTTCTGGATGCCGGCAGAGGCACGCTCTTCACGGCGTCTCTTGTCTCTGCGTGCCAGAAGCATGACGAAGCCCACCACGAATACGAGAATGACCACCAGCAAAATGATGCTGATGATATCCTTTGCCGCCACCAGGGGCAGAAAACCGTTCAGCCCTACTCGCATCACCGTTTCCTCCTGAAAAAATCGTTCCTGCCGGAGATCCCGGCAAGAACGATTGTACACATTTTTTGCGGCATGCGCAAGGGCTTGCGCGCAGGTCTTCCAAGGGGCTCCTTCCAGATCTTCCGTGAAGTTAACGGCGGCATGCCCCAGCCTTCAGACCGGGGAGCGCAAGCACCGCGCCGGCTCCGGCAAGGATTCCTCCCACGAGCGGGTAGACGAAAAGCAGACGGCTCGTGGTCCCGTAGATCTCCAGGGCGCCGCCAAACAGGCTGCCTACCGTCAGCGCCGCAAGGCCCATGTGCCACAGGAGCACCGGGAGCTCGCCCGGCATCAGCCGGCTCCTGTTTCTTTCCAGAAGGAAGGAGAAAAGCGTGACACTGATATTGCCGTCGTCATAGCTCTCAGCCGTCACAGCCGCCGTCTTGTTCGACTTGAACGTCAGGCCGCTCTGCACCGTTTCAGCCGATGAGGAGGCGCTTTTTCTCCTGCTCTTTCCGCTGCTTTGCGTTTCCGCGCTTTCGGATTCGGCTTCTTCCGCATCCGTCCCTGCATTGGAAGACGCAGTGCCTGTCGCAGTCACCTCTACGGTCTGGTAGACCCTGGTCAGCACGAAGGTGTCAAGCGCCGCATAAACGGTAAACAGGAAAAGGCTGGCGCTGAACACCCAGGCAACAAGCTTTCTGTGCTTCATGCCGGCTCACCCCCTTCCACTTCCACCTGAGAGAGCGCCGTCACTTCTCCTTCTTCCGGAAAAATGAGCTTTCGCTGCACAAACCAGCTGAGCATAAAGAACAGCGCTTCGGTGATCAGCTTTGCAGGGATGCGGGCAAGTCCCGCTCCGGTCAGCAGATCCAGCACCGTTGTGCCTCCGATCAGGACCGCAGCCGCCAGCAGAAAATACTGCGAGGCAGATTTGAAGGCGCCCGCACGGCTCTTAAAGACCATTTTCCGGTTGATCGTATAATTGGCAAAGGCAGAAACACATCTGGCCAGAACATTGGCAAAGGCAACGGATGCCGGAATGCGTCCGGCAAGCAGTGCCGAAAGCGCCGCAAACAGCGACAGATCCAAGCCGGCGTTCCTTTTTTAAGCGCCCGGCTCCCCAGGATCAGTGTCTGCGGCTCCTTTTCGGCCGCCTTTAGCAGCTTAAGCGCATCTGCGACCGTATGCCGGCCGTCGCTGTCCATGGTCACAACGAAGAAATCGTCTTCGTTTTCCGCCTCATTATTTTTAATATAGAAGAAAGCGGTCTTTAACGCCTGACCCTTTCCTTTGTTTTCCTCGTGATGCAGGACCGTCCCTTCCGCGGTCACCTGCTCAAATATTTCTCTATAGCCCTGCCCGCTGCCGTCGTCGACGACCACCGGATCGAGTCCGGCCGCCGCTACCTCGCTTACCAGCGCGGGCAGGTTTTCCCCGGGTTCGTATGCGGGGATCACCACATATCTCTTGCCCATGCGACGGGCCTCCTTATTTAATTGATTCTATGATAAACTGCCGCCTTGATCATCCGGCAGGGATGGTTTCCCGATCCTGAGACGATCATAGCGGCAGAATGTGAGGCGCCCGTGAGGAAATTGTGAGAGCAAAGTGAGAAGAATGAGTGGGAATTGTTAAGTGAAGTGCAGGAATAAGATCCTTCGCTGCGCGCAGGATGACAGGAGCGGCGTTTTGTGTTATATTGAAACCAACATATGATTCAAGGAGGAAGTCATGGCCCTCACTCTGGAAAAGATCCGCGCCGCAAGGGAAAGGATCGTCCCTTATATCGTGAAAACGCCGCTCTTAAGACTCCCCGCACTGGACGAATATTTCGGCTGCAGGGTCTTTGCCAAGGCGGAATGCATGCAGATCACCGGCGCCTTCAAACTGCGCGGCGCCTTCAATAAGGTTTTGCAGCTTTCACCGGATGAGCTTGCGCGGGGAGTGGCCGCTGCCTCCTCCGGCAATCACGGCAGAGGCCTTGCCTACGCGGCCAAGGCGCTCGGCATTCCGGCGACCATCGTGATCCCGGATACCGCCCCGCAGCTGAAAGTCGACAACATTCTCGCGCTCGGCGCACGGGTCGTTCGCTGCGGCCTTGCGGAGCGCTTTGAGGTGGCAGAGCGCGTGGTAAAGGAGACCGGCGCTGTCATGGTGCCGCCGTACAACGACGAGGACATCATGGCCGGCCAGGGCACGATCGGCCTCGAAGTGCTCGAGCAGGAACCTGCGGTCGAAAAGATCGTCGTTCCCGTGAGCGGGGGCGGGCTCATCGGCGGCATTGCCACGGCGGTGAAAGCCCTTCGCCCGGAAGTGCAGGTCTGTGGCGCCGAACCGGCCGCTGCACCGCGCTACAGCGTTTCGTTAAGGGAAGGGAAGCCGACGAAAGTCACGGTCGAAAAGTCACCCGCGGACGCGCTCGTTGCGAACATGCCCGGAAGCGTCTGCTTCCCCTATGTGGAAAGGAACGTGGACGGCATGGCCGCCGTTTCGGACGAGGCCATCCTGAGGGCGCACAAAAAGCTCCTGTTCGAGGGCAAGCTCCTGGCAGAGTTTTCCTCCGCGATCGGCCTTGCCGGCGTCATGGAAGGGAAGATTCCCGTGCGTCCGGACGAAAACGTCTGCTTTGTCATTTCCGGCGGCAGCATCAGCCCGGAGCAGCTTGACCGCTTAAAAACCATCGAAGAATAAACGGATAAGGAAGAAAAACATGAACGAAGTCAAAGATATGTCCCTCGCGCCGTCCGGCCGCGATAAGATCGACTGGGTGAAAAGCTACATGCCCATCCTGAACGCCATCCGCGAACGGTTTGAAAAGGAAAAACCGCTTTCAGGAAAGACCATCGTCACCTCCATTCATCTGGAAGCCAAGACCGCGTACCTGGCGCAGGTGCTGGCGGCAGGCGGCGCCCGGGTCGTTTCGACCGGCTGCAATCCGCTTTCCACGCAGGATGACGTGGCCGCTGCGCTTGCCGAAAGCGGTGTGGAAGTGCACGCGCGCCACGGCGTAAATGACGAGGAATATACCGCGCTGCTCAAGAATTCTCTCGCGGCCTGCCCGGACCTCATCATCGATGACGGCGGCGACCTCATCCATCTGCTGCACGGCGAATGCCGCGAATACGGAAAGAAGCTGATCGGCGGCTGCGAGGAAACGACCACCGGCATCCACAGGCTGAAAACGCGGGAAAAGGCCGGACTTCTGGATTGGCCCATGATCGACGTCAACGACGCCGACTGCAAGCACCTGTTTGACAACCGCTACGGCACCGGACAGTCGACCCTCGACGGCATCATGAACCCGACGAACCTCATCATCGCGGGCAAGACCGTGGTCGTGGCCGGCTACGGCTGGTGCGGCAAGGGCCTTGCCATGCGTGCAAAGGGCATGGGCGCTGTGGTCATCGTGACCGAGATCGATCCCGTGAAGGCCATTGAAGCGACCATGGACGGCTTTACCGTCATGCCTATGGATGAAGCTGCGAAGGTCGGCGATCTGTTCGTGACCCTGACCGGCTGCAGGGACGTCATCACCGGCCGCCACTTTGCCGTGATGAAGGACGGCGCGCTGCTCGCGAACTCCGGGCATTTCGACGTGGAGATCAACAAGGAAGATCTGGCGGCGGCTGCGGAAGAAGTCTGGCAGAGAAAGCCGCACATCACCGGCTACCGCATGAAGGACGGCCGCGTGCTGAACCTGCTTGCGGAAGGGCGCCTTGTGAACCTTGCCGCCGGCAACGGCCACCCCGCCGAGATCATGGACATGAGCTTCGGCATCCAGGCCCTGAGCCTGCTGTATCTGGCAAGACACGGCAGCCACTTAAAGCCCGGCGTCTATCAGGTGCCGCGCGATATCGACCAGGCCGTCGCCTCGGTCAAGCTTTCCGCCATGGGGATCCGCCTCGACAGTCTCACCGAGGAACAGACCGCCTACATGAACAGCGTCGAATAAGCTGCCGCGTTTCCGCGGCGCACGGAGGAAGTCATGGAGCTTACTTATACGCGTTATCTCATGAATTCCCTGCCGAAACGCGTGCAGGAGTCAAATAAGGGGACCTACGGCCGCGTAGCGGTCGTGGGCGGCAAGAAGGGTATGTCCGGCGCGGGGTACCTTGCGGCAAAGGCCGCGTACCGCACGGGCTGCGGACTGGTCTCCATCCTCTGCCCGGAAGCTAACCGCGTGATCTATCAGATGCAGCTGCCGGAAGCCGTGCTGCGGGTCTATCCGGATGAAGGCGCGGAGGAAGAATGGCTGAAGGATGCGCTTGCGGGATCTTCGGCGATCGCCCTCGGCCCCGGACTCGGGAAGTCGGAAAACGCCCTGAATCTCGTCAAATGGGCCCTGTCCTCGGCCTCCATGCCCATCGTTCTGGATGCAGACGGGCTGAACCTGCTCGCGGAGCACCCGGAACTGTGGCCCAGTGTCCCCTTCGGCTCCATCATCACGCCGCACCCCGCCGAAATGGCAAGGCTCCTCTCCTGTCCGGTTGAAGCCGTAACGGCTGATATCCCCGGGACCGCGCTCTCCTTTGCCGCAGATCACGGCGTTGTCTGCGTACTGAAGAGCCACCGCACCGCCGTTTCCGACGGAAACCGCCTGCTGATCAACAACAGCGGCAATTCCGGCATGGCGACCGGCGGCTCCGGCGACGTGCTCTCGGGCATCATCGCCTCGCTGACCGCGCAGGGAATGGAGCCGTATAACGCCGCGTGTCTGGGCGTATATCTGCACGGCCTTGCCGGCGATGAAGCGGCCGCGAGGCTCGGCGAGCACGCCATGATCGCCTCGGACATCATCGACGCCCTGCCCTCGGTACTGAAGACGGCGGAAGGGATATAATACCCTCACCCGCGTCCGGGGAAGGGCAGAAAGGATCTCTGCCTTGGCTGATAAGACAAATAAGCCCGGAAAATTCCGCCCGCTGCCGCTTGCCTTCACGCGGTGGCTGTTTTCCGTGCACCGGCATCTGTTCAGGGGGAGCGACGAAAACTTTGAAAAGAACCGGAGCCTCGAGGCTCCGGATATGGGCTACATCTACGGCCAGGCCGTCTGCCCGCAGTTCACGCTCGGCAAAAAGAAGATGGCCGGCGTCGGCTGCGAGATCGCGGCCACTTACAACGCCCTGCGGCTGCTCGGAAAGGAGGTCAGCTTTGCCGACATCCTGCATGATTACGAAAAGGCCGGCTACGTGATGCGCGGCTTCGTGCAGGGCGACATGGGGACGGATCCCTTCTCCATCGGCGATTTCCTGGAAGCGCACGGCACGCACGCCGTCCGCTACACAAATTACGAAGCGCTTGCCTCCGTCATGGCCGAGTTCAAAAACAGCTTTCAGGTCTATATTCTTTCCTTCTGGAACCGGAACACGGTCTTTGGCGGCCTGCACACCGTAGCCGCCTACACCTCGCAAGGCGACGGAAAACTGCATGTGCTCAACATGTATAATGACAGCACCGGCGAGCGCACAAGAGAGGACCTGCGCGATTATATCCCCAAAAACCGCTTCGTGGTCGGCTACCGCCTTCTGCCTTCGTAAAGATCCCGTGTGACGCCTGACGGATGTGATCCGCCGGCTGCATCCGGGTTTTTTTTATTATCCCTTCAATATTTTCCTTCCTTTTTCGGCTATATCAGTGTAAGGACATTCTCCCGGCAAAGGAGCTGACGAACTCACCATGGATGACAAGGAACTGATCCGACTGTTTCAGGAAAGAGACGAGCGCGCAGTCGCGGAATGCGAGCGGAAGTATGCTGCATTCTGCAGGCGCATTGCGGCCGGAACGCTGGGCAGCCCGGAAGATGCCGAGGAATGTCTGAACGATGTCTGGCTCGCCGTCTGGCAGCGCATTCCGCCGCTCGAGCCGGTCTCGCTCAAGGCCTTTCTCGGGAAGCTCACCCGCGACGTGTGCATCAGTCGCTTCCGGAAGGAGCATGCGGCAAAGCGCGGCGGTGGGCCCACGGCCTTTGAAGAACTGGATGACTGCATCCCCTCTTCCGCAAGCGTCGAGCAGGAATATGAAGCCGCCGAGCTCTCGTGCCTGATCGATGACTGGCTCCGCGGGCAGAAAACGGACGAACGGGTACTGTTTGTCAGACGGTACTACTTCGGAGACAGCGTAAAGTCCCTCGCGGACGCTTACGGCTGCAGCGAGCAGAAAATGGCGCAGATCATGCTGCGCCTGCGCAGAAGTCTCAAAAAGGCGATCGAAAAATGGAGGTCCTGAAATGAAGCGCGATAAGATCTACGAAGGCATAAGCGGGATCAGTCCCGAATTCATTGAAGAAGCAGAGAGCCACGTCTTCCCTGCCCGCAGGAAGCCAAGGCTCGTGAAATGGGCTGCCGCCGCGGCAGTCTTCGTCGCCCTGTGCGGCGTCGGCGCCTACGGGATGAGCGGAGGCTTCAACGTCAAGAAGCTGGTCCTGAACGGGTACGAAGTCTCTGCGGACATTTCCCGCGTCCCCATGAAGCAGATCACGGGGCAGGTGAACGAGGCTTCCGATGCCATTCAAGAACAGTTCAAAAACTACCGGCCTTATGACAGTAGGTCCCCCGGATCCTTTTACCGGAAAGTTGCTAGCGCCGAGGAAGCTGCAGCCTATATCGGCTATGATAAGCTGCAGATTCCAGCCTTCCCTTACGACCGCGGCGATATCACGGTCGCTGTCACAGGCAATCAAAGCGGACGCCTCATCCAGATCCAGATCATGCAGGACTGCGTGACCGAAAAGGTCACCGCACAGAACTGGACGACGCTGTTTACGGAGCACTATGACAAGAACGTCTTCGACCTCGGCTGGGCCGGCACCGGCTCCTATGAAATGCAGGAATTCATTACCGGAGCGGGGCACCGCTGCATCGTATTCGAATCGGATGCCGAGGCGCAGGGCCGCAAGGGCCTGACCGCCTACATCACCACCGGGGATATCGTCTACATGTGTCACTCGGCCTTTAACGCCGAGGACCGCGCAGACGCCGAAAAGATCATTCACGACTGGGCGGAAAGCCTGAAATAAGGATTCTTCACCAAGAACAAAGACGCAGGGCCGATCGGTCCTGCGCCCTTTGTCTTCTCTGCCTACCGCCTTACTGCTTTCTCCAATCCGGATTGACGCCTTCGGTCCAGTCAGGCGGAAGCGCCTGCCAGGCAAAGGTCGCGTCATACGCAATCACGTCACGCACGGCACTTCGCTCCATCGGAATAAGGATCCAGCTGTAAGCAACATCTGCCGTCATCGCCGTTCCGAGGGGGACCACCACTCCCAGGCGAAGATGCAGAACATTGTTCCGCAAAAGGCTTCCCACCCGGAAATACTCTTCATGCAGAGAGCTCGGGCCGAAACTGCCGTATACGGCAAACAGTACTTTCTCCCTGAAAAACTCGCTGTCATACGTCTGAAGCGCCTGTTTCAGCCCGATCTTGCCATAATTCGGCGCCGGCTCGTCAAAGATCTTTGAGAAGAGAAGAAGGTCCTCCTCCGAATCCAGCCGGAAAACGGGCAGCCCGCCGGCCTCTTTGAGTTCCGCGCTCAGACCTTTCTCCTCTGCTTTATCCTTCGACTCTCTCCATCCGTGAGCCAGCCGGAAATCCGTCAGCGGGGTCGCGGCATAGTCCACAGCATAGGATTCATCCTGGGCAAGCAGCATGCTATGGCAGTCACGGCTTAACATGATGATCTCCTGCGAATAATCGGTCCGGCCAAACAGATTCCATCCTGTCACGGCATCGGCCAGCGCCATCTTATAGAGGCTGCACGTCCTTGTCTCCGCATCAATATCAAACCACATGGACCCGCAGGTAAAGCGCCAGTTTCTGGTCCGCGTGGATGTCGCCTGCAGCGGCGTATATCCCCAGGCCCCTGTTTTCACTTCTTTTGAAGTGGCAGGCTCATCACGAAACACAAGATGGATTGTCGGCTCTCCGGCGCCGTAAACAAGAACGTAGAACTGCTCATTTCCGGCAACATACTGCGGCGAAACCATTTGATTTTTCTCCAGCAGGACCGGCTCCTGACTCACCCCTTCCGCAATATCCTGCGCCGCACAGGGCTGATACCAAACCTCGTTCCTGCCTGCCTGCGCCAATACATAACAGAAACCGTCCTGCAGCGCGCTTGCCGTCACAATGTGCCGGTTGTTTTCATAATTGCTTTCTTTCCCATATGCGTTTTCTAATGTCAGGTAGCGGATTGTCACCCCCGGCCAGAAGTAATAAGCCTCAAGGAAGAATGTCATTCCTTTTTCATTCCGGACTCCGTAGCGATAAAGAAACATATTTCCGGCGCTCGGATAAGTCGCGAACTGCTCTTTTCCCCCGATGAACGTCTTTACATTTCCATCCGTTGTGACGGAATAGATCCCTTTATCCGTCGCCACATAAAGCGTGCCGTCAATGAGTTTTGAAACATTGTGGTAATAATCACAGTCGAGATCCGCAAGGATCTGAATGGTTCCGTCCTCCGCATCTTTCCGGGCATGCCCGACCGCATAACGGTACATTCCGTCCATATCAGGATATCCGGGTTTTACGATCTGCAGCACGAAGTACCGCTCACCGCCCCATTCTCCGATATAATCGCGGATCTCGCCTTCGGAGAAGATATAGGTTCCCAGAACGGACGCCGGATTGATGAGAGGTGTTCCGCCCTGATCCCCATCAGGAGAGATTTCCCCGGGGCCAGTCTCAGCCGGATCAGCGTCCGAAGGCTCCGTTTTTTCCGGAAGCGGATTCTGCCAGACGAGAAGATCCCCGTTCTTCACATAGCACTTAGCCACTTCCAGCGCATACGAATCACCGATATATTCTAACGTCTTTTCATCAACGATCCTGAACGGGAAAGCCCAGCCATTTCGCCGCATCTTATTCACGGTCTCTGCATGGGTTGCCGTGAATTCATCCATCTCAAGCATGCCATAATCCACCGCATAGAGGATCCCATCTTCAATCAGCAGCCCTCCGGCATAGGCAGGGCGGGAGCTAAACGGTTCACTGATCGGAAAGAAAAACTCCATGCTTTCCAGATCAAACGTCAGAGCTCCTCTTTCGGTATACTGCCTTCCCGTCAGATGATACTTTCCGCTCAGCGGGATCCGGACTTCCGGTGTCTCAGCAGAGCTGCCTTCTGTCCCCGGTATTTCCGAGGAGCCTTCTGTCGTCCATTCCGGATAATTAAAGGGCTCTGCCCCCTCCACTGTGCTGGGCACACCGGGGTATTTATCCCGCAGCAACGCACGGACCGTTTCCACGAAGTCTTTCGTCACGCAAAACCGAAGACCGTTGTTTTCAACATCCACGCAGTAGTAGATAATCTGTATTTTTTCTGCCTGCAGCTCCTCTGCGGTTTCGCTAAGCATCTGCTCCAGTTCGTTATACGAGCGGCTGACTTTCTTTACATGCACCGAGTCTTTGAAAACAGCAATCTCCAAGTACCGGTTTATGCTTTCTTCGGTCGGATCCTTAAGGCACAGGACCATGTCCTTGCCGTCCGGATACCAGCCGGCGTAATCATCGGGGTAGACAGACCTGCCATTGGCGTCAAAAGAGAAGGAGGCTTCGATCTTTTCTGCCGCATATATGCCCAGCCCGCCTTTTACGGTTTCCTGCGTTTCCGCAGGGTTTTCCTCTGTTTCTATCTCCGTGCTCTTCTTCGCCGGGTCCGTTAAAGCGCAGCCGGCAGCAGCGATGCTGACGACAAGCGCCGTCACGATCAGCCAGAAGGCAGGCTTGCGGTAGCTTAAAATGTTCTTTATCCGCTCTTTCACGCCGTTTTCGGCAAAGGCAAGCGGGCAGGCGCTGACCGTGCGTTCCCGAATATTCAGGGCCAGGAGCGTTTCGGAATAAGCCTTCCGGTAGGCGGCGTCCTGCTCGCGGATCACCTTCTCGTCACAAGCCGCCTCGATATCCCGGCACAGCAGGTAATAAGCCAGCCAGAAAAGCGGGTTGAACCAGTAGACCGCAAGCAGCACGAAGCCAAGCGGCTTCCAGATCTGGTCGCCGCGTTTTATGTGCGTCCTTTCATGGGCAAGCACGAAAGCGGCCTCCTCGGCGCTCAGCGAGGTCGGAAGATAGATCCGCGGCCGCACAAAGCCCAGGATGAACGGCGACGTGACCTCATCGCTCTCCCAGACGCCGTCTTCCATCCGGACGGCCGTGCGCAGACGTCTCCTGATGGTCAGGTAACTGCCTGCCATATACAGCAGCATGAGCCCCGCGCCGGCGATCCATATGACCGCAAGGACAGGAACCACGGACTCTCCAAAGGTCTTCGGCGGCGTATGTGCGGGCGCCGCACTGACCACGATGTAGTTATGCCCTTCATCCCGGTAGACCGGCAGCTCCTTATACTGCACCGTAATCTGCCGGTAGAGCGCGGGATCAACATCCTCTCTGACCGTCACCGTCTCCTCAACTACCTGCCTTTGCAGTTCATTCACCGCAGCACCGTCCGAGAGCCCCTCCGGGATCACGGAAACGCGGCTTTCCGGCAGGGACGGAAGGATCAGCCGCAGGCCGACCAGCACCCACAGCGCGCAGCTGATGGCCCGGGGCGCCTTTTTCAGAAGTGCCCGCAGCAGCAGGACCAAGGCGGTCACAATGCTGGCTGAGAGGCTTAAGCTTACCACACGCAGAAAAAGACTGCTCATCATTCCGCTGCCTCCTTTCCGTAACCGTCGATCAGCCGCCGGATATCCGCTACCTCCTCCTCTGAGAGCTTTCTTCCGGAGGCAAATGCGGCAAGAAACGCCGGCAGCGACCCGCCGAAGCTGTTTTCGACAAATTCGCAGCTGTCGCGGGAGCGCATCTCCTTTTCGGAAATGAGGGAGCTCACCGTGCCGCCCTCATTCTTAAAAAAGCCCTTTTCACAAAGCTTTTTGAGTACGGTATAGGTGGTGGATTTCTTCCAGCCCAGGGCTTCCGCGCACAGCTTCACAAGCTCGCCCGAACCGAGCGGCTCATTTGCCCAGATCAGCTCCGCGAAACGCATTTCCACTTCACCAAGATGATAATCTGTCATTCCTGTTCTCCTTGTGATCCGGCCTGCCTCCCGGGAGACAGACGATGTCCTTTTTCCGAATTCTGAGCTTCGGTCTATCAATAATAAACCCCTTGGCTAAGGTCAGTCTATCATCGATAGACCACCTTGTCAAGGGGGTGTTGATCATTTTTAAGAACAATTTAGGATCTCATCCACCACTGCCTTCGGTGACGGCCCTCTTCCCCTAAGGGAAAGGCTTACTCGTACAGTTTCGGATAGGCTTTGCGGTCGCCGCGGATGAGAAACGCGGCAATGACAATCGCGATCAGTAGTGCGCCGAGTACAAGAATCCAGGCCTGCAGGGAGCCCGCGTTGTCATAAATACGCCCGAGCACGATGTCAAAACCACCGATGAGCAGGGTCTGCAGCACACCGATCACGCTGTTCACACGTCCGCGGTGGCTTGACGGGATGCGCGCCGTCATATACGGCCCTTCCGCAAGCGTGCAGAATATTTCACCCCAGGTAAACACGAGCATTGACGCATAGTACGCGGGAATAAAGCCCAACAGTGCCAGGAAAAGTCCGTAACCGGCCAGGATCAGCAGCATGCCGGTCAACAGCTTCTTTGTATCGCACATACGCCGGAACAGACTGGTAATGATAGGGGTAAACAGGACGACCACGATGCAGTTCGTGCTGGTCACAGTGCCGAAAATCACCGCACTGTTCTCATGCACCGCCGCCATATCGAGCGGCATCAGAAATTCATACTGATGATACGCCGCATAGTACAGAGCCGTGGCAATCAGAAACAGCATGACCTGCGGATTCTTTTTCAGGACACTGAAAACACTGGCCTTTTCCTGCGCGGTCTGATAAACCGCCTCCTCACCCTCGTCTTTCACCGGTGTGATATCCTGCACCCATTTCCAGATCATAAAGGTGGACATGCCGATGGAAACGCCGCTGATGATAAAGCTCAGCCACAGGTAATTTTCCATCAGGAATCCGGCGATCGTAGGCGCCAGAATCATGCCGATATTGGCGCCAAGATACAAGAGCGAATAGGCTTTCTCCCTGTCTCTTGTGGGTGTGATGTCCGCAACCAGGGCATTGTAAGCAGGTCCCTCGATGGTCTGGAACAGGCTGGCCACCATGATCAGTCCGATCGTAAGCGGTCCGAGCGGAACTAAGCCGCAGGCAATGTAACAGACGATCGAGACCAGATCTCCCACGATAATGATGTTTTTCTTATTGCGCCGGTCGGCCAGGCGTCCGCCGAAAAGATTCGCCGGCAGCATGACGATACTGGCCGCCGTCAATAAAACAGCGATGGAGCTGGCATCCAGCCCCATCTTTTGATTCAGTATCAGGGTCAAGACGGGCCAGATCATGGATCCGAGGCTCGTCACAATGCGGCCAAAGAACAGGACATAATTCTCCCGTCTCAGGCCGCGGTATTGATCGATGAGTTTCATATTCTCCTCACTGACATGCGGGGCTTCGCCCTGCATGCGGCTTAGTCAAACAGCGCCAGAAGCTTGTCCTTCGGAACAAGGCCGATCGACTGATTCACCTTCTTGCCGTCCTTGAAGGCCAGGACCGTGGGGATGCTCATGATCCCGAAGCGCTGAGCCAGCTCAGGCTCTTCGTCCACATTGACCTTACCGACCTTGATCTTGCCTTCGCATTCCGCAGCGATCTGCGCTACGGCAGGCGCAAGCATGCGGCAGGGGCCGCACCAGGCCGCCCAGAAATCCACGAGCACGGGCTGCTCGGACTGGATCACTTCCTGTTCAAAATTATCAACTGTGATTTTGATCTCCGCCATAATAAATCTCCTTTCGGCGTTCAAAACGCTGTTGGTGGCGCTTTAATATGCCTTTGCGAAACGCTCATGCGGCCGCAGAGGCAATATGCACCGTAATCGTTATACCATATTGCGGAGCAAAAGAAAAGAGGAAGGGCAGCTTTACCCCGAAATGAGCTCTCTGACATTTTTCCGCAGGAACCGGCTTATCGTCAGTCTTATGCAAAGCAGATAAACAAGAGAAACGCCCAGGCACAATCCGGCAGACAGAAAAGAAGGATATGCCCGCCCGTCAAAACTCAGATCATATGCCAATACGCAGATTCCCGTCAAAAGCCATCCTATGCTTAGCCCCGCCACTACTTTTACGCCATGTTCGCCGAGGACCATCTGCAGCACTTTCTTTTTCGGCAGTCCAAACACCTGCAGATACCCCAATTCTTTCTTGCGGTAAAACAGCTCCATGCGGATCACCGAGATCACATATAAACAGACAAGGCAGCTGACCAGCACGATGACAGCATACACGTGCATCATGATCTCATCGATTCGTTTCTGGTACTCATCGATCTCCGAATAATACATATTTGCGAAGACTCTCTGATCCTCCTCATCCGGTATGGAACTGTGATAGGAAATGGCATCTTCAATGGCTGCACGTTTCACGGCATCTTCGGATATTCCCCTCGCCACTGCCATCAGGTATCCGGAAGGAGGCATTTGCACTTCCGCAAACACCCGCAAGCTTTCGTAAGGAATAAAAACCGCTGCTTCAACATTCCAGTAAGCAGCATCCGCCATATAGTTTATCTCTGTTGCTGCGTTACGTTCCGCGGCGATCGCGCTGACGCGCCAATTCCTGCTGCAGAAAGAAAATGACTGTCCCACGCATGCAGCACAGTCTCTTTCGGGGAATAAGATCGAGGCTGCCTTCTGCGAGAGGACAACTTCTTCATCTTTCTGCGGAAATTGTCCGCAAAGAAGCATTCCTTTTACGCGAAAAACCGAATCCTGCTCCGGCATCAGATAGTAAGCCGTGACGCCCTTATCCTCTGCCGTCAAATAGTCATAAACGGCAAGCCACTCCTTATGCTCAAAATCCCGGTATTGTTCCGGCGTTATCCACACAAGATCCATGGGGAAATTTCTGGCATACAAACGAATCGCTTCCCGGCTGAAGCAAGCTCCGACGGTCCCTGCCAAAAGAAGCAGCCAAAAAGCAAATGCCAACGGCAGCAGTGCTTTCAGCTTAAACAGCTGCGGATGCCGTTTCAGAGAGTAATAAACATGTGTGCGTTTTCGCAGCCTTACTTTAGTCCCTGCGGAATCATCTTGCTGAAGCTGAATGCAAGGCTCTGAAGCGGGGATCTGCTCATCGCTCAAACAGCTTTCCTGTACTCCCGGCTCCGGGAGATTTTTCAGAGCATGTTCCGTTTTCAGTACGCCGTAATCCAGACGCAGGATAACATCTGCCAGTGAATCGAAACAATCCTCATGGGTCGCCACGATAATCAGTCGGTCCTGCCGGCGCAGCCCCGCCAGCAGCGCTGCAATTCTATCAGAGTTGTCACCATCCAATGAAGCCGTTGGTTCATCTGCGAGAATCAGCAGCGGATCATTCAGAAGTGCACGTGCGACTGAAACTCGCTGCCGTTCACCACCGGAAAGCGCAGACGGCAGTTTGTCCAACAGATCTCCGATCCCAAGCTCTCTGCCTAACTTATTGATCCGCGAAGGATCATTTCGAATAAGCAGCAGGTTTTCCCGTGCCGTCAGACCGTCCAGCAGCAGGCTTTTTTGAAACACATAGCCTGTGCGAGCCGGGCGTTTATCTTCTTCCCAGCTCACCCGTCCCTCGTATTCGCTGTCAATACCTCCCAGTACATTCAGCAATGTTGTTTTGCCGCAGCCGCTCACGCCTTTGATGACATACATCTTGCCTGTTTCAAAAACATATGAAACATCCCGCAGGACCGGGCGGGTAAATGTTTTCTCAACATGTTCCAGTCTTAACCGCATGGTATTTCTCCTTTACAGTACATCCCGATTTGCGATCAGATTCTCGTACCAGCTGTTAAGTTTGACCTTCCTGAAGCGCAGCGCAAGAATAACAAGCGTCATTCCTATAATCGTTCCCAGACACAATGCCAGCAGCCAAGGATTATAGGTGAACAGTTCATAATCCACAAGCTGCAGACGGGTATTCAGAGCATTTCCCGCCGCAGACAGCACACCTGCCAGCCCCGCACCGATTCCCAGAAGTCTTAAAAACTCTGCCGTCTGTGCAAGCACCAGCTCGCGAATAATACGTTTTTTACTGTACCCTGCATACTCGAATACGGACACAAATGTATTGTTATAGGCAAATTCCGTCCTGCCCAGTTCTGCATAAAAAGCAACGGTAAATATGATAATCAAAACGGAAAAAGGCATATAGATCCGGAAAAGAGACGGGAATTTCCAATCTGTCAATGGATATAACGTGTCCATTTGATGGAAGCCTGTTTCCCAGTTAAAATCCTGCCTATGTGCTGTCAGGAAGCTGTTTCTGGCTGCACAGGTATCGAAATAGAAGATAAACGCTCTTTGTCCTTCATCGTGAAACAAGTCCGGATCATCTACCAGAGGCTTCGTTAACGCAGCATTGACATAAAAGAGACTTTTCGTGTTTTCGGGGTTATAATTCTCCAGATTATATTCCGCTCCGCAGGAATTCGCGTAAACCTGCTCCAGATAAGAAAACTGTCTGAAAACGCCCACGATCGTAAGCTCTGTCATCCCAAGCTTGAAAAAGCTTCGTTTGATGGTTTTTCCTATCAGTTTTTCATGCTGGCCCGGCATCAGCGATTCTGCCATTTCGTAGCTTAAGATCACCTGCTTTGGATCAGTAAAGTAAGTTCCGAAAGCCACCGCGTCTTTGATCAGGAACCTTTTTTCTTCCTCCGGCAGCGTCCATATGAAACTGTCATAGCGTATGCCTGCTGCCGCAGGATTTTCCCCCTGATGCGATTCTGTGCCAACGGGGCAGCTCCCCCGATAATCCACCACGATCTCATCCACTTCGCTGCGTTCAAAGGGAAAATCACTCAGCTGCTTCCCCCTGACCACAGACAGCTGGATCGTGTTAATATGATACATCTCTGCACTGGTAACGGCATATTTATGTGCCGGTGTATCTGCCAGCAGAACAAGCAAAAAGGACAGCATCAGAAACAGAACGTATAATCCTTTTACACGCTGTTCTCTTTTCGAAGAACGCATCCACTTATTCATAAAACCGCGCAGTTCATTCTTCTTTTTTCTGCTTTTCGGACAGCATGCCGAACTTGACGCTTCATCTCCCCCGGCCGCTTTGTCTCCTTTTGCATCAGGAGGCAAACGCTTTGAAAGATATTCCATTCGCGGCGTTTTCTCTTTTTTGGAAAAATGCAGGATGGCGTCAGCATAGGGGATCGCCTCTTTATCATGCGTTGCGCAAAGGATCAGGATGCTGCTTTTGAGAGAGTACAGCGTGTCAAAGATCTTTTTCTTATTGTCCTCATCTAAAGCCGCCGTCGGTTCATCCAAAAGCAGGACCCGCTTCCCTTTCAGCAGTGCACGAAGGATCGCCAGCCGCCCCCGCTCTCCACCTGAAAGTGTAGAAGGAAATGCATCCCGTTTATCCCCGAGGCCAAACCGTTCCAGCCCCTCAAGAACTCGTGCGGAAAATGCCGATTCAGACATCTTCCCGGACAAGCCCTCCTTGAGCAAAAGGAGGTTTTCTTCAACGGTCAGAAAATCGACAAAGAAATTTTCCTGCGTTATGTAATCAAAAGAAGGCTCTTCCGGATGTTTCACGCGTTCAGCAAAAGCTTCGCCGTCCCAATCAATCGTTCCTTCTTCAAAAGGCTGAAATCCCGCCAATACGTTTAAAAAGCTTGTCTTGCCGCTGCCGCTCTCTCCGAGCAGCAAATAGAGACCGGTTTCCGGAAAGGTTCCCGAAAATCGGTCGATGACACACTTATCATTGTATTTTTTACTTAGATCTGCACAGGCTATCATTTTGTTCATCAGACAGCCTCCTTGTCCCTGCAACCGAGCAATCCCTTCAGGAAGACAGCAAAACTATTTTGTTTCACCCATAAAGAAATCATATTCTTCCTTAGATATCTCGACGGTAATATCATGAAAAGGGTCAAGCCCGAAAGACTGGTAACTGTCTCCCCACTTACTTTCATGAATGATCTCTAAAAAATCATAAAGACGCGAAAAATCAATTCCACCAACTGTTTTCTCTTTATATTTTTCCGCAGAGGCAATGAAATTATTGTCTTGCAAAATGGCAGCGCAAATCGATCGTATCAGATCATAGGCTTCTTTCTGCTCCGCATTTGCTTTTCCTTCCGCAACGAGGTCGGAAAGCTGGACGTATTCGTTATACGCTTCACCGGTTTGATAAAGAACGTCTATGTATGTATTTCCAACGATTCCCATTTCAGAGACATAAAGAGCCTGAAACTTGTATCCATCTTTGTACCCGGGCTCAATAAGGGAGTGCATGGCACTCTTCGGATAATGATCTGCCGTATAACGGTTCTCGAAAGGCATTTCATCTGTATAGGGCCCTTCAAGCGTGGAATGAACAAGCCGATAGACCATGGCGCCATCCACTGTTTCAAAAGAAAACTCGCTCTGCTTTTTGGCAAGTATATCCTGAACAGAGTTCTTATTGGACATGATCTCACGCATTTTTCGCATGTCTCGGACTTCTGCCTCGGACGATCCGCCCCATTGAATCAGCCCGTTTTTGATGCCATACTTGAAATATCCCTCCGGAGTTTGTGTATAAGACCAATACCAATAATCATCCGCATAACGGTATCGAAGGTTGGTTCCCCAAAAAATATAGATTCGGGCATTCGGTTCTTTTTTCCGGATCTCCTCGCTGTAATCACAATACAGGAACTCCCAGCACCAGCCGCTTTCTTCATTCAGGACCGTACCGTACTTGTAGCGGCGATCCTTTTTGATTTCGGAAGAAGATGTTTCTGCAGAGGAAGATGCCTGTGGGTTCTGACAGGAACACAGCCCCGTGCAAAGTAAAACGACACACAAGAATACGGCCAGCGGTTTCATATGACGCCGTCCCTTGCCATCTGAACATACGGAAGAGTGGTAAATTTTTAACACGTTTACGATATCCTTCTTATCATCACAGCTCAAAATGTTCGCCACAGTCTCACCTCCTGACTGTCTTCATTTTATCCAATTGCCGATGAAGAAAATAGGGGCAAAGAGTTTAAGATTTGATGAAGATGTTATCATAGTTTGTGATGAATCTCGAAAATCCGGCTGCATCACAAAAGACCCACAAAAAAGCGGCCTTCAGTCTTTCTAAACTGAAAGCCGCTGTTCCTGACCGCTGAGGCAGACTTTACACAGCTTCTGTTTTCCTTCAAGCAATCAGCTGCTTGCCATCTGAACATACGGTAGAGAGGTAAAGCTATTGAACGTTATTCATGTCGGCCTCTTTCACTATAATTCGCGGTTCTTTCCCCGCTGTGAAGCCGAAACGGATAGCCTTTGCCGGGCAGCTTCCCACGCAGTCGCCGCAGCGGATGCATTCGGCGCTGTTGATGTTCTTTACCGGATCGACGCCCATGCGGCAGATCTCGGCGCATCTCCCGCAGTGTACGCAGGCGCTCTCCGTCACGCTCCCCCGGTACAGAGCCACTCGGTTAAAGCAGCCGTACAGCGCGCCGAGCGGGCAGAGGTACTTGCAGAACGGCCGGAAGATAAAGAGGCTCAAGATGACAAGCCCGGCCAGAATGCCGAACTTCAGATTGAAAAGGCTTCCGAAAAGCCCGCGGATTTGACTGTCCGCAGCAGCCAGGAAGAGGGCTGCCGTGGTGCCCGAAGGACAGATATACTTGCAGAAAAAGGGCGTGCGGGCGATAAAGACCGGCAGGATGAGCGTCGCCGCTAAAACCAGATATTTCAGCTTCCGCAGAGGCTGATCCAGCCTGAAGCGGTTTCTTTTCCGCACCGGGACGAGCGCGATCAGTTCCTGGATCCATCCCATGGGGCACAGAAAGCCGCAGACCGCGCGGCCAAGCAGCGCCCCGAAAAAGACAAGCAGGCCCACAACGTAATACGGAAGGCGGAAGGGCCTTGCCCCTAAAAAGCTCTGCAGCGAGCCGAGCGGGCAGGCGCCCACGGCGCCGGGACAGGAATAGCAGTTTAAGCCCGGCACGCACACGCCTTTTGCAGCAATTTCACTGATGCGGCCGGTGAAAAAGCCCTTAAAATTCGCGTTTTGCAGGAGAGCCGCGGCCGCCTGGATCCCCATTCTCTTCTTATCCAATGCCGACACACTCCATACAGATGCGGATCGCTTTCGCAAGGACGGAAGCGTACTGTCCCTGCAAAAGCCCTGCCGCGGTCAAAGCGGTGCCGAGCAGCAGCAAAATCAGCCCGGTCCTGCGCCCGGTTTTTTCTGCCTGCTGTGTGCCGCCGTCCTTCATGACTGTTCTCCTCCTGCCGCATTCGGCTTTCTGCGGTTTCGTCGCCGCACTGCCGGAGTTATCCGGCGCTTTTAATGGCCGATCATCCCCTTGATGATCTGATCCCAGTCCGCATAGCTGCGTGAACCTATATAGGGCGAGCCAATAACATGCCCTGCCGAATCCACGAAAATCGTGGTGGGCACATAGCCTGACTGGTAACGTTCAAAGACTTCGTCAAACAGAATGACCGGATAGCTGATCCCGGTCTGCGAGAGCACCTCGGCCGCGCCGTCTTCCGTCCAGTAAACACCGAGGATCAGCAGCTCCCCGTTTCTATCCCGGTAAAGCTGATCCAGCTCCGGCATTTCGCCGACGCAGGGACCGCACCAGGGCTCCCAGAAATTGATCATGGTGATGACATGATCCCGGAAAACGGTCTCGTCTATCGTTTCTCCATACTGGTCTGTGCCGGAAAAGCGTACGTCCGGATTAAAGCCGGGCACCGGCTGCGTCTGCGGCGCAGGGTTCGTGGAAGGATCCGTCTGCGCTGCCTCTGCGGAGGAGGCTGGTTCCGGGAGAGTCGTCTGCTCCGTTGCGGGTTCGGTCGCGACAGCTGTTCCTACGGGATCCGTGCTGACGCTTGTTTCGATGTACCGCTGCGCAGCATTTTTGCCCTTTACGTACACGCTGTCTCTTCCGTACAGGCGGATGCTGATGGTTCCGTCCTCAATGGTACCCTTGACTTTTTCTCCGTTCAGGGTCAGAGTCAGGTTTTTTCCGCTTACTCTCCACTGAATCGGCGATTCCTCGTCGTTTTCACGGAGGGCCGCTTCCCCGTCATCCTTCAGACGCAGGAGCATATTCTCGTTGAATGTACTTAACGTGCGGTGATCCCGCTCTACAAGGTAATACCTGCCGGTATAGTCTTCTGCTTCTTCCGTCTCAGCCTCAGTCCCGGCCCCACTTCCGCAGGCCGCAAGAAAAAGACAAAGAAGCAGCACGATCAAATGGTATAATCGGATCTTCATAGGTATACCTCCCTGACAATTGTATCATAGCACAATAAATAAAAAAAGAGGAACGGGCACAACGAGAGCATCACCCTTATCGCCTGTCCATACTCTGTCTGATTGACAGATGCGCTGAGACAGTGATAGGATAAGCTATGCTTTATAGCCAACAAGTCAAATTACAAAGCGGAGGACAAGCCATGTCCCAACAGAAAAATGGCCGGACTGCCGGCAGCATTATTGCTTCCATATTACTCTCCCTCTTGTTGATTCTCCCGATGACCCTGGGTGTCGTTCTCTGGGAAATGCGGAGCACCGTATCCGAAAAAGGGATTCGATATTTTCTGGATGAAGTTGATTGGAGCCGCATCAATCTTTCTGAATTTAACTCCGGAAAGAAGGGAAGCGTTATCGACGCCCTGACGGAAGCCCTCAACAACAGTCTGAAAAGCGAGCGTTTTACCTCTGCGGACGTAGAAACCCTGATCAGCTCGCCCAGCATCAAAACCTTCCTTTCCCGTGAGATCGGGGAGCTTGCCGGGGATCTCAAGACAGGGCGCAGCACCGCCTCCGTTACCAAGGAGGAGATCGGACAGTTGGTCGAAGAAAACTGGGCTCTTTTTGAACCGGTTTTCACGGCCGAGCTTGAAACAGAGATCACCAAAACGGTGGATGACGCCGCGGCCGGCAAAATGGACCCGGGCTTTCGTAAAGAGATCCTTGCTTTTTCAAAAAGATACAGCACAGACCAGAAATATGCCCGGATGCTGAAAGAGATCGAAGAAAGCGGGAACATCCGAAAGGAAGACCGAGATCTGCTGTATGACTTTGTCAAGAATGAATATTTTGTCCGTATGTTTAAGGCAAACCTCTCCTCCTTCATTCCGGACGAAATGACAAAGCAGCTGAGCACCGCCTATTTGCGCTCTCAGCTTCCTGAGGATCAGGCCGGCCTTATCAATACTGCGCTTTCCACCCTGCCCTTTATTCTTCTGCTTGCGTTCTGCGCGGTCTTCTGTCTGCTATATTTTCTGGCAAACCGGCGCATCATCGGGGATGCCTTCATCGGACTCGGCGCGCTGCTCGTCACCATCCTGCTCCCTTTGGCGATAGCCGGTCTTCGTTTTGCCGTGCGGCCTGAAAGCTGGCTGCGTTCCTTCGAAGGCAGCAATCTTGCGGGCTATCTTTCCGGAGCCTTTACCGGCTTCCATCTGACAGGCAATCTGATCTGTGCCGTAATTGGTCTCGGCATGATGGTTCTTGGCATCATCCTGAATACCAAAGCCGGAAAACAGACGCCGCAAAGTGACGCTGCAGCCTGATCTAACCGCATAATCAGAAGCGCTTCGCCGGGTTCTTGCTAAGAATCCGGCTGTCTTTTTTCCCTTCCGGTAAATTAGCAGAAATGCATTTTATGATACCGGCAGCGGCAGAAAGCGCTTGTCTCTGACAAGTCTTCTGCCCGAAAAAGGAGGAAAAAGGCATGGGACTGTTCAGCAGAAAACCGAAAAAAATCTATCCGAAAGGAACCTACAGGATCTTTCTTAACGAAAGCGGCAAACCCCACGATCCGATCACTCAGACCATGGAAGTTACCGATGATAACGAATTTCTGGCCATCTTAGTGGCCGAGAAAAAATACTACCCGCACTTCAAGGTCGCCAAAGTGGAAAAGATCGGCGAGGTGTGGCCGGAAGGCAAAAAACCTCAGCCCGAAGAGTAAAATAATGCCCGGAGCAGCAAGGCAAAACGCTGGTCCGGGCATTTCTAATTAAGCAGGGGAATTTCTCTATCTTAAGAGGCGATCCTGTCTTTCATAAATCATATGCCATTTTCAGATATAATCAAATATTCCCTGGGTGGCATCGGTAATATTAATGATATTCTCCATATGCATCCGGTCCATTTTCGTCGTCTCTGTCTTTTTTTATTTCAGTCGTGTCTGATTTATTTCACCGAAATCGTATCCTCAACATAGTTCGCCGAGATCAGCAGGACTTCGTGCCGCCGGGTAAGAATGAAGCGGTCACGGTATGTTGCCTTGATCCAGACGTGCGCGTTCAGCGTGACGTCCGTGCCCGCAGGACCGGCATACAGCAGCCTCCCCTGCGTCCCGATCTGATACAGCCCTTTCTGAGTCTCCTCAATGCGCCGCCGCAGGCTCCACTGTGCCTCTAAATATTCCACCTGCCTCATCGGCCAGGACGGGCTTTCCGGCCCGTTATCGACCGACATTTTTTCATCGTCCTTGTACAGCTGAAGCCGGATGTCATCGCTTCTCCATATCAGCCCGAGCGTTTCCACCTCAATATCCAGGGCATTTACGCCAAGTGCTTCTTCGATGCTTTTCCGGATATCCTCTTTCCGGATCTCAATGTCGGCAAATTCGGTTATCATCCCCTGCTGCAGCAAATAATCTGTTTCGTGATGGATCCGCAGCTCTGCAAAGTTCGTATAATACTGCGGAACGGACTCGTCGTGATAATAATACCAGAAGACCAGGCAGATCAAAGCCAGCACCAGCACGATCCGGATGATCCTCCAGGTCCGCTTTTTTCGCTGGTCGATCGCCGCACCGATCACCGATTTGATCGCCGTGTCGGCGGATTCCATTTCACTCTCAGACTCTGCCGCCATCTCTTTTTCCTCCTTCTGCGCGGGACTCTTCCCCTTAACAATATTGTAGAGCGATACGCCCAGGGTGTCCGCTAACGGTTCCAGCATGGAAATATCCGGCAGGCTCTTTCCGTTCTCCCATTTGGACACGGCTGTCTGAGACACGTGAAGTGCCGACGCCAGATCCTGCTGCGTCAGTCCTTTCTCCGTTCGAAGCTCCCTGATCAGTTTTCCCGTCTTTTTTGCGTCCATAGCGCCCCCTCCTCGTGTCAGATCTTAACATAAAGGAACGGGCAAGGCAAACGACTGTCAGTCATATCCGATAAAACGAGGGGGGAGGAGGGGTTCTGGCTATTTCGTTCTATTGCCAGCGTGCTTCCGAAGGTGCCGGGATCTTTATTGTTGATGATGGATCACGGCTTCATGTAACTGCGCAACTCGGTGAATGGAATGTTGACTGTTATGTTTCCGATGGCGGAGACAGTGATTACGTCTGGCACGACTCGGATGGCAGGTTTTTCTTCTCCATAAACAGCAATCTTCCCCACGAGGTCAACATGAAGATCATCGAAAGCCTGAAGATCGAATCGAAGTAGATTCCGGACGGTGGCGGTTCTGCAAGACAGCGAACCGTCCCCTGTCTTAGTTGTTTTGTCGCCTGTCATTCTTTGTAATACCAAAAAGAGGCTCTGCTATGATCCGTTTTCACTGACCATGCAGAGCCTTTTCTGTTGTTTGTTCAGTTTTTTACAGCTTCATCGCGACGTCCCAGGCGCCCCAGATGGCACTGCGGAGGTTGCCGACCTTATTGCAGTCGCCGATGAGGTGGACGTTCTTGCCAGCCGGGACAAGCGGCGCCGGACGGTAGCCGACCGAGAAGATGACGGAATCCGCAGGGAGCTTCGTCAGCTTCTTGTCCTTGCCTTCGACAAGCACGTAGTCGGGGCCGATCTCCTTCGTTGCACTCTCCAGGAAGACCGGGATATTGTTGGTCTTGAAGCAGTCGCGCAGATAGCTGGAGTTCGCAAGGCACAGGTTCTTCACCGCCATCAGGTCGTTCATCATTTCCACGATGGCCGGGTGTTTGCCCTTGCGGAAGAGGTCGAGCGTGATCTCGCAGCCGGTCAGGCCGCCGCCGATGATGACCACGTGGTCGCCGACTTCCTTCTCGCCGAGCAGGTATTCGGTCGCGTCCATGGCGCGTTCCGCACCCGGGATCGGGATCTTCTTCGGCGTGGTGCCGGTGGCGATGATGATCTCGTCGGCAAGCAGGGAATTCAGGTCCTTCACCTCGGTATTTAACTTCACCGGGATATCCAGTTCCTTAATCTGCAGCTTGAACCATTCGATCAGCTTCTTGTCATTTTCCTTGAAGGACGGAGCCGCTGCCGCAATGAAGATGCCGCCGAGCTCGCCGCTCTTCTCGTAAATGGTCGGATAGTGGCCGCGGAGCTTTAAGACTCTGGCCGCTTCCATGCCGCCGATGCCGCCGCCGATGATGGCGATGCGCTTCGGGTGCTTCGTGGGAACGATCTTATACTTGTTTGACTGCATGGACGGCGGGTTAATGGCGCAGCGGCACATGCCGAGCGTATCGGAGAAGTCCTGATCGTTGCCGGTGCCGTTGTGCTTCGAAAGGTTGAAGCAGGCGGCGTGGCAGCCGATGCACGGACGGATCTCTTCTTCCTTATCTGCCATGAGCTTGGTGACCCATTCGGGGTCAGCCAGGAACTGACGGCCCACAGCCATGGCGTCGATGCCGCCTCTTTCGATCGCGGCAGCGCCGTCCTTCGGCTGCATGCGGCCGGCGCAGACCACCGGGATATCCACGAACTTCTTGATATGCTCCACATCCTCGAGGTTGCAGTTGAGCGGCATGTACTGCGGCGGGTGCGACCAGTACCAGGCGTCGTAGGTGCCGTTGTCGCAGTTCAGCATGTCGTAGCCGGCATCCTGCAGGTACTTCGCGGCCTTCTCGCTTTCCTCCATGTCGCGGCCGATCTCGATGTAGTCCTCACCGGGCATCGCGCCTTCGCGGAAAGCCTTGGTCTTGGAGACGACGGAATAGCGGAGCGAGACTGGGAAGTCCTTGCCGCATTTCTTCTTGATCTCCTGGACGATCTCCACGGCGAAGCGGTAGCGGTTCTCGAAGGAGCCGCCGTATTCGTCCTTCCTCTGGTTCGTATATTTCAGCGTGAACTGGTCAAGCAGATAGCCTTCATGCACCGCGTGCACTTCCACGCCGTCGACACCGGCTTCCTTGCACAGGCGGGCTGTTTCGCCGTAGGCATAGACGATCTGCGCGATCTCCTTCTTCGTCACTTCACGGCAGGTGACCTTGTCGTGCCAGCGGTTCGGGAGCACGCTCGGGGCAGCCGTCAGGTATTCAACGTCGATCACGGGGCTCGCAATGCGGCCGATGATCTTGTTCGTGGCGAGCATGGCCAGCGCATCCGAAAGGGCCATGGAACGGCCGAAGCCTGCGGTCATCTGGATGAACATCTTCGCACCGGTCTTGTGCAGTTCGTCCATGAATTCCTTCAGCTTCTTGAACTTGGCCTTGTTCTGATACAGCCACATGCGGCCGAGCACGTCGCGGATGGGTGCGATGCCGGGGATGACCAGGCCGCAGTTGTTGTCGGCGACGTTTTTCAGGAGCTTGGCCGCTTCCTTGTCGAAGTGGTTCGGCTCCATCCAGCCGAAGATGCAGGTGCCGCCCATGGGGGCCAGCACGATCCGGTTCTTGATCTCCAGATTACCGACCTTCCAGGGGGTAAATAATGCTTCGTATTCCTGCTTCATAAAACCTCCTTTATTCTTCACAGGCTTCCGGCAGGCTCTGCGCGGCATTTATCACGGCCGCAGCGCAGGTCCTCTCCGGTTTTATGCTTTTTCCGCAGGTGCTTCCTGCGTATCAATGAGTACGATATTGTTTTCGAGATCCACGGAGGCAACACTCCCGGGGATGCGTTTTGCCGCCCCGAAAAGGTCACGCACGATCACTTCGCCCGCTTCCTGGCGGATCTGCGCCGCAAGCTCCATGATGAGCTCTCTGTCCGAGGCGCGGTAGACATTGGAAAGGCACATATCAGACCTCCTTACCCTGTGCGGGGACGCCTTCTTCCTGCGGCTCCGCAGGTCTTCCGGCCTCTTCCTTCGGCGCGGCAAGGCCCACAGCCTCCATCAGGGCGAGATTTGCCTCCACCATGCGGGCACATGCCGCGCGGACCTTCTTTGCGGCCGCAGGGTTCCCGGCCGTCTCAAAGCGCTCCGCAAGATGCGCCATCTCCTCTTCGTGGTGGCGGTTGTGGTCCAGCATATGCGCAAGCAGAATGCGGGCTTTTTCGAGCTCGCTCAGATCCACGGAAACCTCCTCATGATCATGATGATCATGATGGTGCCCGTGGTCATGCTCCCCGTGATGGTCATGATGATAAAACTTCATGTTTTCTTCCTTCCCATGTGCATCTCTTTCATGCCTTCGACTTCGTCGCAGACGGGCTTTAAGCTGCAGTGTCCGCAGTCCGTGGGCAGGCCGTCCAGGATGTGCGAGAGCGTCTTCGTGATGTCGTCGACCTTCTTCGCGTTCGGCTTTAAGGCCTTCACCACCGCTTCATCGGTGATGAAGATGATCTGCGCGTCCTGCACGCCCTTCACCGCCTTATACTTTGCCAGGTAAGCGGCGCCGACCGCGGCAAAGTTTATCCCGCGCTTTACGGCATCTCTGCTTACCCGCACCTGCTCCTCATAGCTCGTCGAGGACACGCGCACCATATAGCCCTTTGGAAAGACGTGATAGCGCACATATTCCATCTGGCGGATCATGTCGTGGCCGGCGTCGTCCTCCGTGATCTCGTCGGTCTTCAGCAGGACGATGCGGGCAAAGGGCGAATCGCCTTTAAGCTCCGGCAGGTCGCGGCCTATCAGAAGGACCGCTCCGCCCGGGAGCAGCTCGCCCGTCGTCACGCAGGTGTAGTTCACGGAAGGGTGCCCCGAGCCGCCGAGCTCGAAGGCCGCATCACGCTGCATCACGAGCTCGCTCTGTCCGGGATCCGGCCATGCGGCCGCGGCGGGCAGGCTTTTCGCACGCCCCTCCGCCGCCTCCGCAGTTGCCTTGATGATCGAATCGTATAGTTTCATCTCCGTTAGAACCTGATATCTGTCTTCTTCCGGTCGAAGATGGTGTTGACTCTGCGGTAGGCCCATTCCATGAGCTTCTGATCAAGGTTCCAGAAATAGACCACAAAAAGCACGAGACACAGAGCCACAAGGACCGTCAGCAGAACCTTAAGTACCTTGAAAAATTCTTTCATGCGCTTTTCCTTTCACGGTCAGGCGGTCTTCTTCGCCATGCCTTTCTGACGGGCATATTCCGCAGCGCCGAGCGCGCCCATAAGCTGCGGATCGGTGTCCAGATCCACGACTTTCAGCTTCAGCACGTGCTCGATGGCGGCCTTTAAGCCGTCGTTCTTCGCGCAGCCGCCGGTCAGTGTGATGGAATCGGTCGCGCCCGCCTTCTTGCTCATGACGAAGCAGCGCTTTGCGACAGCCATCTGGATGCCGGCCGCGATCTCGTTCATGGGCTTTCCTTCGCCGACCAGGGTGATGACTTCGGATTCCGCAAACACCGTGCACTGTGCGGTGATCGGGATCACGTTCTTCGCGGACAGGGACAGCTTCGAGAATTCAGGAAGGCTCATTTCAAACGAACGCGCCATGGCTTCGTAGAAGCGGCCGGTGCCGGCAGCGCATTTGTCGTTCATGGCAAAGTTCTTCACGGTGCCGTCGGCATCGATGGAGATGCCTTTAATGTCCTGGCCGCCGATATCGATGATGGCCTTGACGTTCGGGTTCGTGACGTGTACGCCCATGGCATGGCAGGATATCTCGGAGATGTTCTCATCCGCAAACGGGACCTTGTTGCGGCCGTAGCCGGTACCGATGAGGTACGCGAGGTCCTCGGACTTCTCCAGCCCGACCTGCTTCAAGACCTCGGCCATGGCCAGTTTGGCGGATTCCTCCGCATTGATCTTGCTCTTCATCGTGGTATCCGCAACGATCTTGCCGGTCTCGTCCACGATCACTGCCTTGGTGTAAGTCGACCCAACGTCGCAGCCGCCGAAATATTTCATGGTATATATTCTCCTTTATGTGATTCATTGATAATATGTTATGACTGTGTCCTCTGTGAAGATCCTTCGTCGGGCTGCGCCCTCCTGCACAAGGCACACCCTCCGGGTGTCAGGATGACAAGAGGGGCTTACCAGCTGGCGTCGTCCTCGAAGTCCACGAGCGACGGATCGATGGGCTCTTCGCGCATGACCGTACGCATGTATTCGTTGACCTTCGAACGCATATCCTTGCGGGAAACGGTGCGCGGATCCATCAGGTCGTGTTCGATCCAGATGAGGCGCACGCCGTGCTCTCTCGCCTGCTCGTCGAAGAGGCCGTTCAGCGTAGACATGTTCTTGCAGGATACGTGCTGGTACATGATGACGATGTCCGGCTTCCAGATCTCGACCTGGCGCCAGAGCTCGGTCAGCACGTGGTCGTAGCCGCCGTTCGTGTGGCGCCGCATGACCATGCGCTCGTAGAGTCTTGCCATGTCTTTGAGGGCTTCTTCCGGATCCTCGGTCTCAAGCGGCTTCGTGAAGTTTAAGCTTTCCATTTCCACGAGCACGTTGATGCCCCAGCAGTTTGCAAGCCAGTTGGAGAAGTTGGCGTAATAGTGCGCCGGCACGCTCCAGACGATCGCACGGTGGCGCATCTTGCCGCGCCACGGCTCTTCCTTCTTCGAATAGGCCTTCATCATGATCTTGTCGACCTTCTTGAAGGTGTCCAGGATGCGCGGGTCGAGACCGCCGTCCATCTCGTAGTTCCATTTGCGGAACAGCTCATAGCACGGACCGATCAGCTGCGGGTACGGCGTCTGGTTGACTTCCCATTTCTGCAGCTCATACTGTGTTTCCTTGTTGAAGCGCTTCATGGCGGCAAAGTAGGCGTCCCAGTTCCATTTCGCACCGGTCTGCTCTTCGATGAACTTGATGCAGCCCTTGATGTCGGCCACGGCCGCCTGCATGGACGATTCGTCCTCGTAGCGGACCGGGAAGCACAGGTGGTAGGTCGGCAGATCCTTGAAGCGGCGGCTCGTATAGGACGAGGCCATGACGGATCCGTCGCAGGGCATGGAGCTCGAAATGAAGCAGGAACCCATGTGCGGCAGGGCGTCGATGACGCAGGCGCCGCATTCGGAGGTCGGGACCGGGCAGGTGTCGGACGGCAGGCCGTAGCTCTCGACGGCGTCGATGTATGGCATGCAGGCGAGCTGGTCGATCTCGGAGAGCAGGAACACCGGCATCAGCTGATACGGGATGCCCACAAGATCCGGGAAGCCGGCCATGATCTGCGCCATGGTCATTTCGTCAAGCAGCACGATCTTCTTCGACAGGTCGACCGAGTTGCCGTTCTTTTCGTCGCTCTTCATGAGGAGCACCAGGTTCTCCGCCACATAGCGGAAGATCGCAAAGATCAGCTCATGGTGCATCTTGAGCGCGTTGCCGCGCAGGCCGAGCGTATTCTTATCCATAAAGGAATGGCAGCAGAAATAGGAGATCATCCAGCGGTAGTGCACCGCACCGTTAAGGGCCGGGATGAGGTCCTTGGAGAAGGTGCCGAGCAGCATCCCCCACATGCGGAGCCATTCGTAATAATCGTAGACCGTGTCCTTGAGACCGCGCCACTCGCGGCGGACGGTAGCCATCTTGCCGTTCCGGTAAAGCTTGCCGAGCTGCTTTTCACCGTTTAAGAGCCAGTCAAGACGCTCTTCATTCGTCATCTTCGCAAACAAACCGGCTTCCATCTTCGCGCGCTTGCCGAAGGCCTTCCATTCGTTCCCCATCGCCTTCGCAACACCCTTCCAGTCGGTCTCCTTCAGCATGCCGCCGATAATGCTTCCGACTTCCTTCAGGTTCGCGAGCTGGGCTTTGCCGTCCATGTGATCCTTCATGCGGAAGAATTTCGGATTCGGATATTTTACCTTGCTCATGCTTCTGCCTCCTCTTCCGCGTGGATCCGCTTGATCTCCAGGGCTTCCACAAAGGCCTGGAAACGGGTGCGGAGCTGTCCCGAATTGCGGACGTTGTACGGGCGGTCGATCGAAAGCACCGGCCAGCCGTATTCATCGTGCAGGATGTGGCTGGCGAGCGGACGCTCGAAAGCCCAGAAATCGCAGAACTTCATCTGCTCGTAGACGATGCCGTCCGCGCCGTACTCACGGGCCAGGCGGTCGGCCGTCTCGCGGCGCTGGGTGACCTTCTCTTCGCTCATGTAGCGGGCGCACTCGGAGGTCAGCATGTAGTGGCGGCAGATCTGAGTCAGGATATCCTCGCCCTCTTTGATCACGATCTCTTCCCGTCCGGGCGTGGAGCCGTAGCAGTAGCGGTCGGCCACCACGAACGCGCCGGATTCTTCCAGCAGGCGGGTGAAATCGAGGTCGTCGACCTCGCTGCCCACCACCGCGACTCTGGCTCTGTACCAGGGCTTTTGGTCCGGCTCGCGCGTTTTGATCTCTTCGAGCGTCTCGCGGAGCTTCGGCAGGATGAGCGCCTTCGGGCAGCAGTAGCTGACCAGGCAGAGCACGTGGTACTCATAGCCCGTCACCGGCGGATTCGGCAGCTTTCTTAAGTTTCCGATCTCGGTCAGGATGCGGCAGACTTCGTTGTGCTCCTCGACCGCCTTAAGCAGCGCCTCGTCCGAGGTGTCCACGCCGTAACGCGCTGTCAGCTCATCCAGCAGATGGATGCGCATCTGGGTGCGCATCTGCTCTACCGTATAGGTCTCCACCTTATACGGGATGTCGCAGTGGCTGACGAAGAAATTCGGCTTCGTGTTGCAGTTCAGGATCTCCATGTGCTCGTAGCAGCGGTTCATGGCCGAGCAGGCGTCCACACCCGCAAAGGCGTCCAGGAACTGGTAGCCGCCCTCGATCGCACGCTCTAGCAGAGATCTGGCGTACTCGCAGGTGTAGTTGGACATGTAGTAGGTGGCGATGTCGATGCTGCCCGTGCGCGGCGCGCGGATGCGCACCGAGAAGCACTTGTCCACGTTGCAGAGCACTTCCGGCATGTGGTAGCAGGTATAGCCGACCGCCAGTCCTCCTTCCTCCTGCGCCTGCCGGACGAGCGCATTGTCGGCGTCTTCCAGCAGGTTTTCAAATTCGATCAGGTATTTGAGATCTTTCATAGGACCTCCCTTCCTAAAAATATACGTTCTGTAATGTTTTCACATTCGTTGTCTCTAAGGATTCCGCCCGGCGCCGTGCTTGCGGGATATCTTTTGTTTCCGCTCGCTGCCTTGCAGAGTTCGTCCCGGCTCCTTGTTCGCGCGAATCTTTCTCAGAGGCGATAAAAGCCTCTTCGAAAGTTCCGACGCTCGCGTTCGCCGGGAACATAGGCGCGCTCGCGTAAAGTAGTATCTCTGCCCGCTCGCGTTCGCCGGGCCGGGGTTACAAGCGCGACGCATGCATGCCCGGTCAGAACTATTATTTTCAGCTGCCGGTCCCATGAAAGGGCGGACGGGGCGTCCGCCGGAGGCGGCAGTTTTATATGGGGTTCGCTGCGGCGGGGGTTTTATAGGATCTCCATCTTGGTGAGGATCTCTCTTGCGCCGGCGAGGATGACCGAGTCTTCCGGGAGTTCGAAGACGCTCCTGCCTTCGATGTCGTTTTCCGCGTGGGCAGGGTCGGGCGGGATGACGGCAATAAGGGGCACGCCGCCGATCTCTTTTTCTTCTATGCGTTCCGGCAGGAGCACGCGGTTAAGGACCGCGCCGACTTTATCGGCCGCGACCAGCGTGTCCGAGACCTCCTTGATGGTGGAGATAATCTGGATGCCCTTTCTGCTCTGGTCCGAGACGCACAGAAGGTGCGTGACCTTCTCCATGACGCGGCGGTTGATCTGTTCGATGCCGGCCTCGCCGTCGATGACCACATAGTCGAATTCGTTCACGAGCAGGCTGATGACCTGTCTCAGATAGGTATTGATGGCGCAGTAGCAGCCGGCCGCCTCAGGGCGTCCGATTGCGAGGAAAGCAAAGCCCTTCTGCTCCTGCATGGCTTCGAAAATGCGGAATCTTGCCTCCGCGAGGATGTCCTGCGTATCCTGCAGGCCTTCCGTCACGTCCTTTGCCACGCGCAGCCGGATCTCATCCAGGGTTTCTTTTACTTCCACGCCAAGAGCCACGGACAGGCCGATGGCCGGGTCCGCGTCTATTGCGAGTATTTTTGCTTCGGGATGCGCTTCCGTAAGGATCCGCACGATGGCGGCGGAAAGCGAGGTCTTGCCGACGCCGCCTTTTCCGGTCAGCGCGATCACAACAGCCTGGCTCATAAAGTGCCTCCGTTACTTGCCGTTCAGTTTTTGTCGATATTACTATATCATGTCCGCCGATTCTCTTCAAGCGATAATTATTTGCTCTTCTTAAAAAAGAGCACAAAAAAACAGCGCCCGCATTTCTGCAGGCGCGCCTTCCTGGAGGATGGAAGGATAAGGGGATTAAAAACAATGCGTGCTATGCACGGAGCGCTTAAACACTCGCCTTGACGACCTTGGCGACTTTCATGTGAGGATGCTGCTTTTCGGCAGAGCGGATCGCTTCAAATTCACACTCATCCTCGATTCGGAACACTTCCGCCTTGCTGTCTTCATGCAGCTTTCCGTCGGCGGTCATCGTAATATCAAATGCTTCAAAGCTCTTGCTTTTCTCTTTTTTTCCAAATAATCCCATAGTCATGTCTTCCTTTCCTGACGGCAGTGCTTTGCCGCTTATAACCGAGATAAGTTTACACCCCCTGGCCGCTAATATTTCGGAAAGGACAGCCGCCCCCGCCGCTAAGAATCCGCTAAGACTTTATCCTCCTATAATGCCAAGTCTCCCGTCCCGTGTTATGATAGAGGCGTTAGAAAAAGGAGGAGTTCATTATGGCGAAGCAAGCCGTAAAGAGGCGCCTGATTGATCTATTCATCTTTCTGTTCGTCCTTGGGGGAACGACCGCGATCTGTCTGCTGCTCGCGCGCATCGACAACGACAACAATCCCTTTGCCATGGCCATGTATATTCTGGCCGTCGCACTGATCGCCCGCTTTACCTCCGGCTATCTGTGGGGGATCCTGGCCTCTCTCGTCGGGACCTTCTGCGTCAACTATATTTTTACAATCCCGTTCTGGGCTCTGAATGTGACCTATCCCGGCTATCCGCTGACCATCGTCGTCATGCTGATCGTCTCCCTTCTGATCAGTGCCCTGACCACACAGATCAAGAAGCAGGAACAGCTGCGTCTGGAAGCCGAGCGGGAAAAAATCCGTGCCAACCTTCTGCGGGCGGTTGCACACGATCTGCGCACGCCGCTTGCCGCCATACTCGGCTCCGCCACGGTGCTGCAGACGGAAGATATGCCAGAGCATGACCGTCAGGAGCTCGCCGGCGGCATACGAAAAGATGCCGAATGGCTGATCCGTGTGACGGAAAATCTCCTGACCGTGACCCATGTGCTTCAGGACGGCGGCACAGTCAAAAAGCAGGAAGAGGTGCTTGAGGAGATCATCGGCAGCGCCGTAACCAAGTACCGCAGGACCGCGGGTGCCCTGCCGGTTCTCGTGGACCGGATGGAGGATATCCTCGTGGTCCCGATGGACGCGGTCCTGATCGAGCAGGTCCTGCTCAACCTCTTTGACAATGTCTCGGCACACGCGAAGGATGCCGACCGCATCTGGCTGCATATTGAAAAAGATGAACGGTTTATCCACCTGTCTGTCGAAGATAACGGCGCTGACCTTCCGGAAAGCCATATCGCTGCATTTCTTTCCGATACCGGCACGGCTTCTCGTCATGAGAAACACAGCATGACAGATGCAGTCCGCAATATGGGGATCGGCCTTTCGGTCTGCCGCTCGATCATCCGTGCACACGGCGGGGAGATGCAATCCGAAAAAAGTATTCTGCATGGCGGTGTAAAGATCAGCTTCGACCTGCCGCTTGACGAGGAGAAAGATAATGACTGAAACAGCAAAGAAGAAAATCCTGATCGTCGAAGATGATCCGGGCATCAATGCCTTCCTGAAGACGGCGCTCCGGACCGACGGGTATGAGACGTTAAGCACAGCATCTGCCGGTGCCGCGCTGCAGGTGATCACCTCACACTGCCCGGACTGTGTGCTCCTGGATCTCGGCCTTCCGGACATGGACGGCAGCAAAATCATTGAAAATGTCCGAAGCTGGACGCAGATGCCGATCATCGTGATCTCCGCCCGCTCTCAGGAATCCGATAAAGCCGCCGCGCTTGACATGGGTGCGGATGATTATCTGACAAAGCCCTTCAGCGTGATCGAGCTGAAGGCGAGGATCCGCACCGCGCTCCGTCACACCCGCACGACCGCGGAAAGCGACGAGGTCGCCCTCAACGGCAGTTACAGCGTCGGGGAGCTTGTCATCGACTATAAAAAAATGCGGGTCTTCCTGCGCGGAGAAGATGCCGGCCTGACTCCGAATGAGTACCGGATCGTCGCCCTGCTCGGCAAGCATCCCGGCCGGGTGCTCACCTATAAAATGATCATGCGGGAGCTCTGGGGCCCCTCCTCCGGCTATGACAACAAGATCCTGCGGGTCCACATGGCCAATATCCGCCGCAAGATCGAGGAAAACCCGAACGACCCCAAGTACATCATGACCGAGGTCGGCGTGGGCTACCGCATGGCGGAAAAGAGTGATTTTGCGCAGGCTTAAGATAATTAAGCAAAGTCAACAATAAAACATATAATGTCAGAATACCACTTTTTATGTTGCGATTTTAACCATATTCATCTTGACTCTTCAGGGGTTTTGTGGTATATAGTATGATACATTTTTAACAAGTGCTAGGAGGCATTGTAATGGCACGTTTTACGTTACCGAGAGACATTTACCACGGCAAAGGCTCTCTTGAAGTCCTGAAGACCTTCAAGGGCAAGAAAGCCATCATCTGCGTCGGCGGCGGTTCCATGAAGCGCGGCGGTTTTCTTGACCGTGCGCAGAAATACCTCGAAGAAGCCGGCATGGAAGTGAAGCTTTTCGAAGGCATTGAATCCGATCCTTCCGTCGAGACCGTCATGAAGGGCGCGGAAGTGATGCAGGAATTCGGACCCGACTGGATCGTCGCGATCGGCGGCGGCTCGCCCATCGACGCGGCCAAGGCCATGTGGATCAAGTACGAGTATCCGGAATGCACCTTTGAAGATATGTGCAAGGTCTTCGGTATCCCCGAACTTCGTCACAAAGCAAAATTCTGCGCGGTTTCCTCCACTTCCGGCACTGCCACCGAAGTGACTGCGTTCTCCATCATCACCGACTATGCGAAGGGCACCAAGTACCCGATCGCCGACTTCGAGATCACGCCCGACGTCGCCATCGTTGACCCTGAGCTGGCTGAGACCATGCCGAAGAAGCTGGTTGCCCACACCGGTATGGACGCCATGACCCACGCGATCGAAGCCTATGTTTCCACCGCGAACTGCGAATTCACCGATCCGCTTGCCATCCACGCGATCGAGATGATTCAGAAAGACCTTGTCGATTCCTATAACGGCGACATGGAAGCCCGCGACCGCATGCACTATGCACAGTGCCTTGCCGGCATGGCCTTCTCCAACGCCCTTCTCGGCATCGTCCACTCCATGGCCCACAAGACCGGCGCTGTGTTTGCCGACTACGGCGCACACATCATCCACGGTGCGGCCAACGCCATGTACCTGCCGAAGGTCATCGCCTTCAACGCCAAGGATGAGACCGCGAAGAAGCGCTACGGCGTGATCGCGGACTATATGCACCTCGGCGGAAAGAACGACGACGAAAAGGTCGCTCTGTTGATCGCCTACCTGCGCAAGATGAACGATGACATGAACATCCCTCACTGCATCGGTCACTACGGCAAGGACAGCATGCCCACCGAACAGGGCTTCGTTCCGGAAGAAGTCTTCTTAGAGAGACTGCCTGGCATCGCCGCCCGCGCCATCGAAGACGCCTGCACCGGTTCCAACCCTCGTCAGCCCAGCCAGGAAGAGATGGAAAAGCTGCTGAAGTGCTGCTACTACGATACCGAGGTCGATTTCTAATCTGCCCCGTAAACACCATAAGGCCTGCGGACCCGCTCCGCAGGCTTTTTTCATGCTTTTTTTCTTCTCTTGAAATTTTGGGTTTACGTTTGGCAAAAAATGTGCTAAATTGAAAGGGTCAGCAGGTGCCCCGGCACCGGCAAAAGTACGAAAAACAATTGAACACAGGAGCGAGACCGCGCTCAGACGTGACGAAAGGGAGGTCCATGCGTGCGTGACCTGAAACACATCATTGAATTCGAAGACCTGCTGCAGGAGGCGAATAACGACCTCGTGCGCCAGGCCAAGTCCGAGGGAAAGCGCGCCCTCGGCTACACCTGCAACTTCATGCCGGAAGTGCTGCTTGACCTTCCCGGCTGTTTTTCCGTGCGGCTGCGCGCGCCGCAAAGCACCTCGCCCGACATGGCGACCTACTACATGTCCAACCGCACCTGCATGTACGGCAGATGCCTTCTTGAGCGGGCTATCGAAGGCGGCTTCAACTTTCTCGACGCCCAGATGGCGACCGAGACCTGCACCGTGACCTGCCGCTTCCAGGAGCATCTGCAGATGATGGATGTGATCCAGAATCCCGATTTCTTCTGCGAATTCACCGACGTTCCCTTCAAAAAGAACGAGAACTCCGTGGAGCACTACGAAAGGCAGCTGCAGGCGCACGTGCTGGATAAGCTTCATGAGCGCTTCGGCATCGACACTTCAGACGCTGCCCTCCTTAAGGCCATCGAAGAGCATAACGAACTCTGCCGCCTGGTCCGCGAGATCGGAAGCTACCGCAAGCTTGAAAACCCGCCCATCACCGGCCGCGAATTCCAGATCATCCAGCTGATCACGCAGGTCTGCCCGAAATATCTCATCATGGACAAGCTGCGGGATATCGCGGAGCAGCTAAAGACCAGAGAGCCGGATGAAAATCCCTCCTGGCGCTGCAAGGTGGTCCTTGCGGGCTCCGAAGAGGACGACCCCGACTTTGTGAAGCTGATCGAGGAATGCGGCGCCCTGGTCGTTGCCGACCGCCACTGCTACGGGTCCCTGCCCGGCCGCGAGGATATCGTGGTGAAGGAAGGCGAAAGACCGCTCACCGCCATCGCCCGCCACTACCTGGAGAACAGCCAGTGCCCGCGCTTCATGGAACAGCACATCATGCGGGAGCGCAAGGCATACCTTGCGGATCTTGTGAAGGAATACCACGCTGACGGCGTCATCATCGCCCAGATGAAGTTCTGTGAATACTGGAGCTACGAACGGACCATCGACACCATCATCCTGAACCGTGACTACGGCATCCCGGTCTGCTCCATTGAAAAGGAATACGTCAACAACGCCGTCGGCCAGCTGCGGACCCGTTTCCAGGCCTTCGTCGAAAGCATCGAGATCAAGCGGCTCGCCAGGGAAAAGGAAGCGGCTGCAGGGATTGCGGAGGATAAGGCATGATCATCAAAACATTTGACGCCAAAGAGATCGAACTGAAGCCGAAGGAGCTCTTAAAGGCCCTCGGCAGGAAGCTCAAAGAGACCGATTACAAGGCAAAAGCCGCCGAGATCAAGGAGAAGGCCGTCTCCGCCGCTGAGAAGCTTAAAAACCTCGACGCAAAAAAGCTCGCCTCCGATTTCTGGAACGGCAAGCCGCATGAGGAAAGGCGCCTCGGCGATCTGTACATCCCCGGCACGGGCCTCTACAAGCACCGTGAATGGCGCGGCGTGAAGGATACCTTCTACTACTTCCACATGATCTGGCTGTACAACTACGCCCACATGGTCACTGATATCATGAAGTACGGCAACCTGCCCGATTTCATAAAGGGCACGCTCCGCTACCGCTGGATGGGCCAGACCTACCTTACCGTCATGCACTGGTTCGACCGCGGCCTCGAAGGCATGCGCGGGCCGGCGCTTCGCGGTTCTGCCTGGCACTACCGCGGCATGACGAGCGAGACCATCCGCCAGTTCCAGGCCATGTTCGCCGCCGACAAGAAGCTCCACGGCGGCAAGGAGAACGAACGCTGGAAAAAGCATATCGCCCACAACGAGACCGTTTCCGGCTGCATCTTCTACCCGTGGCGCGACTATCTGGACGACGTGCCGCTTGAGATGATCCCCTATTTCGTCACCTGCCATGTGAACAACCACACCGTCTTAAACTATATCGATGCGGCGCAGTCCATCGGCCTTCCCGCGGACCCCTGCCCGATGTGTCAGGCCGAATACGGCATCTTTGTGTTAGATGACTATCCGGATTACGCCCCCATCATGATCACCTCGAACGAGGCATGCGACGGTTCCGTTGCCACCTCCATCCTTCAGGACTGGTTCCTGAACCGTCCGCTCTACGCCATGCCGCAGCCCATGCGCTATGACGATCCGCTGGTGCAGAAGCACTGCCAGGAAGAGATCGAAGGCGCCTGGCGGTTCGTGGAAGAGCATATGGGCATCCCGTTCAGTTGGGAGCAGTACGTGAAGTATGCGGAAAGCTTCAACAAGCTGACCGAATTCGAGCATGAGAAATGGGACGTGGCCGCGAATACCCCTTACTACCCCATCAACGGTGTGGCGCAGGCCCTCTACCGCATCTACTACTCGCAGGACGGCGACCGCCCCATCTGGCACGAGATCGATAAGCGCGTGCGCAAGATCATGGAAGACTCGGTCACGAAGAAGATCAACACCTTCCCGAAGACCCGCCACCGCGTGATCGCCTGGAGCTGCGCGCCGCTTTACTACTCCAACTGGTGCACCTGGGCCTACAACTGCTGGGGCTTAAACTGCGTCATCAACATGGACTCCCTCATGTTCGACCAGATGCTGCGCACCGATACCTATGAGCACGCCCTCGAAGACCTTGCCTGGTTCAACGAGAAGGCGCCCATGCGCGCCATGGCCGTCGGCGGACACGAGCACATCTTCCAGCTGTGGGAATACATGGAACGCTTCAACTGCGACATGGTGGTCATGTACGACCAGCTACAGTGCAAGGGCATGCAGGGCATCCACGGCATGTTTGAAGACGAGTTCCGCAAGCGGAACATCCACGCGATCTGGGTACCGCACGCCCTGCCGGATAAACGCACCGTTTCCCGCAGAGAGATCCGCCAGATCATCAACGACTACATGACCACGGTCATGCACGAAGAGCCCCTCGATCCCTCGCTCGTCGACTTCGAGGACGGCGACGCCTGGTAAAGCACCGGCAGATAAGGAGAATCATTATGAAAAAGAAGATCATCAAAAAGTGCCTGAAAGCGCTGTGGTTCCTTCTGAAGGCGGTCGGCTTTGCCTATATCATCCTGTTCATCGTTTTCTTCTTCGACCTGGACGGCAAGCTCCTCTACACCGTAGTCGAGCCGAACCTGGCCCGCCACTACGACAAGATGGAGCGACCGGACCTCACCGGAACGCCCTACGGCCCGAAGGAGCCGGTAAACAACTAAGCCCCGGCTTATCAGAGACAAAAACGGGGTATCCAAAGTTGTTTAGGATCCGACTTTAGAGTGCATCTTTAGCGTCTGGAATTAGGATCCAACTAACTTCAGAGGGGGCTGTCGCAAAGCGGCAGCCCCCTTTAAAATTCCTGGACATCGGACGATGCCCTTATACCACAAAAACCAGGTCCCGAAGGACCTGGCTTTCACGAGGTATAATTGTAACTGCGATGAAATAAAAATACAGTAAAGATTATGCTCTTTCCCAGAGCGGATATCAATTGGTACTTCCGCCGAGTCTGGAAACTCCGACTTCTTAGCTTATTTCTTAAACAGCTCCGAATGTGTTCCGAGACGATAAAGCATGAGTACAAGCACCTCATCACGGATTTCATACACCAGAAGCCAGTCCGGCTCAATGTGACATTCCCTTGTTCCTTTATAATTGCCGGACAGATCATGGTCGCGATATCTTGCATCCAGCGTTCCGCCGGATGCCAAAATATTCACGACCTCAAACAGCTTATCCAGATCTTTGTTCTGTTTCTTTGCCAGCTTCAGATCTTTCTTAAACTGGTTTGTAAACTTTACCGCGTACTTCATACTCCCAGCGCCGCCTTAAGATCATCCATATTGGTGTAGCCCTTCACGCTGCTGTCGGAGGCGATACGCCTGCCCTCTTCTATCGCAGCAGCGGTTGTTTCATTCGGCACATCCAGCTTAAGTGCAAAAGGAATCCCGTTTTCCCGGATCGTCGTTCTGAGGAACATATTGATAGCCGTAGTCATGGTCAGGCCCAGCTCTGAAAAGATCCTGTCAGCCTGATCTTTTATTTCCTTATCGGTTCTGATATTCAGATTCGTAGTAGCCATGATACACACCTCCATTCTGTCTATATTATACGCACTTATGCATCTATTGTCAACACATTGTCATTATATTTTGTGTGGATACAAAATATATGAAAGAGAAGACATCAAAAAATGCCTGAACCCACTGCGGCCCCTGGATCACCAGGGGCCGCAGTGGGTTTATTTCAAGCTCTCTTCTGCATATTTTTTTGCCGCTTCCCGATCGGAAAAACCGTAGAACACTATATATCGAACATCCTCATCGTATTGCTCTCCAAAAGCAAGCTTTATAAGCGCTGTTTGGGTTTCCGGCTGCCATCTGAGTTCTGCCTTCGGCTCAATCTCTTCGGTTTTCTGCGTCTCGGTCCCCTGGGTCTCATAACGATTTATCTTGTAATAAAGACCAGGCTGTCCGTTAAGGCTGTCATAATTTGCCGTTTGTGTATAATAAACGTTTTCGCCTGCTTCCCGGTTCAGCTTCTCCTGATCCAGAAGCCCCCCAATTACAAACTGCCCCTTGGTCAGATCTTCCCCTTCTTTCTCTCTCCGAAACACATGGATATGCAGTTCCGAATCTTCCAGAAAGCTTTGCTTCTCCACATCATAGATCATGCAACTTCCGTCAAGATTAAAATTATGCCAGGAGAGGAAGGAATGATAACCCTTTCCCGTAAAGATCAGGCAAAACACTGCAATCGCGCAGACAAGCGCGGCGGCCGTGATCAGCAACAAACGAAGTGATTTTTTCATCATTTTCTCCTATCGGAACGAACCGTTTAAAAAAGCAGGATAAGATATTTATTCAATATATCCTTGAAAAGGTGCCTGGCGCCGCTTATTCGGCAACTCTGGTCACGAAGCTGAATTCATCCCAGCCATAGCTCGACATCACATAGATACTGTAAAGATAACCGGGTTCGAGAACGATCGAGCCCTTGGACAGGCCAAAGATCCCTCCGTCGTGCCAGGTATGATCGATCTTCTCCCGGCCTGTCCATGCATTTTCTCTGACGGCCTCCGTGCCGATCATATACGCCGGCCAGCGCCGCACCGCAATGCTCTCCATCTTAACGTCACCGTCTTCCCGAACGCTGAACCAAAGCTTTGTTTCTATGTTTCCGTCAACGATAAATTTCCTGATGTCGCCGGCGTCACCCCATACGCTTAGAGGCGCGATCTTCGGTACCGGAAAGCCGTATACCCGCCGAAAATCTTCGTATTCCTTCTGTGAAAGCCATATCTTTTCGCCGGCAAAACTCATGTGCGCGTATCCCCGGCGCTCGATCTCCTGGTAAGAGCGGCCTTCCGCCCCTTCCGAAAAGCTGATAAACAGGGCGACCCCGGGCGTTTCCGGCAGTCTGTTATCTCTCCGCACCGTTAAAAGCATGGCAAGCAAAAGCACTATCGTCACAGCTGCCACAATGAAAAACGGCTTTGCCCATTTCCGGATGTTTTCCTTCATATCTGCTCCTTTCCTCTGCGGCGGCTCATGTTCGCTCAGTTCTTCTGCCATTCCGTGATGTGGTAAGCCGGATAAACGTATATTCCCTGCCTCTTTTCCGCATCATACCGCTCCCGGGCAGGATATTCGCAAAGCACCATCAGATACAGCTCTTCCTTATGTGCCAGGATCCTTTCCTTCAGACTGTCGTCCAATCTTGTTTCCGGGTCTATCCTGATATGCGCCTCAAAGGTGTCGCAGTCAAGGGTGAGCTCTGTCTGTCCGTACAAGCCTTGCCTGACGCTGATCACCTTCCCGTAAAAGCGGCGGGTCTCCGTATCATTCAGACGTTTTTCGCGCTGACCGGCCTGTAAAAGCGCATTGATCCCGATGATCAGCGCAAGGATCCCCAGGAAGCACAAGGCAAGGCGGAAAACCGTTCTTTTTTCTTTCTCACGGGCATACCTCGCCGCAGCGTGAAGCGATTCGTTCTGCTCCGCCTCCGCATTTTCTCCCGGAGTCTTCCGTTCTCCCTCTATGAGGTCCCTGATATCGACCTTGTAATATTCCGCCAGCTTCAGCAGCGTCTCCAGGTCGGGGATCGTGGCGCCGGTCTCCCAGCGGGAAACGGTCTTTGCCGACACAAATAGTTCCTCCGCAGCCTGTTCCTGCGTAAGTCCCCGTTCTTTTCTGAGTTCCTTCAGAAAATCGCACATTTTCCGCTTGTCCATCCTCAGTGTTCCCCTTCCGCTCGCTTTGGCCTAGCAATGCCGCTTTGTCATCCGCTCTCAGCCTATCCCGATCATGCGAAAAACGCAAGGACATTTTTTGAGAAACCGCGGATCACAGGCCGCACGAGGCCTATTCTCTGTCTTTTCCTTGTATTCGTTCTTCCGCCATGATAAAATCATGGCAGGACCTTTTTCCGAATCCTATTTTTCCGGAGGCTCACATGCATCAGACCATTCATACCGTTGTTTTCGAAGAAAAGCCGGGCGGCGGCAATCCCGCGCCGGTGACCCTGGATGCAGACCATCTTTCCACTGAAGAAATGCAGGCGATGGCGCATCGCTTCGGGGAGGAGTCCGTCTTCCTGATGAAGCCCTCGCGCAAGGACTGCGACGTAAAGGCCCGCTATTTCGTGCCCCTGCACGAGATGGAGATGTGCAGCCACGACACCATCGGCGCAGTCACGGTGTTAGTCAAGACCGGGCGGGTGACGGCTTCTCCGGTGCGGCTTGAGACCGCGCTCGGGCAGGTCATGGTCGACTGGGAAATGGACGGCGATGCCGTCAAGGTATCGCTCTCACAGTTTCTGCCCCGCGTAAAGGAAGAGGCGCCGACAAAAGAAGAGCTCTGCCGGGCGCTAAATATCACGGAGGATAAGCTCGCGGACCTTCCCGTGGAATCGTCAGCCACCTCGCGCTTCAAGCTCATCGTGCCGCTTAAGGATAAAGAGACCGTTTACGGGCTCAAGCCTGACTATGAATTCTTATGGTCGCTCTGCGATAAGTACGGGACCACCGGCTTTTATCCCTACGCGAAAGAGCCGGGAGACGATCCCTTCCTTTTCTGTGCGAGGCAGTTCCCCTGCCGGGCCGGCTATCCGGAGGATCCCGCGACAGGCGTAGCCGCTTCGGCGCTTTCCGCCTATCTGATCCGGCACGCACTCATCCCGCTTAAAGACGGCTGGAACGAGATCACCGTCCGTCAGGGCGAGGCGATGGGCAGACCGAGCCTCATCTACGCCGCCTGCCTTATGGAAGGCGGCAAGGTCACCGCAACCAGGATCAGCGGTAAAGCAAGGTTAGATTAAGCGGAGGAAGCATGTTCTGGCTTCATGGAGAAGATCTGCCGGCAGGCGTCGGCAATGAGCGCTTCTGCGCGATGCATCTTGTGTACATCGCCTTCTTTTTTGCGGCCTCGATCGCCTATGTCCTTATCTATAGACGCCTGGATGCGCGCCGTCAGAAGGCAGCCGACCGGATCACCGGCGCACTCGTCTTCTTTTTCGGCTTCTGCGAATACTTCATCACCTTCCTTGTCGGCCGCTTCACCCTCTATACCCTGCCGATCCACGTCTGCAGTCTGATGTATGTCCTGGTTCCGCTGCACGCCCTGACAAATCATGTGCGCTCCGGCTCTTTCCTCTCAAAACTTCACGCCTTCCTCGGCGCAGTCATTTTCCATCCCGGCATTCTTGCTGCCTGGGCCGCTTTGCTGTTCCCTGACTGGCTCTATTATCCCTTCTGGAACTACTTAAGCATCTGCGGCTTCTTAAGTCACGGCCTGGTGTCTGTCTACGGCATGTCGATCCTTGTGAAGAATACAGAAGCACCGGACCGGCCGGCGCTGATCCTGCGTGACTTTGCCTGCTCCGCCGCCTTTCTTCTCTGCGGCATGCTCATCATGTACCTTTTCGATCGAGCGACAGGCACCAACTACTGGTTCATGACCGGCCCCGGCAATGATTCCCCTCTCATGTCTTTCTATGAAAAAGGCGGTTACAACGCTTATCTGACCGCTTTTATCGCGGCCGGATGCCTTGTCACCGCCCTTTGGTACGGGCTGCGCTGTCTCATCCTCCTCCGGCACAGAAAATAAATGTTATGCAGAGCGAGGCATGCATCAGACACTCCTCTGATGCATTTGTCAGCGTCAGTATTCTGATCTGTTATTCTTCTTTATCTGCCGTTCCGCTTTTTTCCTCGGCTTTTTCCGCAGTGTCTGTCCGCGGGGCTTCCTGATTTTTGCTCTTTCCTCCCGATCTGCCGATCAAAATGCCGCCGAGCACGCCGGCGATAACCGCCATCAGCGCAAGGAGAATCCACAGGAATGTGTTTCCGCTGCCCGCTTTCCCGGCGGGTTCTTTCTGTGTCTCCGCAGGGACAGATTCTGCAGTCGCAGGCGTCGTCGGCGCAGGGTCTGTGGCAGGTGCTTCCGTCGTCGGCGTCCCGGTCGTTTCGGGCGGAATCACCGTCACCGGGACTTCAGACGTTTCCGTCTGGACCTCTGTCATTTCCGTGGTTTCCGGAGGGACTTCCGAGGTCTCCGGCTCAGTCGGTGCCGGCGGGAGTTTAGGGATCGTTTCCGTTTCTTTATGTGAAGCGGAATTCAGGCAGTGCCGTTCTCTTAAGCCCTCTTCTGTCTCCGTCGCCGGTTTTACCTCTGTCCACTCAGACCAGTTGTGACCGAGCGGCTTCTCGATCGCATCGGCGTGATTGCTGATCAGCTTCGTGCCGGCCGCATCCCAGAACCAGGAACCGCAGGAACACTCGTAATGTTCCTTGACACCGGCCTCCGTGCAGGTCGCTGCCTTCGCCGCCACGAGCTTCGGACTGTGCGTATGCTCCTGCACACCCATATTGAATACGATCTTCGAATAGAGGCCCGTGCCCGAATACTTATAGATCGTCATCATGGGAATATTCAGCGTGAAGGTGCCGTAAACGTTCCGGCCGTCAAGCACCTCCATCGCCTGACCGAAGCCGCCGCTGTTCCAGCGCTGGGAATAGGTCTTGGTCATTCTGAGGTCCGCCGTTCCGTTTTTGTCAAGGTCGACGTCGTAGTACCAGAAATCACCGTGGTTGACCGCAGTGGAATTATGATCTTCCTTGATCAGATCCGCCCAGATCAGGTCATGTTCTATCGCAAACTCCATGGTCGCAATCGAAATGTCCCCGCACAGGATCCCGGTATCCTTCGACGCCGCATTGTGGTTATAGGTGCCCAGATCCCTGTTCTTCAGCATGGGCTCCACAGTAACATTTTCCGCAGGCATGTAAAAGCTGTGCTTCGGCACCTCGAAAACGCGTTCTCCGGGAGCTCCGGTCGGGATCGTCAGGGCGGGCGAGGTCTTAAAGGAAGCGGCGAAAAGATCGTCCGTTTCCGCATTCGTGATCGTGACTAACTCGCCGGCCATAAAAACGCCGCCGTAGTGGCCGTCCTCATGCCTCGCCTGGCAGTATTTGGTGCTCACCGTATAGCCGATGTTCGACGCCGCGATCCTGACGGTGTACATGACCGCGTTCGAATACTTATGATCCGAACTTTCAGCCGTGATCCCGAAGCTGTAGCTGCCGGCCGATGTCGGCGTGCCCTTTAACGTCACCCAGCTTCTTGCCGTATCCACGTAAGCGTACACTCCGGGAGGCAGCGTGCCGGTCACCACGCAGCCGTCCAGCAAGGTATTGTAGCAATAAAAGTAAGCGCTTGCCTCGTAATACTGCCCGACGGTTCCGTCGTGGAAGTTGTTCGTGTCGTAGATGATGCTGCTGTCATCTGCTTTTGCCTTCAGCCCAAATCCTGCCGCTGTGATGAGTGCGGCAAAAAGGATCACCAAAATCCTCCTTTTTCCTGTCTTCATCTCCGTCTCCTGTTCTGTTTTCGTACAGGGCCTGCGCCCGGGTCTTATCATCCTTTTCAGTATAGCTGAAAAGGACAAAAATGTGTAGCAAAAAAAGAGCCCTTAGGCTCTTTTTGCGTGAAGGTTTTATCCCTGCTCCGCCTGGTATTCGGTGACATTCAGAACCGTCTCTCCGTCGATCTGCGCCGCGCAGGGGCGGGAGAACTTCACGTGGACCTTCTTTCCGGTGATGACCGTGGTCATATCGGTAAGCTCCACATGCTTGCCCTCAAATATTTTCGGAAAATGCATCAGCGATTTCAGCTTGGAACGGCAGGAATAGACGATCACCGTCAGCTCTCCGGAAAAACGGTCCTGACCGGGTGCAAGCATCATGCCGCCGCCGCAGTAGCGCCCCTTCATGGCCGGCGCCAGCCAGACATTGTCAAACTCACGCGTGACGCCATCCACTTCTATCGTCGCATGGCGGGGTTTAAAATAAAACAGCAGACCCTTGATGGCGATCGTTGTATAGTTGATCTTTTTGTGCGGCGTCTTCGCCCTGATCTTATCCGCGGCCTCACAGCAGTAACCGTCGATGCCAAAGCTCATGTTGTTGATATATTTCCACTCTTTTCCATTCACTCTGGCCTTCGGCAGGTTCTTCAGGTACGGATTCAGCAGGATCTCTTTCCCCGGTTTTTCCCCGATATCATTCAGGAAATCGTTGCCGCTGCCGTTGCCGAAAAGATAAACCTTATTTTCCAGCGTGTCGCAGTCCACCGCATTGATCAGGTGGTTGATCGTACCGTCGCCGCCGATCAGAACCACTTCATCTTCCGGGGCAAGCCCGGCAAAAAAGCTCTTATAATCGATCTTTGTCGCGTCAAGCAGCTCCGCAGCCTGCATTTCCGGCTTGATTCCATTGTTTGCCAGCGGGTTATTCAGATAATATTTCATACCACTTTGCCTCCGCAATCATTATATCACATAATCAGTCCCAAAACGATCAAAAATTCACCCAGAGAATAGGTCAGCATGACCAGAAAATGCGTCTTCAGGCGGCTGTCCTTGTGAAAACGGACGAAGAACAGCGACGAATCGGAGATGAAAAACAGCAGTGCACCGACCGCCGTGACGATCCCTGCGGCGCCGCCCATCGTGAGCGCCCTGAACCAGGCAAAGCAGTTCATTAACCCATTCACGATCAGATAGGCAAGCATCGGATAAAACAGTCCCCCAGGCAGATGCGGCCGCAGAAAATGAAAGAGAATGAGTGCCGTTATCACAAAGACCGCCGGCAGCAGGATCACCGGCAGCAGTGACAGCTTTGAAAAATCTGTCCGCGCCGCATAGCTGACGATGAACAGGGCATGGCTCAGCATGAAAGAGATTCCGCCTGCCGTAAACCATTTCACCCCCTTCGGGATCAGCAGTATGTCGCCGAGCCAGGAGAAGAAAAGGGCAAGCACGACGGTCAGCACCACCGGGTCTGCCGCAGCCAGATAAAACCCGATCAGACCGAGCAAAATGAATGGTTTTGTCTTGCCGCGCAGTGCCTTATCCTGCCGCAGGGAAGCGTATAAGTGGATCGTCACCGACAGGAAAAACAGAGCGAGCATAGAATACTCCAGGATCTTCATACGGACTCCTTCTACAATTATTATAGCACAAAGCGGCGAACCATGTGAGTGCAAGGCATTCATTTCTGTCTCTCGGCAACCACAACGCACATGGCACAGATCGCAGCAAACATGATACCGATCAGAAAGACCGGAAGATAGGAATACCAGATCTCGTACAGGAGGCTGACTATGGTGATCCCTGCGGAAGAAGCAAGTGTGATCATCATGGTGACCTTGGGATAAATGCGGCGATACGCTTCCGCCGTATATAAGTGTTTGGCCAGCATCGGAATGCACAGGGAGCAGATCGGCATGCAGATACCGGAAAGCGTGGCTGCCGGATAAAGCAGAAAGTTTCCGGCAAAGAGAATCATGCCGGCAAAGCCTGCCGTGAGCGTCAGAAGGGATAAAAGCAGCGTCTTCACCGTCCCGATCCGGTCATTTAAAGCGCCGATCATGAACTTGCTTCCGATGTTCCCTGCCATGGAGCAGGAAACTAACAGCGCCCCCACAGCCGGTGCCAGGCCGATCGTTGCCGCGTATTTGGCAAAGTGCTGGCAGTAGGCATTGGCGATCGAAGCAAATAAGGCGAAGATCATGACGGGGATCAGAACACGCTTCTCCCAGGCAGGATCAGCTGGCTTTTCCGCGGTCTGGCTTATCGTGCCTTTTTCCTCCGGCTCATCATCTCCGCCGAGGCGGGTCAGACCGACTTCCTCCGGCTGCCTGCTGCGAATAAGCAGCGCTGCCGGCAGGGCCAGGCAGAAGGCAAGCAGCCCCTGGACCCGGTATCCCGTCCTCCATCCTGCCTGCTCGATCACTGCACTGAGCAACGGATTGATCAGGACGCCTGCAAGGCCGGAAAAAGCAGCGGAAAGCCCCATTGCCATCCCATAGTGCTTCCGGAACCAGTTGCTGATGAGTAGCGGACAGACAAAAAACACCAGCAGCGATCCGCCCGCCCCCTGCAGAAAGCCGAGCGTCCAGAAGGCCGGCAGGGAAGAGACGGAGCCCATTAGCGCCGTTGCCCCGCAAAAGACAAGGGCGGCCGCAATAAGCGAAATCCTTGGATGGACGCGGTTAAAGAACCGGACCGTTAAAGGCATGCTCAGAAAACTGCCGATCCCGTGAAACAGGGAATACAGCGTAAAGGCCGAGATCTCGAGGCCCAAATCTGTGCAGACGGCGTTATAAAAGACGCCCCTGCCGTTCTGCACCACACCAAGGATAGCGCTCTGCATCAGGCAGCAGGCGCCAAGGATCACCCAGGCATAATGTAAGCGGACAGGTGCGTCCAATCGTTGCTTTTTCATTTCTTTTGCTGCTCCTTCTTCCCCGGTGCAAGTCCCTGAGCGCCTTTTTGCGGTTTCAGCGCCTCCGGTCCGATCTCACTCTTTTGCTGTCCGTCCTTTTCCGGCTTATCTCTAAGGCCGAATATGGTCTGATAAAAATCGTTGCCGCCCTCTTTCTGAATGAGGTCAGATGCAATGGGTTCTCCATGCCGCTTTTATGCCGTTTGTCAGTTCCCAGCCTTTTTCAGCATGTCCGCCGTTTCATCCAGCCATTCCTGATAATAATCATAGGCAGACGCTGTCCACCGGTCAAGCAGCCTGTTCAGTGACGCAATATCCTCTTCCGGGCTTATGCTTCTGTACTGCTCCGGGTCCCGGTTCACCGTGACAAGGTGCTTTCCGTCAGCGCTAAGCTGCAGCTTGTAAATGCAGTGGCCCGTCCAGCTGCGGTGGATGTATAACGTGTCCCCGTCCATGTACCAGAACCATTTATCCTCCATCGCCTGCGGAATGTGGCCGTGCCGGAGCCTCTGCAGCTGAGCAGCCGTAAAATGCCTCTCGAAGGAAAGCTTCTCGCAGGCTTTCGGCATGCTGCAGGTCTTCCAGTCCTCTTTTTCCGCGACCTTATAGACCGAGGCATCGCTCCGCCGCAGGATCGCTTTTCCCTCAGCCGCCATTTTGTCGTTTATGACCGCAAACACGACCCGGAGGTACCTGCCTTTCAGTTCATCCAACGCCTCCCTGCAGGCCCGGAAGGCTTCCTTCCAGGCGTCCTCTGCAGGATAGCCGAAGATCCCGGCGGAGATCAGGGGAAAGCCGACGGAGCGGCACCCGTTTTCCGCTGCAAGCGCGATCGCTTTCTTATAGGCCTGTCTCAGCTTTTCTGCTTCGCCGTGCCTGCCGTCCGTATACCTCGGCCCGACCGCATGGATCACATACTTTGCCTTTAACTTAAATCCCGGCGTGATCACCGCACCTCCGGTCTCGCAGTGCCCTATGGCCCTGCAGACTGCCTGCATTTCGCTATATCCCGCCGCCGCAAAAATGGCTCCGCAGACCCCGCCGCCTGCCGCCAGGGCTTCATTGGCCGCATTCACGACCGCATCGGTGTCCAGGTCCACAATGCTCTTTTTCTGAATCTCAATTATTCCGGCCATACAGCACCTCCTTTTCGTCAGCCGCCTGTTTCGGTAATTATCTGTGTGCAACATGTGCGTTCTCAAGTTCCTTTGCAGAATGGATATGCCCGTGCTTTGCCTCTGCAAAAAGGTGATTATTTGCATGAGAGTGAACTATTGTATAACATGCAAACAGAGATATGCCGTTATAGCTGCCGCCCGATCTGCCGGTATCTTATACCTTCCGTTAACTCGTATCATATCATAAGCCTCCCAAAAGCGAAAGAAGCTCTTGCCGCACATCATATCCGGGTTATTATGCCGAAATAATAACGTTTTCACTAAAACACTTTCTATTTTCCCGAAAAATGGTATGCTATTGACGGCGGAACGCCGTCTTTCGGAAAGGCCGGCACCTTTCCTGCTGCTCAGGCAGTTCAGCAACCACACGAAACGAAGCGTGCATTACGGAACCGTCATAAATAATGCCATAACACCATGGAGGGAGAACCTATTATGTCTGCATTTACCGAAAAATCTCAGCTTCTCCGCGACTGTGCGGATCGTCACTATAACTGCGCGCAGGCCGTTGTTATCCCGTTTGCGGAAAACGCAGGGATCAGTGCAGAAACTGCCATGAAGTTCGCCGCCGGTTTCGGAGGCGGCATGCGCAGGGGCTCCGTCTGCGGCGCCGTCACAGGCGGGCTCATGGCCTTAGGGCTCTATGGAATCGATGATCCGGCAACCCTCGGAGAATACCACCGGCGCCTGAAGGAAAGCCACGCCGGTCTTCTCGACTGCAGCGATCTGCTTCGGGTGGGTGCCGAATCCGGACTTCCGAAAAAGCCCTATTGTGACGCCCTTGTTCAGGAATGCGCCGCGTTAGCTGAAGAGATCCTGAAAGAAAAGCAGAAGATATAGGTCAAAAGAGCTGTTCCTATTCCGAAAATAGCGGTTTCACATTAGCATAGCGCAGAAACCGGCGGTACAGCATCAGCCCGACCAGGCTTGTGACGGTCTCCGTCACAGGAAAGGTCAGCCAGAAATGATTTAATCCCAGCAGGGAAAACACATACCCTAACGGCACAAACAGGACCACGGTGCGCAGCACCGTGAGGGCGGCGCTCCTCAGGCTCATCCCCACCGCCTGGAAAAACACGGGGAAAATCAGCGAGGTCACCATGGGGATAAAGCTCGATCCAATAAAGAGAAAGCCGATCTTGCCGATGGCAACCACCAGTTCATCCTTTGTGAACACCCGCAGCATGGGCTCCGGAATGGTAACGAAGCACAACGTCCCTATCGCCATGAGCGCCCAGCCAAAAAAAATAGCGGCTTTCAGCGTCGCTCTGCACCGGTCGATCCTTCGGGCGGCATAATTGTAGCTGATCACCGGCACGATGCAGGTCTGCATGGCCCCCAGCGGGATGAAGAAAAACGTCTGCCATTTGTAGTACAGTCCTAACGCGGTGACCGCCTGATCCGAAAACCTTGCCAAAATCAGGTTCAATCCGAGGATGTAAAACGTGTAGGCCGACTGCATCAGAATGTTGGGGATGCCGAGGCGGTAAATCCTCCCCACGTGGCGAAACAGGATTTCTTTGCGGGACGGTTTTCTGAAGCCTCTTCCCGCCACCAGACATGCCGCCGCGATCTGACCGATCACGGTTGCCACGGCAGCGCCCAGAATGCCCAGCTTCGGAAAGCCCAGCAGACCGAAAATGAAAAGCGGATCCAGCATAATATTCACGGCGGCGCCCACGATCTGTGCGATCATAGGCGTTTTCATATCGCCGTTTGCCTGCAGCACCTTGGTCCAGATGCTCTCCAGTGTCAATCCGAAGCTGAATACACAGACAGTTCGTCCGTACAGAATGACCTCTTGAATGACCGTCTCCGACTGCGTTGACATACGGGCATAGGCCGGCATCAGGAAAAAGCTGGCTATCGCAAACAGCGCCCATATCACAATAGCCAGAGGCGTACCGACGCCGGCGATTTCCTCTGCTTCCTCTCGCCTGTTCACGCCCATTTTGGCCGCCATCAGCGTATTGATGCCGACGCCGGTTCCGACAGCCAGGGCGATCATCAGCAGCTGAACGGGATAGATGATCGACAGCGCCGTCAGGCCTGTTTCCGAGTATCTCCCCACAAACAGGCTGTCGACAATATTATAAAGCGCTTGGATCAGCTGCGCGAGCATCACGGGAGGCGCCAGGCGCATCAATATTTTTGATGGTTTTTCTTGGGAAAAAAGCTCTGAGCCCTGCATTATTACACCTTCTCATCAGAAGCAGGCAAATCTTCTGTCTCAGTAAGATCCGATTGGCCGAGGTGATTATATCAAATACCATATGCGCATTCAATAAGAAAACCCCTCTTGCTCCGGCAGGCTCTCCCTCACGAAAAAAGGACCCTTCTGGGTCCTTTTCGTGCGAACGGATCTGCTCTTTTCAGCCTGTGGTTTTTAAGCTGCGTTCAGGATC
>DJYD01000027.1:0-7879 GCA_002449955.1 Lachnospiraceae bacterium UBA6987
CCGCAGGGCTTCGGCTTCGGCAGAGCGCTTGATTCCGAGGTCATGCATAACTTCGGCGCGGAGCTTCTTTCCATCGAGGTGCGCGAGCTGATTAACCGCGCCAAGGCCTATACGGATGAGGAGTGCGAGGAATATCTTTCCCGCACGGAAAACGCGACCTGCGGTCTCGACCGCACGCCGGAGAAAAACCGCCTGGACCATGCCCGCCTGTACCGCGCTTACACGGAATTCGTGCGCGAAAACGGGATCGGGGCGCTCGCGTCCCGCTGCTGGCCTGATCTGTTCACGGAATTCGGAACGCCGGTCTGCACCGTGCTCTCGCTGCTGAACGACGAGGGCGTCGCGGCGGCCTGCGAAGCGGACCTTTACGGCGCGCTGTCCATGTGGATCGGCACGCAGCTTTCCGCAGAGCCGGTCTTCTTCGGCGATCCGGTAGCTTTAAATGAGGAAGAAAATACACTGACCTTCTGGCACTGCGGCATGGCGGCCTGCTCGCTCGCCAGGAAGGATACCGGCGCCGTGATCGGCGTGCATCCGAACCGCAAGATCGGCCCCGCCCTGGATTTCGGCTGCGAGAGCTTCTCCGAAGCCACCGTCTTCCGCATCGGCCGCGAGGCGGACGGCAGCTTCCGCTTCTTCATCGCGGAAGGCGAAGCCCTTGACAAGCCTAAGCAGTATACCGGGACCTCGATCGTGGTCAGGACCCGCATGAACAGCCGGGAACTGGTCGAAAAGAGCATTGCCGCGGGCTTCGAGCCGCACTTTGCAGTCATCAAAGGACACCATGCGGGCGTGCTGAAGGCGTTAGCCGGAATGTACGGCATGCCGGTCTGCGAATATTGACGCTGAAGAAAGAAAAGGCACGGCTGACCGCCTGAAGGCGAAAGCCCGTTAAAAAGGAGAAACCATGAACAGCAAGATCGAAAACGGCTGCTGGAGCATCACCCTTGCCGGGCGCACCATAGCGCTGCATTCCCCGGAAAAACCGTTCATCTTCGCGATCCTGAAGGAAAAGACCTATACCTCGAACCGCGGGACTGTGAAGGAGACGATCGTGGAGAAGGAACGGACGCCGCTCACGAAGCTGGAAGAGGCGGAAGGCGGGACACTGATCTTTTCGGAAGGAGAGTGCAGGGTGAGCGTCGCCCTGTCCGAACCGGAAGAGGATATGCTCTGCCTGGAGATCACAGGCGAGGAAGGATACGGCTATGAATTTGCCCTGCCGGCGGACCCTTCGGAGGGGATCTTCGGCGGCGGCGAGCAGTACCGCAAGGTCAATCTGAAGGGCGAAAAGGTCGTCAATTTCGTTTCGGAACACATCAAGGCGAAGACGATCGTGGAAAAGACGCTCCTGCCCCGCGCGCTGTACCGCGAGAAGGAACATAAAGAGATCGGCAGCTACGCGCCGATGCCGGTTTTCGTGTCGGACAAGGGCTTGATGGTGCTGTTTGAGACGCCTTACGACGGCGTAAGCAGCCTGGACGGCAGCTTTTACCGCTTCAGCTTCGACGCCTGCCCGGAGAAGATGATCTTCTCGCAGGCGGAGAGCTTCCGCGAGCAGGCGAGGCGCATGGCAAGGCTCCATCCCGTGCGGCAGTACCTGCCTGATTGGTGCCTTGACGGCATGATCGTGGGCGTTCAGGACGGCACCGAAAGAGTCCTCGAAAAGGCCTTTGCCCTGCAGGATGCGGGCGCGAAGGTGGCCGCGGTCTGGAGCCAGGACTGGTGCGGCGAGAACCGCACGGTCATGGGCAAGCAGGTGTGGTGGAACTGGGAGGTGAGCGAGACGCTCTATCCCGGCTTAAAGGAGGGGATCGCAAAGCTCCGCGAGCGCGGGATCAGGTTCCTTGCCTACATCAATCCTTATCTGGTCAAGGGCGGCCGCCTCTATGAGGAATGCGCGGCGAAGGGATATCTCATCCGCCGCACGGACGGCAGCATCTACCATATCAAATCGACGACCTTCGACGCCGGGATGCTGGACCTGACCGATCCCACGGTCGTGAAATTTATTAAAGAGACTCTGATCCGCGACAACATGCTCGCGCTCGGCATCAGCGGCTGGATGGCGGACTTCGGCGAATATCTGCCGACGGACTGCGTGCTGCATGACGGCGACCCGAAAAAGCTCCACAATACCTGGCCGGTGCTGTGGGCGAAGGTGAACCGCGAGGCGATCGAGGAGTTCGGGACCGGCGACGAGATGTTCTTTTCCCGCTCCGGCTACCTGGGCGTCTCCGAGTACGCGCCGATCCTCTGGAACGGCGATCAGCATACCGACTGGACGAAGGACTACGGCATGCCCTGCGTGATGCCGGCAAGCTTCTCACTCGGCTTTTCGGGCGTTCCGCTCGTGCACAGCGACGTGGGCGGCTTCTTTTCCTTCGGCAAGCTGAAACGGGATAACGAGCTCTTCATCCGCTGGATGGAGATGGACGCCTTCACGCCGCTCATGCGCAGCCACGAGGCGATCCGCCCGTGGGCAAACGCCCAACCCTACGACGAGGCCGTGGTGCCCTATACCGTCAGGCTCTCCGCCGTCCATGCGGCGCTTAAGCCGTACATCGAACAGCTGCTTGCGGAGGCGAAGGAGGGCATCCCCGCCATGCGGCCGGACTTCTGGGAGGCCGGAAGCTTTTCGGAGAGCCGCGATCCGTATGCCTATTTCCTGGGTGACGACCTGTACGTCTGCCCGGTCATCGAAAAGGGCCGGGAGACAAGACGGGTGCATCTGCCTGCGGGCAGGTGGATCGGCCTCTGGGACGGCGCCGTGCATCACGGTCCGGTCTCGCTGACCGTCCAGGCGCCGCTCGGCCGCATCCCCGTGTTTTACCGGGAAGGCAGCCGCTTTACGGAGCTGTTCCGGGAGATCGGACGGGCGGACGGCGTCCCACAGAGCCGGAAGAAGAAATAGGCCGATCGTCTCCGTGCGGCTGCCTCGAATCCGGAACGAAACCTTTCTCAGAGGCGAAAAAGCCTCTTCGAAAGCTTTGTCCCGCTCTTCTCGGCAGTGAAGCGGCAATGAAATAAGCCGGCTGCCCATAGGTGAATCAAGAGAAATATATCAAAGGAGAACAACAGTGGAGCAATCGTACATTTCCCGCACGAGCGGGATCAAAGCGAAGGATAAGATCGGCTATGCCATGGGCGACCTGGCTTCCTGCCTGGTCTTCGGCCTGACCCAAAGCGTCCTGAACAAGTACTACACGGACGTTCTGGAGATCAGCGTCTTAAGCGTCATGATCATGACGATCATCGCGCGCATCTGGGACGCCGTCAACGACCCGATCTGGGGCCGCATCATCGACGGTGCAAAGCCCGGAAAAGACGGCCGCTACCGCAGATGGATCAAGATCTTCGCGGTCCCGGTGGCCCTTGCCGCGGTGCTCATGTTCCTGGACGTGAGAGGCTTTTCCGCAGGCGGCAGACTGGCCTGGATCTATCTGACCTACATCCTTTTCGGCATGCTGTACACCTGCATCAACATCCCCTACGGATCCCTTGCGCAGGTCATCACCTCCGATGACAAGGAACGCTCCGCGCTGTCCGTTTTCCGTTCCATCGGCTCCACTTTCGGCGCCATGCCCGCCATGGCTCTTGCCAGCATGTGCTACGTCACGCTCGCGGACGGCACCAAGCAGATGAGCCAGAACAAGGTCTTCATCGGCGCCATCGCCATTGCCGTGCTCAGCGTGCTCGCCTACATGCTCTGCTATGCCTGGTCGAAGGAACGCGTGGAATCAAAGCCGGCTCCGAAGAAAAAGGGCGAGACCGGCCGCGTGATCAAAACGCTCCTGAAGAGCCGTCCCTTCATGGCCGTCAGCCTTGCGAGCATGCTGTTCCTTGCGGCGCAGATGTTCGGCCAGGGCTATAACAGCTACCTCTTCCACCACTACTTCGGCAAGCCCGGTCTGACCATGCTGCCCACGGTCTTCCAGTATCTGCCCGTGGCCATCGTCATGTTTTTTGCCACGAAGCTCGGCAATAAATTCGGACGCAGAGAGGTCTGCTCCTACGGCATTCTGGTTGCGGCAGCTTTCTATATCCTCCTGTTCGTGCTGGCGCTGTTTGGGGTCACAAACGTGTGGCTGTACCTCGCGGCCTGCCTCATGAGCGGCATCGGGACCGCCTTCATCTTCCTGCTGATCTGGGCGCTCGCAAACGACGCCATCGACTACAACAAGGTGACCTACGGCTTAAATGACGAGGCCACGAGTTACGCCTTCTATTCCTTCATGCGCAAGCTCGGTCAGACCGTCGCGACCGTGCTCATCAACGTGCCCCTGCTGCGCATCGGCTACAACGGCAGCGAGCTGAAGACCGAAGGCTTAAGCGAGACCGCCTTAAAGAGCATGTACAACTCGTCCGTCATGATCCCTGCGGTTCTCTTCCTGCTCGTCTTCATCATCCTGCGCTTTGTCTATCCGCTCGGCAAAAAACAGATCGAAGAGCTGCAGGTTAAGAAGGAACAAGTCCTCGGCAAACAGGCATAGGACCTGAACCTTTTAATAAAATCCCCGGCAGCCGGTGGCGGCTGCCGGGGATTTTGGATTGTTAAGCTTTGCTTTGCAGTCATACATCTAGTATAGAGCATAAGGATTTATTTTTTATTGATGGAAATCAATATTCCAACCAAATTCACTTTTTTCAGATGTAACGATTATTTCATAGGTGGAAGTATTGTCTTTAATGGTGACAGAAGTAATATCAGTATAGTGAATTCTGCTCTTTTCAATTGTGACCAGCTCAACATAATATTGACCGTTGGTTTGTGTTATGCAAAGCTCTGCAGTTCTGACGAGAGCGTTATTCTCCCTCGGATAGTCAAGAGAGAGATGTAACCGGTAGGGTAAAGCCTGTTCTGAGTCCGGGTAATAAAAAACATACGTCTGATTATCTTGAGCTCCAATTTCTGTCATAATACCAGTGATGATATTTTCATAATTTCTGTAATCTCTGCTTCGTGTACTGTCAATAATCAAAGAATAATTTGGGGCGGCAGGATCTCTATTCTCGTAAGAAAAAAGAAAAAAGGCAGTCTCATCATCGAGAAAAAATGCATCGATCGGAACAGGCTTGGATAATTCCAGTATCTCACCTAGCGGATTCATATTGTCTTGGCCTTTGGCATATGCAGTAATGGAAAAGAGCAGCTCGGCAGGTTCGCCTTTTATGGCGTGATAGGCAATTGCCCCGATGACCAAACAGAGGCAGGCGGCAGCCGCGATTCCAATGCGGCTGAGGCGGACCGGTTTGCGTCGGACCGGTTCTTCCTCAGATAAAGCAGTGATAAAGCAATCATTGACGCTGCCAATGGCGTCCAGAAGGGTTTCAGTATTCATCAATAAAATTCCTCGTCCTTTAATAATTTGGCCAGTTTCTTTCGCATCCGGAACAGGATCGACTTGACCTTTGATTCGCTGATGCCGTAGAAATCGGCGATGTCTTTGATGGGGCTGAGCATCCAGTAGCGCCGCAGGAATATGTTTCGGTTCCGTTCGGTCTGATCGAAAAGAAAACTGTTGATCAGACCGCCAAGCGCCTGCATTTCCATGGAGTCGGCCGGATCCCCTCCGCCGGCAATACACATTTCGAGCTCCTCCAGAGCGAGGGCCGTCTGTGAGCCGCCGCGTTTTTTGGTGCGCTCAAGCTTGTACCGATTTCGCGCCAGGTTCCGGGTGATTTTCCCCAGATAGGCGGAAAGGCTGTCAGGACGGTTCGGTGGCATACTGTTCCATGCGCGCAAATAGGTGTCGTTGACACACTCCATGGCATCCTCGTGATCGTTTAAGATCTGGAAGGCAATGGAGTAACAGTATTTGCCGTATTTCTCTGCTGTGACAGCAATGGCCTGTTCCGACCGTGTCCAGTAGAGCTTGATGATGTCCTGATCATTCATGAGCATTTCTTTGATCCTTTCACTATATAAGACAACAAAAATCGGAAAAGGTTGCAAGGGCGCGAAAAAAATTGCCCAAATTGCCCAAATAGTTGCCCAAATTGCCCAAAAATTGCCCAAAATAGATTGCGTGATAAAGACGATTGGATATTCCTTGACGAAACAGTAAAAAGGCGCTATTATCGGTTTATCAAATAAACAAATAAGCAATCGTTCATTTGACGTGCGTAAATGAATGACTGCCTTAAGGAGAGGCTATGGAAAAGGATAAAAAGCTGAAGGGAGAAACGCTGAATGCAGCCAAGGCTCTTGAGGAAGAGAAGAAGGCTGCTGAGGCAGCCGCCGCAGAGGCTGAAGAAGACGAAGCGGAAGAAGATGATGACGATGAAGAGGAGGAGATGGAACCGAAGCAGAAGCTTCTCCAGATCGTCATTGCCGCCGCGCTGCTCGGCGCCGCGTTCCTGCTCGACAGGACGCTCACGCTTCCGCTGTGGGGCAGGCTCCTGCTGTACCTCGTGCCGTATCTTGCGGCCGGCTTTGACGTATTAAAGGAAGCAGCCGAGCATATCTCGGAGGGGGAAGTCTTTGACGAAGACTTTCTGATGTGCATCGCCACGATCGGCGCCCTGCTCATCGGCTTCGTGCCGGGCGGGGAGCCCATGTTTGCCGAGGCGGTGTTCGTGATGCTCTTCTTCCAGGTCGGAGAGCTCCTTGAGGGCGTTGCGGAAGGAAGAAGCAGACGTTCCATTTCACAGCTTATGGATATCCGCCCGGATACGGCGAACGTGGAACGGGACGGCGCGGTGGTAAGTGTCGATCCCGACGAGGTTGAAGTCGGCGAGACGGTGGTGATCCGTCCCGGGGAAAAGGTGCCTATGGACGGCACGGTCCTTGAAGGGACCTCGAGCCTGAACACGGTGGCATTAACCGGGGAAAGCGAGCCGCGGGACGTCACTGCGGGGGGGCAGGTGCTTTCCGGCTTTGTGAACTTAAGCGGGCTGCTCCGCGTGCGTGCGGATAAGCCGGCGGGCGAGTCCACGGCGGCGAAGATCCTGGATCTGGTCGAACATGCCTCCTCACGTAAATCGAAGACAGAGAAATTCATCACGCGCTTTGCGAAGGTCTACACGCCCATCGTGGTCTGCGCGGCCGTTGTCCTTGCCTTCCTGCCGCCGCTTCTTTCCGGCGATTTCGGCGCGCATTTTGCCTCCTGGCTGCTGCGGGCGCTGACCTTCCTTGTGGTATCGTGCCCCTGCGCGCTCGTCATTTCCGTGCCGCTCACCTTCTTTGCCGGCGTCGGCGCGGCGTCAAAGCGCGGCATTCTGATCAAGGGCTCGTCCTACATGGACGCACTTGCCCGCACGGAGATCGTGGTCTTTGATAAGACCGGAACGCTCACAAAGGGTGTGTTCGAGGTAACCGACCTGCACCCGGAGGAGATCTCGCCGAAGGAACTGCTGCACCTCGCGGCACACGTGGAGCGCTATTCCACGCATCCCATCGCGGCGTCGCTTCGGGAAGCCTTCGGTAATGAAGACGACGGCTGCAGCGTGGAGGATGTGGAGGAACTGGCCGGCCTCGGCGTGAAGGCCGTGGTCGAAGGAAAGACCGTCTATGCCGGAAACAGCCGCCTGATGGACAAGATCGGTGCGGCCTGGACGCCCTGCGAGGACCCGGGAACCATTATCCACATTGCGGCGGACGGCGAATATTTAGGGCATATCCATATTTCGGACGTGGAAAAGCCTGACGCGAAGGCGGCGGTGAGCGCGCTGACTGCGGCCGGCGTGAAGCGGGTCGTCATGCTGACCGGCGACCGAAAGAAGGCGGCGGAGCACGTGGCGGCTTCGCTCGGCATCACGGAGCTTAAGGCGGAGCTGCTGCCCGAAGGCAAGGTCGAAGCGGTCGAGACCTTGATGAAGGAAAAGACGGAAAACGGAACCCTGCTTTTTGTGGGCGACGGCATCAACGACGCGCCGG